>JANXVU010000011.1 GCA_025351485.1 Candidatus Eiseniibacteriota bacterium | reverse complement strand
GACGATAGCGCTCGTGGATTGCCTTGAGGTACTCGTGCCGGCCCATGCTGGTCATCTCCATTTCACCCTCCCGGGGGAGGGTAACAAGTTAGATGACTCGACGATCCACCCTCGGGTTACATATTAGGCGGCGCGATGCGGTTCCTTGACCACCGCCGAAGAGGCTTGATAGACTGAAACTTAGCCTGAGTTGGGGCCCCGGTCCCTGCTTCCCGCAGGGGCCCGGCAAGGACGGAAGGAAACCGCATGGACTTTCAGAATCTGTGGGACATCGCCCGGGGCTTTCTCCTGGTGTTGCCCCCGATCATATTCTTTCACGAGCTGGGTCACTTTCTGGCCGCGCGATGGTGCGGCGTGCGGGTGGTGCGGTTCTCCCTGGGCTTTGGCCCCAGGATCTTCTCGTTCACCCGGGGGGGCACCGAGTATCAGCTGGCCTGGATCCCGCTGGGCGGATTCGTGAAGATGGCCGGCGAATCGCCGGAGTCTCCCGATCGCCACGAGGCCCCCGACGAGTTCCTGAGCCAGGTGTGGTGGAAGAAGGCGATCATCGCCGCCGCCGGTCCGCTCATGAACCTGGTGCTGGCCTTCGTCGCGCTGACGCTGGTCTATTGGGCCGGGTACTCGCAGCAGGACTATCCAGCCATGCTGGGCCGCCTTTCCGCGAAGTCTTATGCCGCCAGGCTGGGACTCGCTTCCGGCGACCAGCTCGTCGCCTGGGACGGCCGTGCCATCAAGTCGTGGGGCGGCCTGGACGACGCCATGCAGGGCATCGCGGCCCGCAAGCCGGCCAATCATCAATTGCGATACCTGAGGGCCGGCCAGACCCACGAAGTCACGATTCCCCACCAGGACCTGGAGGACTTTTCCTCCGGGATCACCCTGTACCTGCCGCCGGTCATCGGCTCGGTGGTGGTGGGGCTCCCGGCCTACCTCGCGGGAGTGCGCGACGGCGACCGGGTGCTCTCGCTTAACGGCCGGCCCACCACCGAATGGCTGGACCTGACCGAGGTGATCTTCGTCAATTCGGGCAAGCCGCTGGACTTCCATGTCCGGCGGGGTAACCGGGAACTGGATTTCCGGGTCACACCGATGCAGCAGGAAGACGGCGCCCGGGGTGGACGCATCGGCATCGAACCGCTCTCCTCGCAGATCTTCCGCGTGGACGGTGTGGGCCTCCCCGAGGCCACCCAGTCGGGCTGGACCGCCACGCGCCGCATGGTGCGCGACACCTATGCAGGTTTCGGCAAGATCGTGAGCCGGCCCAAGGTTTACGGCCAGCAGGTGGGTGGCCCCATCATGATCGCGCAGCTCGCAGGCCAGGTGGTCCGCCGCGGCGTGAGCTCGCTCGTGTGGTTCGGATCCTTCATCAGCATCGCCATCATGGCGTTCAACCTCCTGCCGATCCCGATCCTTGACGGCGGGCACATCGCCTTCGCGGTGGTGGAGGCGGTGCAGCGGCGGCCGCTGAGCATGAACCAGCTGATGACGTTCCAGCGGATCGGGCTGGCCGTTCTTGGTTCCATCCTGATTTTCGTGCTGCTCAACGATTCGTGGCGCGGCATCCAGAGGGTCCTGAACGGCTCGGCGGTCGAGAGCCGGGGGCATTCGGCGCCGCGCGGAACGCCCTGACCCAGGTCGGGGCGCGCGGAGCAGGCCAGGAGGGCCAATTTGGCGCGGAAAAGTCGGGCACGTTTCCTGGCAATCCTGGCGGGGCTGGTGTTGGTCGCCTCCGCTGCGCGCGCCGCGCAATACGAAGAAGAGTTCCTGCAGGTCGGCCACCTGAGCTTCCTGGGCAACGATCACTACTCCCAGGTTGAGCTCCAGGGGCGTATTCGCACCCAGGTTCCCTCCCTCTTCCATCCCTTCCGGCGCAGCGTCTACCGCCGCGACTTCATCCGTGGAGACGTCGAGTTCCTGAAAGCGTACTACCGGCGCCAGGGCTATCTGGACGTGGCGGTGGAAGACCAGGTCACGGTGGACCCCGGCAGCAAGCAGGTGGACATCACTTTCCTGATCAGCGAAGGGGACCGCACCTATCTGGGCGACGTCTGCTACCTGGGCGTGACCCTGCTGGGGCCGAACGAGCTGGAAAGGGGCTCGCTGATCAAGAAGGGCGAGCCCTTCAATCCCTTCGCGGTCCAGGCGGAGCGTGAGCGCGTGCTGGGCCTGTACGCCGACCTCGGACACTACCCCCGGTCCTCGGTCCAGTCCGATTCCGCCCCGGAACGGCGCTCGGTGACCTTTCACTTCACCGAAGGGCCGCCCACGCGCGTCCGCAGGGTCACGGTGCTCGGGCTCGCGCACAATCACCCCGACCTGGTGGAACGGGAGATGAGCCTGAAGCCAGGCAGCCTGCTTGCCCGCAAGGCGGTGGAGGAGGACCGTTCCCGCCTTTACGACACCGACCTGTTCCAGGAGGTGCAGATCAACGCCCGCAACGACTCCACGGCGGACACGCTGGTGGACCTGGACGTGCGGGTGGGAGAGCGAAAGGCCGGCTGGCTCGAGGCCGGCACCGGGTACGGCTCGCACGACAACGTGCGTCTCTCGGCCGAAGTGGGCACCCGCAGCCTGTTCTGGGCCGGCAAGCGGCTTCGCCTGGCCAGCACCCTCGCCTTTGGAAAACACACCTGGGTGGACGACGACAAGTTCGAGGTGCAGGAGAGCCGCAGCGAGATCAGCTACCTGGAGCCGTGGTTCCTGCGTTCCCGTACCCGGGCCCAGTTCTCGCTTTACTACCAGATCCAGAGCGACACCACCGTGCCCCGGTTCGTGCGCGGAGCCAACCTGACGCTCAAGCGCGACATCTCGCGTTTCTCTCGCGTCAGCGTTTCGTTCGACCATCGGGGCAACACGCCCCACGCGCCCCACAGCGGCTCCGGCAGCTCCACGTCGACCGTCGGGAACGCGGCCCAGGGGTACATCACCCGCCGGCTTGAACTCAGTTTCGAGCGGGATCTGCGCGACAACGCATTCGACCCGACCCAGGGGAACGACCACACCCTGTCCCTGGACGTGGCCGGCGGCCTGCTGGGAGGCCAGACCGCGTTCCACCGGGAGTCGGACAACTTGAGCGCCTACCGGCCGCTCCCGATCCGGAACTGGATCCTGGCCATGCGCATCCGCGGGGGACTGGTGACGCCGTTCAACCGGCAGCCCGCCGACGCCCGGCCAAGCCTGGAACTTCTGCGGGCCGAGGACCGATTCTACGCGGGCGGAGCCAGTTCGGTGCGCGGATACGGCCAGGATGAGATCGGCGGCCAGCAGGAGGCGCTGGAACGGGACTCCCTGAATTCCAACGAATTCCTCGGGGGGCGGGTCCAGATCGTCGGCAACGTCGAGGTGCGTTTTCCGGTGTGGGGGTTCTTCTCCGGGGCCGTCTTCCTGGATGGCGGCGGGGTGTGGCGCAACCCGGAAGAGATCACCTTCAAGGCCTTCGCGCCCTATGCGCTCCGGGGGCGGGAGAGCTTCCAGCGGTTCCGCTATGCGGCCGGAGCAGGGCTGCGGATCACCACCCCGGTCGGCCCGTTCCGCGTGGACTACGGCGTGAAGCTGAATCCGCCCGAGCTCCCACCCGGACAGAAGCAGTCGCGGGCTTCGTTCCACCTCAGCCTCGGGCAGGCATTCTGATGGCCGAAAAGAATACGCTCGAGCCGGCCAAGAAACAGTTCGGCGTTCGTCACATTTCGCTGGGCGGAGCGGCGTTGATCGCGATGGCCCTGGTGGTGCTGGTGTTCCTGCTGCGCTCGGGCAACCTCGAGAACTTCGCCCGGACGTACGTGAACCGTCAGCTGGCCCTGAACTCGAACGTCCGGCTCCGCTGGAAGGCGGTGCTCAGGAACCCGCTCCAGAGCGTGGATGTGTCCGGCCTGGTGGTGGAGGTCCGGGACCGCCGCGGATGGCACACCTTCCTGGAAGCGGACCGGGTGAGGATGAACGCGGGCATTCCCCAGTTGCTCAAGGCGGCGAGGCTCGAGGTCCAGTTGCAGGGCGGGCGCTTGTACCTCGACTACGATTTGACCGGAACGCCGGTCCTGCCGCAGTTCCGTCCCTCCGGCGGCGGCAAGGGCGCGCTGGAGGTGGCCCGCCTGGTGGTGCGCGACGCCCGGGTGTTCACGATCCACGGCCGCGATACGGTCCTGTGGGCCCGGTCCATTCGCGGGAGCGGGTCGGTGGAATTAGCCGAACACATCCGGATTTCCGTGGACACCCTTTCGGGATTTGTCCCGCCTCGTTCGCTCGCGGTGCAGGGGCTCACCGCCCGGCTTGAAAACGATCCGCGCGGCTGGCACTGGCGCGCAACCCACGCCTGGGGTCCCGGATTCGGACTGCGCACCTCGGGACGCTTTCTGGCCGCCTCCGACTACGAACTCGACGCCCGGCTGGACTCGCTCAACGCGGTCGGATTGCGGTCCTGGGTCTCGGATTCGCTCCCCGAAGGGACGTTCACCGGACAGGTGAACTTGAAATCGCGGGCCAGTGCCCTGGACTTCAGCATCTCCGGAAAGGTTTCGAACCGCTCGACCGGCGCGCGTGAATTCCTGGCCGAGGGCCGGCGCGTAGGCGCGGAAACGCGGTTCCGCAGGGCCCAGGTCAAGCTCGATGCCGGGATCGTGGACCTGAGCGGGATGGTAAGTGATGCCGGCCACGCCTCGGGCCGCTGGAGCACGCCGGGCTTTGACCTGGCCCGCGCCCCGTTCCTTCCACCCGGCTTCCAGGAACCGGCCGTGCGCCTGATCGGCTCGGGGGAACTGAAGCTGGAGTGGGACCGCCGCGGACTGCGCACCATGGGCGGCACGGTCTCGCTCACCGAACTGCTGTTCCGCGGGCAGCGCTTTCGGAAGCTGGACACGGCCTTCTCCTACCAGGGCGGAACCTGGTCGGTCCAGGGCTTCACGGTCCAGGCCGACGCGGGACAACTGCGCGGCGAGGCTTCGCTCGACCACGACCAAACGTTGTCGGGAAAGGGCGAGGTCCTCGCGGACCTGGCCCGCCTGGCTCCGCCGCGGGATTCGCTGGAGGGCCGCGTCCGGGGAGAGTGGGACCTGTCCGGCGCCCTGAAACATCCCGTCGTGCGCGGGCGTCTGGAACTTTCGCAGGCCCACCTGAAGGAGCTCTCGGTGGAATCGGGCCTGGCAACCTTTACCTGGCACGGACCTGAATGGGAGGGACTCGCCGGGGTCCTCACGTTGCGCGGCGTGGTGTTGGGCGATGTCCGCGTGCCCCAGGCCAGCCTGGAGGCCAGCGCTGGCAGGTCCATCCTGTACCGGCTCTCCGCCATCGCGGGCGACAGCCAGTTCGTGGCCCGGGGCTCGCTCAACTTCAAGGACGGCGCCGCCACCGTGGACAGCGCCCGGCTGGCGTTCGGCCGGAAGCGATGGAACCAGTCGGGACAAACCCGGCTGCAGTGGAACGGAGGCCCGATCCGCTGGCAGGGGGTGGACTGGATCTCCCCCGACGGCGACTCGGTGTCCTCCTCCGGCACCTACGACCCCAGGACCGAGGCCATCCAGGCCCGGCTCGACGCGAGCGGCTGGGCCCTGGGGCCGCTCACGGAGCACTTCCTCAAGCAGGAAGCCCCGCAGGGGCGCCTTTCGGGAAAGGTAGAAATCCGGGGAACCCTGTCACGGCCGGAAGTCCTCATGGACGCCGCCGTGGACGGGGCCCTGGTCCGCGGGCACGTCCTGGACCTGCTCCGGGTGCGCGGCAGCCTGACCGGCGGGGAACTGCTCCTGCAGGATTTCCGTGTGACTCGCGGGGGGGCGGAGATCCGCGGGAACGGCCGGCTGGTTCTCCCGGAGTTCCGCGATCACGGGCTTCACGCGCTGGACCAGGGCCGGCC
Source organism: Candidatus Eiseniibacteriota bacterium (assembly GCA_025351485.1). GTDB lineage: Bacteria > Eisenbacteria > RBG-16-71-46 > RBG-16-71-46 > JACRLI01 > JANXVU01. The sequence continues at coordinate 4,123 of JANXVU010000011.1, read as the reverse complement.
GCCGGTGCTCCGCGGCGGAACACTCAAGGGATCGCTGGATCTGCACGGGCTGGACCTGTCCGAGCTGGGCGAGTTCTCCGACACCCTGAAGTATCTGAACGGGATCGTGAGCGGACGGATTACCCTGGAGGGGCCGGTGTCGAGCCCGATGGCGCGGGGCTCCTTCGACGGAGACTCGGTGGTCTATCACGAGTTCCAGGCCGGCCGGGTCCATCTGGCCGCGACCTACGAGCAGGAGTCGCTTCGGGTGGACACGCTGCAGTCGGATCTCGGGGGCGCCCGGGTTCGCGCGCAGGGGCACGTCCCGGCCGTGCTTTCGCTCGAGCCGTTCAAGTTCGGCCTGCTGCGCGACCGGGAGATGAGATTTACCGCCGCGGTGGAGCACGTGGATCTTCAATTGGCGGACATCCTGTTCCTGCACGACTTCCTGGCGTATTCGAACGGCCACTTCTCGCTTTCGGCCGAGGTCGCCGGGACTTTGGACAAACCGCGTCTGAAGGGCCAGGCGACGATCGAGGATGCCACGCTTCGCCCCTTCGGCCGCGAGGAGGTGTTCCGGGCGGTGACCGCCCACCTGGCTCTCGACGGCCAGACGGTCCGGTTGGCCGACTTCAAGGCGGAAACCGGGCGCAAGGGCTCCATCACCGGATCCGGGACCGTGATCCTGGGGGTCGGCGGGCTGACCTCATACCATTTTGACGTGTCCGCCCAGGAGGCGGTGATCACCGACCAGGAGAACTACTCCCTGGTGGTCAGCGGAGACCTCCGAATCGACCCCCGGAATCCGGGCCTGCGGGACCCCCTGGTGACCGGACATCTGATCGTCCAGCAGGGGCTGCTGCTGATGGAATTCGGGAAAACTTCGCCCACCCTGGAACCTACCAGTGAGAAGCCGCTATTTCGGTGGTACTATGACCTTGCGGTGACCGTGCCGTCGGACTTGTGGTGGCGCAACGACCAGGCCAACATCGAGGTGGCCGGAGAGATGCGGGCCTTCAACCTGGACGGCAGCGACCTGGGCCAGGGATCCTTCGAGATCCGCCGGGGGAGTTTCGATGTCGCGGACGCCTCTTTCCGGATTTCCAGCGGTACCGTCACCTTCAACGGACCGGTGATCGACCCAATGCTGTCCCTGACCGCCGAGACCCAGTCGGGAGGGCAGAAGATCCAGTTGGCCATTCCCGGCTGCCGGGTGAGCCAGCTGAACGACCCCAAGAACCTGGTCCTGAGCAGCGATGCCCTGGGCAGCAGCCAGGCCGAGATCCTGCGCAACCTGACCGTGGGGCGGCTGGGGGTGACCTCCGATGCGCAGTCGCCCGACTTCAAGACGGGCACCTTCGGGGTTGCCAAGGACCTCGCGATCAACCGGATTCAGCGCATGCTGGAGCGCAGCGCGGCCGGGTTCGTGGACGTGGTGGACGTCAGCAGCGCGAAGGAGGGGAACGAGGAATACACCCTGGTTGGGGTGGGAAAGTACGTGGGACCGGACCTGTTCGTGAGATACGCGCAGGGCCTCGGGGCGACCACCGACCGGGAGCTCTCGGTGGAGTGGCGCCTGAACCGGATCTTCCTGGTGCGCGGCGAGTCCCGGCGGCGCATCTCCACCAGCGGCAGCGTGAACTCAACCGACAGCGAGAACAACCTGGACCTCAAGATGCGGCTGACATTCTGAATCCCTTCACCCAAGTGCCCGATCCGACCCTCCGTGGCTTCCACTCCGCGCCTTTGACGGCTGGAGGACTGTAGATGCGTTTTCTTCGATGCGCCGTGCTGTTCGTGGCGCTGGCCCTGATTCCCCGCGGAGCCGGTATCCATGCCCAAACGTTCGGAAAGAACAAGATCCAGTACAAGGACTTCCACTGGGAGCTGATCAGCTCACCGCACTTTGACGTGTACTACTACGAGGGCGGCCGGGAGCTGGCCAACCGGGTCGTGGCCATCGCGGAGCGGGCCAACATCCATCTTTCCAGGGACCTGAACCACCGGCTCTCCAAGCGGGTCCCGATCCTGATCTACAATTCGCACAATGATTTCGCCCAGACCAACGTCACCAGCGAACTGCTGGACGAGTCCACCGGCGGCTTCACCGAGGTTTTCAAGAGCCGGGTGGTGATTCCCTTCACCGGCTCGTACGAGGAGTTGCGGCACGTGGTGGTCCACGAGCTCACCCACGCATTCCAGTATGACATCCTGTACGGCGGGGGGCTGGAGGGAATCTTTTCCCGGTCCAGCTACATCAACGTGCCGCTCTGGATGGCCGAGGGCCAGGCCGAGTACGAGTCGCTCCAGATGGAGCCGGGCTGCGAACAGTTCATGCGCGACGGCATCATCCACGACTACATCGTCCCGCTCACTTTCGAGCCCAACGGCTACATCGTGTACAAAGAAGGCCAGTCGCTCATGGCCTACATCGTGCGGCGCTATGGCCGGGAAAAATACGCCGAGCTGCTGCACCGGATCCGAACGTTCCGCAGCACCGACCGGGCCCTGGAGCGCACCCTGGGAGTTCCGATCCAGAAGCTCAACGACGACTGGATCAAGGATCTCAAGCGCCAGTACTGGCCGCAGATCGCCACGCTGGATGATCCCGAGCGTTTCGCCCGGCGCCTGACCGACCACGGCAAGGACGGGTCGTACCTGAACACGTCGCCCGCGATCTCCCCGGACGCCTCCAAGGTGGCCTATCTATCGGACCGCAAGATCTACACCGACATCTACCTCATGTCGGCCATCGATGGGCGGATGCTGAAGCACCTGGTGCGGGGCTCCCGCAGCTCGCAATTCGAGAACATCCCCAGTTTCCGCGGCTCGCTCTCGTGGTCGCCCGACAGCAGGCGCATCGCGTTCATCGCCAAGGCGGGGGACCAGGACGAGATCTATATCTACGACCTGCTCGAGGACAAGGTGATCCTGGAGCTGCGATTCGACTTCGATGCGCTGGGCTACCCGGTGTTTTCGCCCGATGGAAAGAGCCTGTGCTTCGAGGGTCTCGAGAACGGACGGAACGACATCTACCAGGTGGACCTCGCCACGCGCGCGCTCAAGAGGCTCACCAACGACGACTTCGACGAAAAGGACCTGACGTTCGCCCCGGACGGGCAACTCACCTTTTCTTCCGACCGGCACTTTCCGATCCTGCTGCCCGCGGTGCGGATGCCCGGCAAGTCGGGCACCTACGGCATCTACTCGATGAACGTGGAGACCGGGGCCATCCGGGAGCTGCTGTTCACCGGCAACGAAGACACCGGCCCCGCCTGGTCGCCCGACGGTCGCCGGCTCGGTTTCATTTCCCAGCGCAACCACGGCCAGAACCTGTCGATCTTTACCCCGGCGGATTCGAGCATCACCCAGGTGACCAGCGTGATCGGCGGCATCTACAGCCTTTCCTGGTCGAGGGTGGGAGACCGGTTGGTCTTTGCGGCCCTGAACAACGGGGGATGGGACGTGTTCTCTTCCAAGGACTCCCTGTCCTCGGGCGGCGCGTTGGCGGCGATCCGCAGGGAATTTCCGGCGGCGGGGTTCCGCTTCTCGGACTTCTCCAGGCCCGAGAACCTGTTGCCGCTGCCGGCGGTGGCCGCCCCGACCGCGGCGGTGAAGCCGGACTCGGCCCTCCCGCGGAGCGCCGCGCGGGACACCAGCCGCGCCACCCCGGCGGTGTCGACCATGCCGATGGCCGCGGATTCCTCCCGCACCGTGGCGGCCGACTCGCTGCGCGACGCGGCGGCGATCCGCGTGGGCACCCCGGTGGCGATGCTTCCCCCGCGCAGCCCGTCGGACACCTCGCTGGTCCCGACCATCCGCCGGGTCCAGGTGACCTCCGCCGACAGCCTGCTGGCAGAATCCTCCGCGGACAGCGCGTCGCGGCTGCAGGCGGAGCCCTACCATCGGCACTTCTCGGCGGACTACCTCACCGGGGGTTTCCAGTACAACAGCCTGCTGGGATTCGGAGGCAGCACCCAGCTTTCGGTGAGCGACTTCCTGGGCGACCGACGGTTCTTCCTGGCCACGGACCTGTTCTCGTCCGCCCTGGACGAGACCAACTTTCTGGCGCTCTACAACTACCTGCCGCGGCGCACCGACTACGCGTTCGGGGTGTTCCATTTCAAGAACTACTATTTTTCCA
>JANXVU010000176.1 GCA_025351485.1 Candidatus Eiseniibacteriota bacterium | reverse complement strand
GCGCCGACTGCGTGCGCTCCTGGATGCGTTCGATGACCTCGAGCACCTGCGCCTGGATGGTCACGTCGAGCGCCGTGGTGGGCTCGTCGGCGATCAGCAGCGCCGGGTGGCACGAGAGCGCCATGGCGATCATCACCCGCTGGCGCATGCCGCCCGAGAGCTGGTGCGGGTACTCGTCCACGCGCTGCTCCGGCGCGGGGATCCCCACCAGCTTGAGCATTTCGATGGTGCGCTCGCGCGCCTCCTTCTTGCCCACCTTCTGGTGCAGCCGGATGGCCTCTCCGATCTGGTCGCCCACGGTGAATACCGGATTGAGCGAAGTCATCGGCTCCTGGAAGATCATGGAAATCTCGTTGCCACGGATGGAGCGCATTTCCGCTTCGGGCAGCGTGACCAGGTCCTTGCCCTTGAACAGGATCCGCCCGCCCTCGATTTTTCCCGGGGGCGAGGCGATCAGGCGCAGGATGGAGAGCGAGGTCACGCTCTTGCCGCAGCCCGACTCCCCCACCAGCCCCAGGGTGGTGCCTTCCTCGATCTTCAGCGAAACCCCGTCCACCGAACGCACCACGCCGTCGTCGGTGTGGAAGTAGGTCTTCAGGTCCTGGATTTCAAGAAGCGTGCTCACCGGTTCTCCTAGCTCTTTGCGCCCGAGACCTTCCTGGGGTCCAGCGCGTCGCGCAGTCCATCCCCCAGGAAATTGAAAGCCATGACGGCAAGGAAGATCGCCAGCCCCGGGTACAGGAGCCAGGGATAGTTCTTCAGGAAGTCCGCGTTCTGGGCGCCCTTCAGCATATTGCCCCAGGAGGCCGCGGGCTCCTGGATGCCCACTCCCAGGTACGACAGGGTCACCTCGCCCAGGATGTAGGACGGGATGGAAACCGTGGCCGCCACGATGATGAACGAGGCGGTGTTGGGCAGGATGTGCCGCGCGATGATCCGCAGCGGGCTGGCCCCCAGCGCCTGGGCCGCCAGGACGTACTCCTGGGACCGGAGCGAAAGCACCATGCCACGGACGATGCGCGCCAGCCCGGCCCAGCCAACGAAGGCCAGGATCACCACCACCAGAAGGTACACTTGAGTGGAGGGCATTTCCACAGGGAACATGGCCCGAAGGGCCAGGATCAGGTACAGGCCGGGGATCGAGATCAGGATCTCGGTCAGGCGCATGGTGGCCGTGTCCACCCACCCTCCGAAGTAGCCCGCCACCCCGCCCAGGAGCATGCCCAGCACGAAACTGATCAGCACGCCAAGAAGCCCGATACTGAGCGAGATCCGGGCTCCAAACAGCAGCCGCGAGAGCAGGTCCCGACCGTACTGGTCCGAGCCCAGCAGAAAGACCTTGCCCGGCGCGTCCGCGCCGAACAAGTGGGTGCGCGAAGGAACGACGCCGAACAACTTGTAGGGATCCCCGTCCACGAACCACCGGACGGCGCATTTCTGGTTCTTCAGCACGTTGTACTGGAACTGGCTGGACGAGAGGTCCCCGATCTCGGTCGCGTACACGAACAGCCCGGTCGGCCCTCCTGCCTGCACGCCCGTGGGCGGGTGGAACGGGTGGTCTCCGTCCTGGGTCTCCACGTCATAGGGGGCCAGGAAGTTCGCGAACACCGCTCCGGCGTACATCAAGACCAGAAGCGCGCCGCAGAAGATGGAGATGGGGCTCTTGCCCAGTTCTCTCCAGAAGAGCTGCCAGGGACTGCGGGAGGAAGTATTGGACATGGGCTATTCGAGCGAGATCCGGGGGTCGGAAAGCGACAGCAGGATGTCGGCCACCAGGTTGCCCGCGACCAGCACCGTCGCGCCAAGGATCACCGAACCCATGACCACGTACAGGTCCCGCTGCTGCAGCGCCGTGATGGTAAGACGGCCCAGCCCCGGCCAGCTCATCACGTTTTCCACGATGAACGAGCCCGCGAGCAGGTATCCCAGGGTAAAGCCGAACAGGGTGATGAGCGGATTCAGGGCGTTGCGCACCGCGTGCTTGCCGATCACCGTGGATTCCTTGAGCCCCTTGGCCCGGGCGGTGGTCACGTAGTCGGCCCGCAGCACCTCCAGCAGATTGCCGCGCATCTGGCGCATCCGGCCGGCCATCGGGACCAGACCCACGGCCAAGGCCGGCAGGAACAGGTGCCACGCGAAGTCCTTGAGTTTTCCCAGCGGCCCCAGCTCGTCGGTATTCAAACTGTGGATCCCCCCCACCGGGAACCAACCGGTCTTGGCCGCCAGCAGCAGCAGCAGCAGGGCCAGCAGCACTTCGGGAATCGAAAGTCCCAGGAATCCGATGAACGAACACAGCTTGTCCACCCAGCTGTACTGGCGGACCGCCGATACGATCCCGAGGGGGATCGCCAATCCCCACGCGACCACGGCCCCGGCGGTCGCCAGCTGGAGCGTGTTCCACAAGCCGGTGCTGAGGATCTCGAACACCGGGCGGTGGTAGGCGAAGGAGTAGCCGAAGTCCAGGTGCAGGAAAATGTTCCTTAGATACAGCGCGTACTGGACGTAGAAGGGCTTGTCCAGGCCGAACTTCACGACCAGCGCCTGGATCGCCTCCGGGCTCACCTGCGGGTCCGCGCGAAGCTGATCCAGGTAGTCGCCCGGGGCCAAGTGGATGACCAGGAAGGTCAGCAAGGAGACCCCGAGCAGCAGCGGGATGAGATGGAGGAAGCGTTTCAGGATGTAGGTGCGCATGGTGGCGGGTCGCTTGCCTCCGAAGGATGAGTCCCCGGCGCTCCCCCGGCCGCGGCCCTGAGCGGCGGCCGGGAGAGGCCCGGGGCTACTTGGTCAGGAACACCGCCTGCGAGTTCCATGCGGTGCGGTGGCGCAGGAGCGTCGGCTGGAGGTTGCCGAACTTGTTCCGCACCACGGTGAATGCCTTGGGGGAAGGAAGGTAGATGCAGAAGGCCTGGTCGGTGAACAGTTCCTGCATCCGGTCCGACCACTTCTTGCGCTGCGCGTAGGTCCCCTTGGCGCACACCAGGCTGAGCAGCGAATCCACCTCGGCCTCCGCCGGCGTGGCCGGCTTGGGCTGGTCGATGTACCACTGGTGGGTCTTGCCCCGGCTGGAATAGAAGTTCTGGCTCTCGGCCGGATCCGGAGGGACCGCGCTGGAAAGGCCCAGCAGCATGCACTCGTAGTCGCGCGTCTGGCGGATCTTGGTGATCATCAGGTTGAAGTCGATCGGCGAGAAAGTCATGTCGATCCCGACCGCCTTGAGGTCGTTCTTGATCAGGTTGCCCATGGCCTCGCGCGCGGAATTCCCGGCGTTGGTGACCAGCGTGAATGCCACCTTGTTGCCCTTGGAGTCCTCGAGCCAGCCGTCCTTGTTGCGGTCGAGGAACCCTTCCTTGGCCAGCAGCTGCCGGGCCCGGTTCAGGTCGTAGTTGTACTGCTTGACGTTGGGGTCATACCACAGCTTGTTGCCCTTGGTCATGGGGCCGTAGTTCGGGGCCGCCTGTCCCTGGAAGGCCAGCCGCACCATCTTGGGCTGGTTCACGGTCAGGGCCACGGCGCGGCGGAAGTTGGGATTGTTGAACCAGGAGTACTTGACCGGGTCGATGTAGGGGGCCTTGTTTTCCTTCTTGAGGTTCAGGTTGAACCAGAAGAAGTTGGTGTTCAGCGAGGGGCCCAGGTCGGTCAGCTTGTAGTTGCCCTGGGCCTGTCCCTTTTCGAGCCTGGAAAAATCCGAGGGGCGCGGGTCGTCCAGCGCATCCACTTCGCCCGACTCGAACTTCAGCAGCTCGCCGTTCTGGTCGCCCGGGTACACCCAAACCAGCTCGTCCATGTAGGGCAGCCGGTTGCCCTTCTTGTCCGCCTCGAAATAGTAGGGGTTCCGCTCCAGCACCAGCTTCTCCCCCGGCACGAACTGCTTGAGCTTCCACGAGCCGCTCGTGACCAGGTCGGCCGGCTTGGTGTTGATCCCGTAGAAGTTCTCGTAGTTGCCGGCCTTGAAGGCCGGTTCCAGCTTCGCCTTGGGCATGATGTACAGGCTGCCGATCTGGTCCATGAACAGCGCCGTGGGTCCGGGGAGCTTCACCACCACGGTGTAGTCGTCCGGCGCGCTCACGTCCCAGGGCTTGCCTTCGATCTTGAGCAGTTCCGCCACCGAGGGGTGGATCTTCTCGTCGTAGGCGATCTGGAAGGCAAAGAGCACGTCCGCCGAGGTGATCGGCGAGCCGTCGGAGAAGCGGGCGTGGCGCAGGTGCAGGGTATAGGTCAGGCCGTCCGCGGACTTGTCGCAGGACTTCGCGAGACCCATCTCGGTCTCCTGGGTCAGGTTGTTGAAATTGAAGAGCTGGGTGTACAACTGCTGGATCACGTCGGTGGTGGTGGTCTCGTTGGCCAGCAGGGCGTTGAATGTCTTGGGACCCCCGGCGAAGTTGTCGATCACCATCCGCCCGCCGAACTTTCCGATCAGGGGCGCGGTGTTGACCTTGGGGTCGGGGATCGGAGGAATTCCACCCTTGGCGGCCGGCTGGGCCGCCCAGGCCGCCGGGTAGGCAAGCAGCAGGAGCGCGGCCAGCGGCCCCTGCACCCATCGAGTGTTCAATGTCATTCCATTCCTCCCGGGCGAAGCCGCACCGCGGCCCGCCGCCATGTGATGCGGAATTTGCTCCCCGGCCGCTACCCTACCCTGATGTGCATCCAGTCGATCAACAAGAACTGCAGCCTGCCGATGAGCAGCGCGAAACGGCCCATGACGGTGAAGCCGTAGGCGGCGCCGAAGGAGATCATCAGGAAGTACATGCCGATCTTGGAGACCACCATGGTGGGCCCGCGGTGTTCGGTGGAGTAGAAGAAGAAGAACAGGGTGGTCACCACCCCGAGCATGATCAGGAAATTGCTGAACGCGTGGAACGGGGTGATCCCGTGGCCCACCAGGGGCAGGATGCTGCTCTGCACCTGCGGAAAGAAGTCGCCCTGGATGGCCCCGATGATCCCCAGGCCGGCGTAGATCCCGACCAGCATGCCCAGCGTCCAGCGGCTGATCCAGCCCCCGGTCGGGAGCAGGCGCGCCCACAGGAACAGCGTGAGCACCAGGGGGATCAACAAGATGGTGCTGTGGCCGAAGTCGGTGAACAGCGGCTTTAACAAGTTTGGCTTGAGGACGGTGTTGTACTCGAGGGCCGCGTAGTAACCGGCGGCCAGCCCGACGAACACGTGCTCGGCAAATTTATAGAGCGGGTTGTCCTTGTACAGGAACGTGAACACGCACAGGGTGAGGATGGCCGCCACCCAGGTCTGCACCGGGCTCATCATTTGGCACCTCCCTTGCCGCTGGACATCCATCCGATGACGTTTCCAAGGATGATAAAGAACACGATCAGGAAGTGGGCCAGGGACATGGAGCCCATGCCGCCGATCCCCAGGCCCGGCTTCTTGACCAGGCTCTCGTACTCGGCCGCGCCCGCCATGCCGCCCAGCAACCCGAAGATCTGGCCGGACCCGTAGTAGACGTAGTACTCGGCGGCGCTCACCGCCGTGGTGCCCGATCCGAGGGGAATGTGGAAGCGCGACACCACCTGCTGCACCCATTCCTTGGTGCCCGGGTAGCCCGCAGAGATGTTGGCGATGGCCGAGAAGGAACTGAAGTCCTTGACGGTCTTCATAATCGGGTACTCGCCCACCGGGTGGCCCAGGTAATCGTTCGGAAAGACGGCCGGGACGCCCTGCGTGCCGAGGGCCACCATCACCACCTGCTGGCCGTCCTTGAACCCGAGGTTGATGTAGTCCACGCCGTACTTCTTGTTGTATTCCCTGGCCTTCTGCTCCAGGGCTTCCTGGACGATGGGTGGTCCGGCCGGCCACAGTTCGATGGCCACCACCTTGAGGTTCTTGCGAAACGCCTGGTCCAGCAGCGACAGCATCATGGGTTGCAGCTCCGGCTTGGAGGCCGGGTCATAGTCGCCCGAGACCAGCAGCGTGGAGCCCGAGGGCAGCGATTCGATCTTGTTGTAGAACTTGATGCTGGAGTCCTTGGGAATGATCGGGAGCGGAAACGGCTTGATCATCGGGACGGTCACGAAGATCAGGACGAGCAGGAACAGCCAGCGGCGGTCGATCCCCTTCATGTCTACTCCCCTCCCAGGTGGGCCCGCTCGAGGCCCAGGATGACCCGCAGGCCCAGCGAGATCGCGCCCAGCGCGGCCCCGATGAAGATGGCGCGGCGCGCGGCCACGGTCGGCACGTTCATGATCCATTCCTGGATGTCGGAAATCCCGTGCGGCCCGGGCCAGATCGCGTCGCCCAGCGGGACCCGGCCGATCATCACCAGGATGCCCGCCACCGCGAGCAACCCGGCCTCCACGGTGCGAATCCGAAACGCCCGGAACGCGGCCGAGGCGATGAAGAACGCCAGCAGCGAGAACAGCGTGGCCTGCAGCGGCACGTAGGCGGCGTTGAACACGTCGTTGAACAGGGTCCCGGGTCCCGTGGCGACATAGTCCCAGGTGAACGGCCTGTTCATGCCGAGCAGGAACATCCCCGCCAGGCACACCAGCAGGACCACTTTGTACGGGGTATCGGGCGCCTTGCGTGAAACGGCGATCAGGTTGATGCGGAACAGGTTCATGATTCCCAGCAGCACCGAGGCCGCCAGCAGGATGATTCCAAAGGTCTGGAACTGGTTCTGCCAGAACTGCACGTCGTGCTGGGGAATGAAGAAGCCAAGCACCATGAAGAGCCCGGCGACCAATGTCAGAAAGAGCGGGATTTCACGTTTCATGTCTACCTCAGTTCGCCACGAACCAGTTAGAGATGGCGCCATTCCCGGTGGTGAACAGCAGCACCGCCCCCACGACGATCAGCGCGATCAGAACAATCTTGGTGAGATCCGCGGCCTTCAGGCTGCCCAGGAGTTCGGGCTCCTGGGAAAGGTACGCGCTGGCCGCATAGAGCTCCTCGCCGATCAGCGTGTAGTCGCACGCCACGACGAAAAACGGGATCTGGTGGACGTTGGCGGTCCCCGCGATCTGGACCGCGCCCGCCGCAAATCCGGTTTCGGCCAGCATCAGCGACTCGGCAAAGAACGATCCCATGTAGATCACGGTGGCTGGCTTCTGCCGGTTCATGATCCCGGTGATGCCGGCCACGAACGCGAACTGCTCGTTGGACAGATAGACCACGTTGTTGGGGTCGTAGGCTTCGGGTTTTCCGGCGTCGGCGTAGCCGCCGCGCACCTTTTCCTCGGCCGCCGACAGCACCACGGCATCCGCGCACGGCACGATCAGCGGGGTGTCGTAGCGCGCCGTGAGCTTGGCCACATCCCCGAGGATCACCATGGAACAGATGGTCTGGATCTCCTTCATGTCCGAAACACCCGGCACGTACAGCACCGGACGGCCCATTTCGGTGGCGCGCCCGATGGCTTCCTCCATCGCAGCAAGTCCCGGTATGCGGCGCACGAATACGTTCTTGCCGCGCTTGGCCTGCTCCAGGAAGAAGAAGAACGCCGCCGAGTAAAGCAGCAGCACCCAGAACATGTGGGAGCGGTCGGAATTCCACCACTGCTCGCTGGATATGCCTTCCACCGGCGAGGTTGCCCCGGCCCCGGCGGCGTTCGCCGCGGAGACTTGAATGAACACCGGCACCTTGTCCGGGATCCCGGTGAGCTGGCTGGAAGCGGTGCCGGCCTTGACCGTGTCCTTGGCGGCAAACGGCCCGCCCGCGGTGGCGGCAGTGGAAACGACGTAGCGGGCGACCGAGCGGGCGCCCGCGGTGTCATCCGGGGAAAGGGTCCAGCTGAGGTCGATGCTGTGCCCGGCGTCGTTCGGAGTATCCTTGGCGGTGAGGCCGGCGGGCGGCCTCGGGGCGGTGGCCTGGCTGCCGGTTGCGGGTGGTGGTTCCTGGGCTGCTGCGGTCCCCCACAGGAGGCAGGCGGCCCCCAGGGTCAGAAAAACGCCGCGGGTCAGAAACTTCGGCATCCCCACTCTCCCTTGCGGGGCGCGCGGGCGCGCCCCGTGACTTGCCGATCGAGCGGCCGCTCCCCGGAAAGGAAGCAGCCGTGGCGGTCGGCCCGGTTGAGGTTTGCGACACTTAGGCCGGTTCCCTGGAGGGGTTTGCGCAGAAGTTATCGCGCCTGGAAACCGGGGATGAAAGGACTGGGCAGAGATTAGGGGGCACCTTGCTAGGTGTCAACGTAAGAAACACTTCGGCCGCCCCGGGTTGCCCGGGGCGGCCGGCGAAAGTCGCGGCGGGGAGGTCCCGGCGGCCTAGGCTGCGCGCCCCGGTACGATCAGGCGCACCCGGCCATCGGGGCCGACGGCGGTGTGGAGTGAAAGTGTCGGCGGAGACAGGCCGGCCCCGGCCGCGAGCACGCTGGTTCCCCACTCCGGCAGGCGAAGAAGGCCCGGGAGCACGGCCGGGGGACCGTCCCAGATGAGCACGTTGGCGCGCAGGCCGATGGCGAGTTCAAGAAACAGCTCGGCGGTCAGGAGCCCCCCGGGCAGGTATTGAAGCGGCAGGTCCAGGTTGGATAGCCGGGCCGCCGGTTCCGGGCTGCCCCAGGCGACGGTGAGTCCCCGCTCGCAGGCGGCCCGCGCGGCGGCGGCCATGAACAGCGACTTGCCGGTCCCCCGCCCTCCGAGAATCTCGATGCGGGGCCCGGACAGGAGCGAGTTCCAGTCGGTCCCTTCCGGCAGGACCACCAGGTCCGGGGAAGGTGCCTCGGTGTGCAGGGCGCGCACGAACAGGAATGGCCCCGAGACATCCTCGCCGAACATCACTCGGAAGGGCGAACCCGACGGGGAGCGCGGAAGGGCGCTCTGGCCACTGGCCAGCACCTGCCCGGGCGGAGAGAGAAGCCGGAGCAGGTCGTCAAACTCGGTCGGGCCCAGGGACTGCTGTCCGATCGGGGCCCAGCCTGCGCTCTGGCGCGCCAGCACCGACTGGCCGGGACGCAGCAGCAATTCGCTCCCCGGGGCCGCGGCCAGGTGCTCGAGCAGCTGGCCGGTCCCGTTCTGCAGCGAGTCCGATCCGCCCTTTTGGGAGTCCTTGGCGATCCTGGCAAACGCGTGCCGGAGCGCCTCGTGGGCTTTGAGTTTTTCCACCTGGGAGTCGACGGCGCCCTCTCCGGCGGCAAAGGCGGCCTCGTCCTGCTCGCGCGCGATGTCGAGCAGGAGCGACTGCGTGGGGCACTCGATCATCCTGGAGGCGGACACCGGCCCCGACTGGAACTGGAATCGCGCCTCCTTCCAGCCGAACAACACCCGGATGGCGCGCTCGCCTTCCCTCTGGCGGTCATCCAGGCCGTTGATGATCTGTCCGTCCTCGAAGTGTACGTAGCCCTTGCCGGTTTCGGCGTCCAGGCGCAGCGTGCCGGTGGCGCGGTTCAGCCCCAGCGCCTGGCACAGGTCAAACAGGGAAAGTAGTCCCAGGTCTCCGGACAGGGCGCGGGTGGCGGTGCGCGGCGGCATATCAGGCGGCTTTCTTCATCGCGGGCTGCGCCGGGGCCGCCGAGGGCGGAGCGACCCGGTCCAGCAGTTCGCGGTTCGTGACGAATGGCGCGGCGTCGTCCGCGGTCACCAGGCCCTCGCGGACATACCCGGCCAGCACATCATCCATCAGCTGGTTGCCCTCCCTGCGGCTGGTCTGCATCATGGAGGGGATCTGGAAGGTCTTGCGGTCGCGGATCACCGAGGCGACGGCGGGGCTGGAAAACAGGATCTCCACCGCGGAGATGCGGCCGTTGCCGTCGGCGCGCTTGACCAGGCGCTGGGCGACAATACCCTGGAGCGAGTCTCCCAGCATGGAACGGATCTGCTGCTGCTGCTCCACCGGGAAGGCATCGATGATGCGGTCGACGGTCTGGGCCGCGCTCGGGGTGTGCAGGGTCCCGAAGACCAGCATGCCGGTCTGGGCCGCGGTCACCGCCAGTTCGGTGGTTTCCAGATCGCGCATCTCACCCACCAGGATCACGTTGGGGTCTTCGCGCAGCGCGGCGCGCAGCGCCGAGGCAAAGCTGGGTGTGTGGCGGCCCACCTCGCGCTGGTTCACCAGGCACGCCTTGTTCCGGTGCACGAACTCGATCGGGTCTTCGACCGTGATGATGTGCTTGCGCTGGGTGGTGTTGATGTGGTCGATCATGGCGGCCAGGGTGGTGCTCTTGCCGGTGCCGGGAGGGCCGGTGACCACCACCAGGCCCTTCGCCTTTTCGGTGAGGCGGAGCACGTGCGGCGGAATCCCCAGCTGCTCGATGCTCTTGATCTGCATCGGGAGCAATCGAAAGGCGGCGGACAGTCCGTTTCGCTGCCGGAATATATTGGCGCGCAGCCGCACCAGGCCGGGCACCTCGTAGGAGAAGTCCACCGAGTTTTCCCTTTCGAAGTACTCCCGCTCGGCGGGCCCCATGATCTCCATCAGCAGCTCTTCCACCAGCTCCGGCAGGAGCGGCTCCCCGTCGATGGGCACGATGTCGCCCGACACGCGCAACATGGGCGGCGCGCCGGCGGACACATGCAGATCCGATCCCCCCTGCTCCTGGATGATGCGAAAGATTTCGTCAATTCGAGCCATGAACGGGAGAACCTCCAAGGTGCCACCGGGGCGCAGCAGACGGCCTCCGCGCCGGACGGAAGTCGCGGGCGCGCAAGGGGGTTATCGGCATGGGGGCCGGGGATGGTTAGGGGGCAGATCCCCGCGGCGCGCAGAAACAGCTGGAACGGCCGCCCGGAAGCCCTTAGGCTGCAACGATATGGAAGCCTAGTGTTCGGCCCGGTCCGAGCCGGCGCCATAGTCTTCAATGGGGAGGAGCACATTCGGAATTTCGAGCCGTATCTGTGGATCTCGGTTGGAGCCGTCCTGGGCGCCAACCTGCGGTATCTCACCGGCCGGTGGATGAGCCACTGGCTGGGCACGGGATTCCCGTATGGCACCCTGGTGGTCAACGTGGCGGGATGTTTCCTGGCGGGGCTTTTCGGCGCGCTGGTGGCATCGAAGTTCTTCGCTCGTCCGGACGTGGTGCGGCAGTTCGTCTACATCGGCTTCCTGGGCTCGCTCACCACCTTCTCGTCGTTCAGTTTCGAGACCATCGCCATGGCCCAGGACGGGCTGTGGACCCGGGTGGTGCTGAACGTGACGCTCAGCCTGGTGGCCGGATTCGCGGGCGTGCGGCTGGGAGCGCTGGTGGCGGTGCAGCTGGGTCTGGTGCGCTGAGATCAGCGGGACGGGGCCGCGTTCTTTCCGCCGGCCCCCCCGGCCTTCTCCGCCGGGCAGCCGCCGCGCCAGATGTCCCAGCCGTCCGTGGAAAGCAGCACGTCCGCCAGTTCCCGGACCTGCTCCCGGTTGAACAGGTGGAGCGGCACGCCGAAGTAATAGAGCTGGAAGGGCGCGCGCACCTTGCTCCCCTGCGGGCCGTATAGGCTGGTGCCCCGCACGTACCAACCGGTCACGGCGCGATCGATGGCCAGCCGCTGCCCGGAAATCCTGGTGGACTCCGCGTTCGGACCCTTGGAACGATACAGGGCGATCGGCTGCCAGCCGGCGCTGTCCCGCGCCACCAGGCCCGCATCGGGCGTTCCCCTCATGTACTCGTTGGTGATGGGCAGGAGTTGCTCCGGGTCGAAGTTCGAGCCCCGCCGGGCCGCGGTCATGGTGTCGTAGCGCGTGTAGTCGAAGTCCATGTTCGGAATGCGCGAGGGCACCAGCCCCAGGGCGGTGGGTCGCATGAAATTCACCGGCGCCGGCTCGATCGCGCGCAGCTCCGGCGCGTACTCCGCGGTGTTGTGCGCCGGGAACCCGCGGTCGGCCAGAAAGGTGTTGGAAAGAGTGTCCGCGCCGGCGATTCCCAGCGCATCGACCACGAACTGGCCCGACTTTCCGGGGGCCTGTCCGAACAGCGGATAGGTGAGCCCGGTGCTCGCAGACATCTGGGCCACCACCCCCCCTCCGTAGATCCACACATGACCGCCGAACTGAAGATAGGTGAACAGGGTGTTGGCGGTGCTGCTGTAGCCGGTGACCATGTCGTGCAGCGCCGACCGGAAGCCCGGGTTGGACGCGTAGCGTGGCGAAAACCACACCACCGCGCGGTACCGGCTGAGCAGGCTCAGCGGAATTCCGTAGCTGCCCGAGTAGTCCTTGGGGCGGTAGAAATCAGTCGCCCCCGCCATCGAAGTGCACCGCTTGTCCCCGGTGCTCGCGCTGCGACGCACGTAGAAGCGGTCCGTTTCCAGGATGTCCCGCCAGAAGTTGATCACCTCCTGGATGGTCATGCTGGGGGTCGTGCCCTGGCCCGAGATCAGGTTGGGATCGTCCAGCAGGTACAGGAGCGGCCGGTCGAAGGTGGCCTCGATCACCGAGACCTTGATCACCGCGATGGTGCTGGCGCCCGCGTCGTCCGTCGCCTGGATGTAGAAGGTGTGGTCTCCCCGGGAGGGATAGCCGGTCACCACGGCGAAGGTGGACCGCGAGTCGGCCAGCGACCACGTGAATCCCCCCGGCCGATTCACCTTTGGATGGTCCGAGGTGGGATCGTCGATATCCAGCGCGTAGCGGTAGCTGGCGATGGCGGCCCCGCTGGGGCTGGTCCCGGCGGCCCACGAAAAGCTGATGTCCGAGCGCACCGGCGCCTCGATCAGGAGCGCCGCCTCCGGATCGTAGCCCTTGAAATTACGGGTCTTGATGCCCGCGGTCACGGTGAGCGGCGGGCTGGCCTGTCCCGGAAGCGAGACGAAGATGGCGACGTTCTTACCCAGGAACGAAGTGTTGGTGTTGCGCGGGGACGATGGCGGCGGCACCGGAACCTTGAGCGAAGGCAGCGGCTCCTCCGCACCGGCCTCGTCCACCGCGCGCACCACCAGGCAGTAGGTGTGGCCCACCACCAGCCGAAACGGATACTGCGTGGTGTCGCCGCCCACGTAGAAGCCCCTGGTCGCGAGCGTGCGCCGAATCATGATGTCGCCCTCGTAGGGCGTGGGCTTCTCGGGCGACGGGGAGACATCCAGGAAAAACACATGGTAGCGGACCGGAAGCTTGCGTGCGTCAAACGCGTCCGGATCCACGCCCGACCAGCGGGCCAGCACGCTGGGCCCCACCGGAACCCGCGGCACGAAAGTGAGCCCGGTGATGTCGGAGGTTGGTTTGGAGCCCACCGGGAACGACAGAGTGGTTGTCGGCGCCACGGTGACCGAGTTGAAGAAGCGGGAGTCCCATGCGGACATTCCCCCGGCGTTGTCCACCGCGCGCACGAAGAACCCGTGGAAGCCCTCGAACTCGAAGAAACGGCTGCTGGAATCCGCGGGGCTGACCGGCAGCGCGGAGTCCGCAGAGGCGAACCGCAGGGTGACGGAATGCTTGCGCGTGGAGCGCCAGGCGGAGCTCCGGGCCACGTCGGTATCGGCGGGCGAAAGCGTGTAGACGTAGTGGTCCACCACCCCGTCGGGATCGAAGCTGGTCCATTCGAACGAGGCCGTGTAGGCGGCCCGCGGGATCTGGCCCGGCTGCGAGGGTTGGATGTCGGAGTCGGAGATCTTCAGCACCGGCGCCTGGTTGGCCGGAGAAGCGCCAAGCAGGCCCCTTTTCCCGCAGCCCGATGACGCCGCGAGGCACGCCAGGGCGAGCGCCGCCACCTGGCCGGCCCACCGCCGCGCGACCCGCGGGCGCATCACCGGATCACCGTGAACCGGCCCACCGCGCTGCCACGGTCCGATTCGATCGAGTAGACATAGATCCCGGCCTTCACGTCCTGGCCGTTGCGCGATTCCAGGTTCCACTCCAGCGTGCCCGATCCGCGCGCGTCGGACTCGTGATAGCTCTGCACCAGGTCTCCGGCGGCGGTGAAGATGCGCAGCGTCCAGCGGCCACACGGCAGATGATTGAAATTGATGTGGGTGCCGGTCGGGTCGCCCGAACTCGGCCGCAGGTCCCAGGCGGCACGGAACCGGTACGGGTTGGGCACCACGCGGATGTGTTTCGCATCGCCCGCACAGTCGGTGCGGCCCACCACGGCTTCGGAATCCGAGGCGGCCCGCGGCGTGAGCTGGGGCAGCGTGGGAACCAGTTCCTTGCCCGGATAGGGGTTGGGGACGTCGTCGTAGGCCGTAACCACATAGAAGTAGCGAAACCCGTTCACCACCTGCCGGTCCACGAAATGGTAGTAGCCCACCGGATGGACGTGGCAGGTGTCGGTTCGGCACGGAGCCGTGCGGTCGTAGGTAGTGTCCGAGATGGCGGAGTCCCGCAGACTCGCCGTGGGCTCGCCCTGTTCGCCGCCCGGGGTCCAGCGGCCGATCAGCTCCCACAGGTCGTTGGACGGCCCCACCACGCCGGTTTCGAGATCCCGCTTCCAGCCGGCCGCGCGATACAGCCGGTACCCCTTGAAGTCGGAGCGGCCCTTTCCGCCGCTCGGAACGCGCTCGGCGATGTCGTCCCATCGGATCTCCACCTGGCGGTCGCCCGGGACGATGCGGGTGCGCGGCGGAACCGGGGGCACGCTTCCGATCCAGGTAAGATGGTCCACCGCGGGTCGGTACAGCCGGCAGCTGAAGTTCTGCTCGCACCCCAGCGGACAGGCCCCGCTGGCCGCGTTCCCGTCCAGATTGAACCACGTGCAGCGCGTGGCGCTGAGGGTCCGCGGCGAGAGCACCGACCTCTCGGTGCTGCAGAAGTCGTCCGTATCGTAGTAGTGGATGTCGGAGGATCCCGGCGGCTGCGCAGGGGCCATCACGCAACTCTCACGGCCGCGGTCCCCGAGCTGGTTGTCGAAATTGTAGTTGTCGTCGCAGTCGGCCGGGTAGCAGCTCAGGGTGGTGGTGTGCGGATACACGAACTGGGTCATGGCGTCGTAGCCCGGGTTGGACCTCCACGCTCCCCACCAGGCCTGCCAGGCTTCCATGCACGAGGCCACCAGGCTGGGCGCGTTGGGTGAATCCGGATCGCGCGGCACGCCGTCCCCAATCTTGGCGCGCACGGCCGCGAGCTGGCCGTCGCTGCTTGGGAACGGAGTGGAGAGGCGGTAGTCGGCGCGCCCCACGCAGAACGCCAGGTCCAGTTCGATGCTGCTGTCAGGGGCCAGTTCCACGTACGGCCCGACCGAGAAGAGCGTGCGGTAACTGCCGGGCTGGTCGGGATGCACGTCCGTGCGCCGGGAGGTGTCCGAGAGCGCATTGTAGCGCTGCGCGTCGTTGACCGGCCGTCCGCCATCCTCGTAGGGCAACTGCGCGTTGAACACGCGATAGGTGTGCGGGATGCTGGTGCGCGGGGCGTTGCCGAGGTTGTCGCGGACCATGTCCTCGGCCGTGAATGCGGGCTTGATCCCCAGGCGCGGAAAGTGGGTCGCTTCCAGGAGCAGCACCGCCCCCGCCCCGGAGGTCTGGCCGCCGTCGCCGTTGTCGTCGGCGCACCAGAAGATGTTCAGGTTGAGAGGATCCCGGGAAAGGTGGCTGCCGGGAGCCTGGTTGAATGCCGCGGCGGTCCCGGAATTGGCGATCCGGTTGAATCCGACCATGTCGTCGTCGCCCAGGGTTTCGCCGTAGCGGGGCCCGGCGAGCGGGCGCCAGTACATGCCGGCATAGAGGGAGTCCAGCGTGTGCCCGGCTCCGCCCTCGATCTGCCGCGTGACGTTGGTGATCTCGTAGTGGATCCCCACGAAATCGCGCCCGCCCGGGGTGGTCCACTCGAAGGAAGTGCGGCGGACTCGCAGGCCCAGCGGGACGTGCCGGTCAGAGTCGGTTCCGTCCCCGATCGCTTCGGGCGTGTAGTCCAGCATCTCGGACGAGAACATCTCCGGGGAGATGGCGCCGTAGTCCTCGTCCACCCGACCGTCGGCGTCGTCGTCCTTGCCGTTCAGGAAGTCCTCGTCCCGATGGCGATCGCCGTCGTCGTCCACGCCCCGAGCGCCGCCGGGAATCCCGTCGTAGGCGCGGCGCGTGCGGGCGAAGCCGGCCAGTTCTCCCCGGATTTCGTCGCCCTGGTCCACGCGGCGCCCGCGCTCCGCGTCCTGCCCCCCCACCCACAGGCTGCTGAAACCCAGGTACTCGATGCCCGAGGGGCCGGGCCATTCCCCGGCGGGGTCCTGGTTGAGGCCAAGGTTGTACCAGTAGTTCCCGGGGGAATAGTTGGTGTTGTCGACGTGCATCCACACATCGCCCGCCCGATGCAGTCCCCCGCTGGCCGCTTCGTCCTCGTAGACTTCCGGACGCGCCCGGCCGGGGGTGCGAGGGCGCCGCTCCACTTCCACCGCGCGGACGCGCGTCGCGCCGGCCACGACCATGAGGAGGATTCCCACGGCCGGGAGGCCGGCGTGGCGGAGCGTACGGATGAGGCCCATGTTTTCCAGGGAAGGCTGGGGAAATTGCTGATCCCGCGCGGGCCGCACGGCCAGCGTTGGACGGCTGAAAAGCGAGAACAGGGGGGACCCGCTTAAGTCTCGATCATTTCCACGTTGGCGCGCGGGAGCGTCTTCTTTCCGCTGCCGTCACCGAATTCGACCTCGACCACGCGCACGTGAGCCTCGGTCTCCAGCATCTGGAGCTCTGCCGGCAGGGACACCACGGTCCCAAGTTTGCCGAAATACGGCTGGCGGATCACCCGCACGTTGGCGCCGGCCTTCAGCCCTTCCTCGGCCGAGGCGTGCACCTGGTTTTCCAGGATCGGACCGTCCAGAGGGCACAGGATCTCCGGGCGCATCACGCCCGCACGGATCTGGGTGGCGCCGTTCACGCTGACCACCTTGCCGTCCAGCGCCTTCAGGAGCCGGAACGTTCGCTCGGCGATCGGCATGTGCCCGAAGCCTTCGGTCACCAGCACGGTGATGCCCATCTCTTCGTGGCCCGTGATCGCCACCCCCAGGTCGTAACCCAGAAAGTCGCGCAGGTCCTTGTCGTCGATCCCGCCCGCCACCACCGCGGAAGCGCCCGCCTGGATGGCGCGATTCAGGAAGTCGTTGGAAACGTAGGCCCCCACCACTACCACGCAGCCCTTCACCGAGGCGTCCAGCTTTTCCGGGGCTGCCACCTCGCTGGGCGAGCTCACCAGCATCTTGAGCGTGCCGCGGGTCTCCCCGCCGATGCCGAAGATGCCCTGGATGAAGGCGCCCTTCGCCTCGATGGTCACGCCCTCGTCGGGAATCACGTCCTTGACCGTGCCGTTCACGTACGCGTCCACTTCGACCGGCATCGGCGGCTCGCGCAGGATCACCTGGCCCGTGACGCTGGAGATGCTCTCCAGCACGCCGTTGGCCGGAGACTTGGCGCTCTGGCTCATGAGTCCGAACATGGTCTTCACCCTGGCGAAAACCTCGTCCTTCTGGACGCTGGATCCGATCGGCTTGATGAGCGTGCCCTCGACGTCGGCGGCCGGAACACCCAGCTGGTTGGCCAGGTTCACCGGGATCACGTTTCCGGGCAGCTCGGTGCGCGCGACCACGGTCTCGGCGGTCACCACCTGCCCCTTCTGTACCAGCACCCGGCCCTTGAGGGGCAGGCGCCGCTCGACCTCGAAGGTCATGTAGTCCGTGACGCGGAGTCCGGGAATATAGGCGTGGGCCATGGTTCCTCTCTAGTAAGCCGGGTAGATGTCGAGCGCCTTGTTCCAGCGCGCGAGGCAGGCGACGCGTCCGGCGGGATCGGCCGGCAGCGAGAAGGGCCGGCGGCCGCGGGCGTCCAGGATCACGCCCACCACCCCGCCCGTCACTTCCACCGCGCGGTCCTTGCCCTTGCCGGCGCCCATGTCGTAGTTCCGGTCCAGCCCGATTCGGAGCGTTCCCTTTTCTCCCACCGCCAGCGGGAGCACCAGGATGTCCCCGGCCTTTACTTCCGCCGACCGGGAGGCGCCGCCGGCGGTCAGGGTCACCTTCATGCAGTCCTTGCCGTCCTTGGAGCTTCCGACCGGGGCGACGCAAGTGCCCAGATGGATCAGGCAGTCGCGGTGGAACACCTGCAGGGCGGCCACGTCGTGCACGGTGGAGAGCACCCCCAGCTGGGGCATCATAAAGATCGAGTCCACCGCCAGCTTGGTCACGAATTCCGGCAGGAACGCGTCGATCATCATCAGCGCGGCCTGCTGCCGGCGAGGCGCGTGCGACAATACGCCGCCGGAGCCCACCAGGAGGTCCAGGTCGGCCATGTTGACCAGCGTGGCCCCGGTTTCCGTCTGGTCGAACATGTCCGAGATGGTGCGCGCCTGCTGCCCGCCGCGGAGTCCCACCGCCAGGGCCTTGTGCTGTTCGAAGGCCAGCCGCAGCGCTTCGCGGGCGATGGCCTGCTCCACCATCAGCTCTTCCAGGGTCTGGGGAATGGTGGTCGGGCGGATCATCTTGTTCTTGATCCGGTTCCTGAGATCGACCTCCTCCATGTTCACCGGCACCCAGCGCATGACGTTGGGGATGCCGGCTTCGGCGAGGACGTTGGAAACGCTGTAGCTCATGCCCAGGTTGGCGCTGACGGTGCGGTTGAAGGTCTCGCCGAACACGCTGAACACGTCCGTGGTCGCCCCGCCGATGTCCACTCCCACCACGTTAATCTTTTCCAGGGCGGCGATGGTCTGCATAATCAGCCCCACGGCGCCCGGGGTGGGCATGATGGGCACTTCGCTCATGGCCATCAGCTTCTTGTAGCCCGGGGCGTGCGCCATCACGTGGGTCAGGAACAGCTCGTGGATGGTGTCGCTCGCGGGCCGCCAGTTCTCCCGGTCCATGGTCGGGCGCAGATTTTCGGTGATGGTGAGCGCGGTCTTGGCTTCGAGGCGCTCCTTGACCAGCTCGCGCGCATCGACGTTGCCGGCGTAGATGACCGGCAGCTCGTATCCCGCTCCCAGCCGGGCCTTGGGCTCGGCCGCCGAGATCAGCTCGGCCAGGGCAGCGACGTGCTGGGTGGTCCCGCCGTCCACGCCCCCCGAGAGCAGCAGCATGTCGGGCCGCAGCTGGCGAATGCGCCGGATCTTTTCATGCGGCAGTCGGCTGTCGTTGCTGGCGATGACGTCCATCACGATGGCCCCGGCCCCGAGGGCCGCACGCTGCGCGCTTTCGGCCGACATGTTCTTGACCACGCCGCACACCATCATCTGGAGTCCTCCGCCGGCGCTGCTGGTGGAGATGTACACGTCCACCCCGCGGTTGCCCTGCTGCGGATGGATGATGTTGTCCCCGTCCAGGAGCGGCCGGCCCGCGAGCTCCTCCACTTCCATGATGGCGTTCAGGACACCGCGCGTGACGTCCTCGAAGGGGGCCTCCACGGTGGTCGGAGCCTCGCCGCGCACGATCAGGCGATACTCCCCGTCCCGCTTCTCGATCAGGATCGCCTTGGTGGTGGTGCTGCCACAGTCGGTGGCCAGGATGGACAGGATCTTTTCCTTGGCAGGCAGGGTCATGAATTCTCTTTCTTGGCGGCATCGGCGCGGCGCGCCTCGCGATCCTCGATCTTCACGATCAGCCGTTCGATGGTGCCCCGGTCCTCGAGCGCCACCCGCAGGCGCTCGACGTCGGACCAGTTGAAGATCGTCCGGACCAGCGGCTCAAAGGTCCCGATCATCTGGGAGCCCACGAAATTGAGCGGTTTGGAGCTTTCCAGAAACAGGATGGCGGGCACCGTCATGCGCAATCCCACGACGCGCTCCGCCAGCTTGTCCAGCAGTCCATCGACATCATCGCCGGGCTTCGATTCGGTTCCGGACATATTCATGGACCTCGTCTCCGCGTTCGGGCAAATCCATTCGCACCGAACGGATCCGGGCGGTCACGGAATTGCCGGGGTAGCGCGACAGCCAGATGCGGTTCCCCTGCCGGACCACGCTGCGAAAATCGGCCCACTTCCAAAGCGTCCGCTGGCCCAGCCGCTCGACGGCCACGCCCTCGGCGGTGATCTCGTAACCGGTCGGCACGAAATAGGAGAGCGTGGAAGCCAGCAGCAGCGCCACCGCGAACGCTCCGGCGGCCGCGCTGCGCGTGGCCAGTGCCAGCAGCAAGCCAGCCAGCAGCACCACGCCCAGGGCCATCAGGCCCCGGGCCGGGTTCCGGGCGTACGGAAGCGCCTTCCAGCGGAAGCCGGGTGAGATTACTACGGGAGCGCCTTCCCCGTCCATCGCACCACCAGTTCGCGCGCCGCCCGGCCCTCGTCCAGCCGCCCGCAGGGGGTGGTGTACGGGCTGCCGGTCACGATCGCGGGCGAGGTGTCCACCTCGTCCGCGATCTGCTCCATGGCCGCGATGAAGTGGTCCAGGGTCTTTTTTTCCTCGGTCTCGGTGGGCTCGATCATCAGGGCCTCTTCCACGATCAGCGGGAAGTACACCGTGGGCGAGTGCACGCCGAAGTCCAGGAGCCGCTTGGCGATGTCGCTCACCCGCACGCCCTTCTTCTTCTGCTCCACGCCCGACAGCACGAACTCGTGCATGCAGGTCTGCCGGTAGGCGAGCTTGAAGCGCTTCTCCAGGTGCGCGCGCAGGTAGTTGGCGTTGAGGATGGCCCGGCGGCTCATCAGGTAGAGCCCCTCCCGGCCCAGCATGCGCATGTAGGTGTACGAGCGGACGAACGCCCCGAACTGCCCGAAGAAGGTGTGGATTCGCCCGATCGACTGCGGGGCCTCCGCGGGCGTGACCACGTGGTAGCGCTCGCCCCGCTTCTCGATCCGGGGCACCGGCAGGAACGGCACCAGCATCTCCCGCACCGCCACCGGGCCCGCGCCCGGACCGCCGCCGCCGTGCGGCTGGGTAAACGTCTTGTGCAGGTTGATGTGGCAAATGTCGAAGCCCATGTCGCCGGGGCGGGCCAGCCCGACCAGCGCGTTGAGATTGGCGCCGTCCAGGTACAGCAGTGCCCCCACTCCATGCACCATGGCGGCGATCTCCCGAATCTTCAGTTCGAAGATTCCCAGGGTACTGGGATTGGTGATCATCATGGCCGCCACGTCCTCGTCCAGCGCCTCCTTGAGCTTCTGGAGGTCCACGTCGCCGTCGGGACCGGTCTTGATCTCCACCACTTCGTAGCCCACCAGCTGGATGGTCGCCGGGTTGGTTCCGTGCGACGAGTCGGTCACCAGCACCTTGCGGCGCGGGCGGCCCTTGGACTCGTGGTAGGCGCGGGTGAGCAGCATGCCCAGCAGCTCACCGTGCGCCCCGGCGGCTGGCTGGAGCGAGACCGCATCGAGCCCGGAGATTTCCTTCAGGGTCTCGTGAAGCTCGTGCATCAGCTGGAACGCGCCCTGCAGGCCTTCCTCCGGCGCCATCGGATGGATGTCCTGGAAGCCCGGGAGCGCCGCCATCTCGTCGTTGATCTTCGGGTTGTACTTCATGGTGCACGACCCGAGCGGATAGAAGCCCTTGTCGAGGTGGAAATTCAGGGAAGAGATGCGCGTGAAGTGCCGCACCACCGTGGCTTCCCCGATGTCGGGGATGGCCGGCAGCGCTCCCCGCAGGGCGACGCCGGGCAGGGCCTGCGCGAGCGGAGGCGCGGGCACGTCCAGCGGGGGCAGCGCGAGCCCGCGGTTGCCCTCGTGGTGGTACTCGAATATGAGCGGCTCGTCGTGCATGAGCCGCGGATCGGCGCCCCAGCCGGCGTTGGCGGTCTGCGGCGTGGCGGGGGCGGCGGTTTCCGGGGACTGAACGGGGGCCGGGCTCATCGCGAATCCCTCCCCCAGCGCTTCAACCCCTCGGCCCAGTGGTCGATCTCGGCGCGGCTGCGCTTTTCGGTCACGGCCACCAGCAGCTCGTTCTTCCGGGAAGAGTCCCAGCGGGAAAGCGGCACTCCGGCCAGGTAGCCTTCCTTGATCGCCGCGCTGCAGATGGCGGCGGCGTTGGCCTCCGTTCGCAGCACGAACTCCTGCACGAACGGCCCGGGGTAACGCAGGCTAGCGGCTCCGGACGCCACGGCCCGTTCAGCGGCGTAGTGCGCCTTGTGCAGCGACTGCTCGGCCACCTCGCGAAGCCCGGTGCGGCCCATGAGCGCGCAGTAGATGGTCGCCGCGTGCGCCAGCAGGGTCTCGTTGGTGCAGATGTTGGAAGTCGCCTTGGCGCGGCGAATGTGCTGCTCGCGGGTCTGGAGCGTGAGCACGAAGCCGCGCTTGCCGCGCGAGTCCTGAGTCATGGCCGAGATGCGGCCGGGCAAGCGCCGGATCCATTCTTTTTTCGCAGCCATGAATCCGACGATGGGGCCGGCAAAGGTCTGCGGCACGCCCAACGCCTGCGCCTCGCCCACGGCGATGTCGGCGCCGCAGGCGGCGGCCGTCTTTAGAATGTTGGAAGAGATCGGCTCCACCACCGCCACCTTCAGCGCGCCGGTCCCGTCGGCCGCCTGGAACACTTCTTCCAGCGGCTCCACCAGGCCGTACACGTTGGGCTGCGGCACGATCACGCTGCAGGCCTGCTCCAGGTCTTCGCGGCGGATCTTCGAGACGTCCGTGACGCCGTCCTTTTCCGGGAGCAGCTGCGTCCGGAGGCCCGACGAGCGGCCGTAGGTGTCGATGATCGTGCGGTAGTGCGGGTGCACCCCCGGCGAACACAAGACAAGATTGCGCTGGTTCACGCCGTGGGAGAGCATCGCGGCCTCGGCCATGGCGGTGCCGCCGTCGTAGAGCGAGGCATTGGCCACGTCCAGGCCGGTCAACTCGCAGATCATGGACTGGAACTCAAAGATCGCCATGAGGGTGCCCTGGGCCACTTCGGGCTGGTAGGGCGTGTAGGCGGTGTAGAACTCCGAACGAAAGATCAGCCGCGGCAGCGCCGCGGGAACATAGCGGTCGTAGATGCCCGCGCCCAGGAAGGACACGTGTGTGTCCGCACTGGCATTCTGGCGCGCCCAGCCGCCCAGCTCCCGGCGAATCTCCAGTTCCGAAGAGCCGGTGGGAAGTTTCAGTTCACCCTTGAGCTGCAGGGCGGTCGGAATCGCCTGGTCGAGGAGGGCCTGGAGGTCCTTCACCCCGATGTCCGCCAGCAT
>JANXVU010000167.1 GCA_025351485.1 Candidatus Eiseniibacteriota bacterium | reverse complement strand
GGACCTGCTCATCCGGCACGGCAGCGCCAACCATAAGCGGGAGACGATCGCCTTCTCGAAGAGGCGCCAGGGGGCGATCGAGCGGCTGGCGATCCTTCAAGTCTGGCGGAACTTCATCAAGCCCTTTTCGGAGAGAAGAGGTGGAGGGACGCCGGCCCAGCGGCTCGGGCTGATGGATAGGGCACTGAGTGTTGGGGACATCCTGAGTCGAAGGCTCTTTGGAAGCCTGGTGGGCCTCCCGGAGACCCTGGCGCGCTACTACCGGCGGGAGGTGGTCACGACTGCCTTGCCGGCGAACCGAACCAACCGCCTGGCGTATGCCTGCTGAGCCATGACTCTGGATGGTAACGGACAAAGGACGCGTGGGTTGCGGCGCTTCGGACACATTCTCCGAAGCACAACCCAATCCTTACTACTTCGGCGGTATCCACAAGTTCCTGGTGGTGGAATCCACGATCGCCCCGCCCAGCGGCCACACCGTGGGAAAGGCGGGCGTCGTCGCCAGCGGATACGTGGAAGGAACGGACTTCGAGAGGCACGACGCCTCGACGCTTAACGGAGAACTCAATCTGCTCGGCACCAAGTACTCGGGAATCGTGGTGTGCTCGGATTTCGGGGGGATCCTGACCCAGGCCGAACTGGACATCCTGGATGCCCGAGTGGCCGACATCGTCCACTTCATCAACACCGGTGGCGGCGTCTACGCGATGGCGGAGAGCAACAACGGCTCGCACCTGACGCCGAATGGCGGCCATTTCCTTTTCGTTCCGGGGGTCGTGGCGAGTACGCAGCTGGATCAGGGCGAGGCAGGATTTTCCGTAACCGCCTTCGGCGGCAGCCTGGGCCTGGTCGCCGCCGACGTCAACGGCAACGCTTCCCACAACATCTTCAACGGCACCTTTGGGCTCCAAGTGGTGGATCTGGATGCCTCCGGGCACATCATGTCCCTGGCGGGACGGCCGGACCTGGTCGTGCCGGTCCGGAAGACCACGTGGGGTTCGCTACGGGAACTGTACAGCCGCTAGTATTCAGGCGGAGGAAATGATGGTGGGAGGTGGGGCGGCGCCCGACCTCCCACTTTGTTATTCGGGCCTCGCCCGATCGCCGAGATACTCCCAAGGGATTCCGCAGGGCAGGTCCGGGAAGCGCACCCGGCTCAAACGCCGATTCTCGCCATGCTGCGGCACCCCGCGCACAGCGCCGCCCCCTTGACGTCGATCTCCTCCACGTAGGTCGAAGATCGCATCACGCACTCGAACTGCCGGCAGTGATACAACCCCAACGTGTGACCAAGCTCGTGGATGATCTCCTTGGCGAGGCGGATGGCCAGCGCGGCGTCGTCCCGGGGAATGCCGTAGAGCGGGTTGGAGAGGCGGTAGGTGGAGACGACGGCGGCGGGGCCCGAGAGCTGCGCTTCGCCAAAGACGAAGCTCAGGACCGGAATGAACAGGTCCACGTCCACCACCGCGATTCGCTTCTCGTCCGCGGCGCCGGCCAGGGCAAGGACCTGCTCCAGCAAAGCCGTGGAGTTGTGCTGCTGGCGGGAACGGTCGTAGGCCCGCTGCAAATCCAGCGGAATCCGTTCCACCTCCACCGGCAGGCCCAGCGCGGCGCTCACCACGGGGGCAATGGCTTCCAACCGCGGCAGCCCTGGGCCGCCGGCGTTGAGCAAGCGGATCTTCAGGGGCACTAGCGCTTCCTCAGGCCATATTTCTCGATCTTGTGGTACAAGGTGGCGCGATCGATCTGCAGCACCTCCGCGCTGTGCGAGATGTTCCAGTGGTTCTCCCGCAGCACCGCCTCGATGTGCACCTTTTCCGCCGCGGCCAGCGAGCCCGCCGGCGCCGGCGTGGCTTCTCCGCCCAGCACCTGGAACGGCAGATCCTCGGGCCGGATAAACGGGGGCTTGCCCACCACCATGGCGCGTTCCACGGCATTCTCCAGCTCGCGCACGTTGCCCGGCCAGTCGTGCCGCACCAGCGCATCCATCGCGTCGGGCGACATGGTCAGCTCCAGTTTACCCATGATGCGCGCGTACTTGTCCACGAAGTGGCGCACCAGGGCGGGGATGTCGGACTTTCGCTCGCGCAGCGGGGGCACGCAGATGGAGAACACATTGAGCCGGTAGAACAGGTCTT
>JANXVU010000100.1 GCA_025351485.1 Candidatus Eiseniibacteriota bacterium | reverse complement strand
CTAAAAAAAGGGGCTCCCGCGCGGGAGCCCCCAGATTCCTGCGGCCTGCCGAAGCCCCGCTACCGGCGGGGCGCCCCGGCCGCAAAACCATGGCGCCGGGCCTTGGACGGCGCCGCGGCCGACAGGGTCAGGTCGCAGATCATCATCCGATGGTTGCCCGAGTCCAGCAGCACCCCGTGCTGGCCCGAAATGGCAAATCCCCGTGGCCTGAGCAAATGGAACTTCACGACTTCCAGGTTTTCCGGTTCCCCGAGCCCGGTCGTGGTCTTGAGCACGAAGATCGGGTCGTTGCCGCCGGTAGTGGTGAATACCTGCACCCGGTTGTTGCCGGTGTCGCAGACCAGCAGTCGTCCGGCGCCGTCCGTGGTCAGGGCGGTCGCGTTCGACATGTAGCCGGGGGCTTCGCTGGCGGTGCCCTTGCCGATCTGCCCCGGGGTGGCGGACCCATCCGCGGCCTTGAAGCCGACGATGCGCCCGTTGCCCTGGTCAAGCACGAAGATCTTTTTCGACAGCGGGTCAAAAGCAAGTCCCGAGGGGCCGATGAGCGAACCTTGCTCGGCGCGCGTGACCTGCAGGACGAACGAGCCGACCGGCGTGAACTTCTGCACCCGGTTGTTGTCCCGGTCCGCCACCCAGATGTTGCCGCTGTCATCCAGGGCGACGGCAGCCGGGTTGCTGAACTGGCCTTTTTCGGAACCGAATACTCCAATGCGGAACAGGAGTTCGCCGGTAGCCGAAATCTTCAGGACGGACTGTGAGCCCGGATCGCACACGAACAGATTGTCGGCGCTGTCGATCGCCAGCGCGCCCGGACGGCCGATCCCGAGCGCGTCGAAGCCTTGACCGTAGGACTTCACCACGGACGTGTCGGGCGGCGTGCTGATCGGGTCGGCCACGACATCGATCCGGCCGTTGGCGGTGTTGGAAACGAACACCCGCCCCTTCGAGTCCACGACCACTCCGGAGGGCGAGTTGTACTTGCCGATCGCGGTCCCAAAGGAGCCGAAGATCAGGGATGGATCCACCGGCGGCTGGGTCGTGCCCGCAAAGTTGACCAGCGCCTTTGAACGAAGCCCCGAACGGTCCTTCACGAAGATCTTGAAATAATAGGTGCTGGCGGGTTTGAGCCCTTCCACCGTCGCGGTGGTGTCGTCCTGGGCCAGAATCTGGTCGATCTGGTTCGATGCGCTGTCCTGGAACCCGTCACGGGTCCCCATGTGAATGTCGTATTCCGCGAAATCGTTGTCGTGGTTCCGGTGCCAACGGATACGAATGCTGGTTCCGGTGACGTCCTTCTTGGTGATGGGATAGAACTGCCCCGCGACCGGCGGAATCGTGTCCTGGTCGGAACTGGTGGTGTCGAACACCTCGTTCGAGGCGCAGTACTTGTTGGCGAAGTTGTAGACCAGCACCTTGAAGTAGTAGATCCGGCTGGGAGCCAGGCTCTGGGTCGCCAGCGTGGTGTCCTGCGAGCGGAACGTGGCGGCAATCAGGGTGCCGGCGGTGAAAGGATCGAAATTCGCCGAATCGCCGATGTACAGCCGGTACGAAAGGAAGTTGCGCTCGAAGTTCGAGGTCCACTTCAGCGTCATCCCGTTGCGAACGACGTTCAGGGGATTGAGCAGCGTCACGCAAGCGGGCGGCGGAGTCTCCGCGCTGACGGTGCGGGCCAGCACGATGTTGCTGGCCGCCACTTCGCCGGACTTGATCACGGTGCGCACGACAAAGATGTAGTCGGTGTCGCGGATCAACCCGGCCACGCTGAACCTGGTCAAGTTCCGGTCGGTGACGATGGCCTTCAGCGTCGTCGGGCCGGGACGGGTCGTGGAATCCGGAAGAATGTGGATTTCATACGAGAGGAAATCGGCGCTGGTGGCCGCCGACCAGTTCAGCACGACATAGTCGCTCCCGGTCTCGAAACCCGGGACCGGCAGTTTCAGCACCGGGCCCTGGAGGAGCGAAGGCCGGGTCACGGGCGCAGACTTGGAACAGCCGAGAGCCATCAGGGCCAAACCGACAACAAGGATCCAGGCGGGGAAACGTCGCATAGGGAGTCGCCTACCTCCGAAAATGGTCAAGGTCATGGAGAGGGATGGGATGGCCGCGACAGGCACTCTCTGCACGGGGTGGGGCACGGGCAGGAGGAGGTGGGTTGCCTGGCGGACTTTTGCTTGCCCGGACTCTACCAGATGCCGCCCGGGAGGGGCAAGGATTTAGGAATGCGGTACTTGCGGCGCTCCCGGGGCCCCGGGGGGCCGTCCCCCGGGTGGAACTTGCGGGTGGCCCGGGGGTGGGCTAACGTATTGGAATGAGCGACATTTCCAAGGGATCCCGGCGAGGCGGGCTGTTCTGGGTCTCGCTGGGGCTCCTGGTCGGCCTCACCCTCTGGCGCCTGGCCGGGCCCCGGCTCTTTCCCCCGGCCACGCGCGGAGCCGTCTGCCCCCCGGCGACCGGGCGCACGAGCCCTCGGGGGCCAAGGGGACTTCCCTACGGCACCCTGCCTGGAGTCGACCTTGCGGGCCTGACCGACCGGCAGCGCTTCGAGGTGCTTCGCCGGGCGGCCGCGGAGCCGTGTACCTGCGGCTGCAAGGAGAACATCGCCGAGTGCCGCCTCACGGACGCCGAGTGCAAGACCAGCCTGGGATTGGCGCGGGCCCTGGTCCGGGACGCCAGGCAAAAGATCCACCCCTGAGCGGACCGCACCCCATCCCATGAGAAACGGCGGCCCGCGAGGGACCGCCGTCTTCGTTTCGGCCCGCCGCTGCCGGGCGGGGCTTCCCCCCCGGGGTTAGCGGCCGCTCATCTTCGCCGCGCGGGCGTAGTTCTCTTCCACGACCTTCCAGTCCAGCACCTTCATGAACTGGTCGATGTAGCCGGCGCGAGCCGCGCCATAGTCGATGAAGTAGGCGTGCTCGTAGGTATCCAGCGCCAGGATGGGCGTGGCGTTCCAGACCGGGAAGGTGTTCTGCGCGTCGCCGAGGTAATTGAACAGGTGGCCGTAGTCGTGGTCCAGCGCCAGCCATACCCAGCCGCGGGCGGCAATGCCGGTGGCCTTAAGGTCCTTGGCCCAGGCGTCGAAGGATCCAAAATTATCCTGGATGGCCGCGGCCAGCGCGCCGCCGGGCTGTCCGCCCTTGCCGCCCAGGTGGCCGAAGTAGATTTCGTGGTTCTTGATCCCGCCCAGTGCAAAGGTCAACTCGGTCTTAAGGACGCGGATGTCACTGAAGGTCTGGTTGGCCTTGGCCGGATCGCGGTCCACGCCTTCGAGTTTCTCGAGGATCTCGTTGGCCTTGTTCACGTAGCCCTGGTAGAGCTTGAAGTGCTCTTCCATGGTCTTCTTCGAGATGCCTTCCATTTCAAGGGTCTGGGGCGCCAGGGGCCTGGCGGTGAACTTGTGGGTACTGAAGCTGGGCATGAACTAAGCCTCCCTGCGGATTGGGGGATCGGTCGAACACGAATGTAACATCGTGGTTTGGATGCTAGGAACGGCGCGGGGATTTGTCAACGCGCCGCCCCCGCGGGGAGAGGCTACTCGTAGCGCAGGGCTTCGATCGGATCCAGCTTGGCGGCCCGCCAGGCCGGGTAACTGCCGAAGAACAGGCCGATCCCGACCGAGAAACCGAGTCCGGCGACGATGGACCACGGCGCCACATAGGCCGGAAGGGGCGACAGCTTGGAGGCCAGGAAGGCCACGAACACCCCAAGCAGGATGCCGATGGCTCCGCCCACGCCGGTCAGCGTGGCCGCTTCCAGCAGGAACTGGCCCAGGATGTCACCGCGGCGCGCGCCCAGCGCCTTGCGGATGCCGATCTCGCGGGTGCGCTCCTTGACCGAGACCAGCATGATGTTCATGACTCCGATCCCGCCCACCATGAGCGCGATGGAGGAGATCGCCATCATCACGATGAAGAACCCCGCGGTGAGCTGGTGGAACAGGTTCAAGAGCGCGTCGTCGCTTTCCACCACGAAGTTGTCCGCCTGCCGGGCGTGCAGATGGCGCCGGCGGCGCAGCAGTTCGGTGAGCTCGCCCTTGGCCACCTCGATGTCGATGTCCTCGCGCGGCTTCACTTTCAGGCGGAACTCGCCCTTGCGGAAGAAGGGCGGGTAAAACTTGGTCAGGGTGGTGTGGGGAATCATCACCACGTTGTCCTGCGACTGTCCGAACATCTTGCCGCGGCGGGCGATCTCTCCCACCACCACGAAGGGGACTCCGCCCAGGTGCACGGTCTTCCCGATGGAGCTGACGTGGGGGAACATGGCGTCCACCACGTCCTGGCCCAGCATCAGCACCTGCGCGCTGTGCTTCACTTCCGCGTGGGTGAACGCACGGCCCCGTTCCACGGCCAGGCCGGAGGCCTCGAAATACTCCTCGCTGGTGCCCAGGGTGTTGGTGGACCGCGCCTTGTCGCGCCCGTACTTGATGTCCGGTTCGCCGCCGGGCCAGGCCAGCGGGGCCACCGCCTTGATCGACGGGATCAGATCCTTGATGGCATCCACGTCCTCCTGGGTGAAGGCGTGGCGCTTGAGCAGGCTGTCGGGGACATTTCCGCTGTTGGGGCCGTTCATGGCGTACGGGCTCACCAGCAGGATGTGCGATCCGAAGGTGCGGATCTGCTTGGCCATGCTGCGGTCCAGGCCCTGCACCATGGCGCCCATGCCGATCACCGTGCCCACGCCGATGATCACGCCCAGCACCGTCAGGAGCGAGCGCATCTTGTTCGCGCGCATGGCCTCCAGGGCCATCCGCACCACTTCCAGGGCCAGCGAGCGCGAAAAAAGCATGACTATTCGAACCTCAGGGCTTCGATGGGATCCAGGCGCGCGGCGCGCATGGCCGGATAGATTCCGAAGAACAGGCCCACCGAGGAGGCCACCAGCAGCCCCATGAACACGGACCACGGTTCGATCCGGGCGGGAAGAGGCGTGACCGCCTTGACCAGCAGGGCCACGCCCGCGCCAACGAGCACGCCGATCACCCCGCCGAGCAGCGACAGCGCCACGGCTTCGGAGAGGAACTGGTGGAGCAGGTCGGCCCCGCGGGCGCCCAGGGCCTTGCGGATCCCGATCTCGCGGGTGCGCTCGGTCACCGAGACCAGCATGATGTTCATGATCACGATCCCGCCCACCACCAGCGACAATCCGGCCACACCCACCATCAGCGCGAAGGCGCCCTTGCTGAAGTTCTCGAAGAACCCGGTGATCATGTCGGCGGTGATGAGGCCGAAATCGTCCTTCTTGGTGTACGGCACGTGCCGGCGGGCCCGCAGGATCACGCGCGCCTCGTCCTGCGCCTTCTTGTAGGTGGCGGCGCTGGTGGCCTGCACCTGCAAGACGATCTGGCTCCGGTGCCCGAACTGCTTCTGGAACGCCGTGATGGGAATGATCACCACCTCGTCCTGCGACTGGCCCAGGATCTTGCCCTTGCGCGCAGCCAGCCCCACCACGGTGTAGCTGTAGTTGGCAACCCGGACCTGGCGGCCGAGGGGATCCAGGTTCTCGAACAGCTTTTCGGCAATGTCGGAACCCAGCACGCACACCGCCGAATTGTGCCGGACGTCCGTGGCGGTCAGATGCCGGCCGGCCGTCAGGTTCACGTCGTTCACCTCGGGGTAGCCGTCGGAAAGGCCCTGGATGGCTGCGCCCGCGGACCGGGTGCGGAACTTCACCGCCTGCCGGGTCTCCGCCTGCGGCACCACCGCCTTGACCGAGGGACAGATCTCCAGGATGGCCCTGCCGTCCTCTACGGTGATGTCCTTGCGCTTCAGGGCGTCCCGGAATTCCTCCTCGCTGAAGATCATCCCGAACTTGTCCACCCAGAACACGTTGGATCCCTGCTGGGCGAGCTTGCTGGCCACGTACCCATTCATGCCCGCGATGATGGCCACGATGGCGATCACCGAGGAGACCCCCACGATGTTGCCCAGCAGGGTCAGGAACGACCGAAGCTTGTTGGCCCGCAGGGCCGAGATGGCGATCGAGACGCTCTCGCGCAGCATCATGCCGAAACGCCCCTGGCGATGCGTTCATCGGAGGAGATACGGCCGTCCAGCAGACGGACGATGCGGTGCGCGTGCCGGGCAACGTCCTCTTCGTGGGTCACCAGGATGATCGTGTTGCCCTGGGCGTGGATCCCCGCGAACGCCGCCATGATCTCGTCGCCGGTGCGGCTGTCCAGGTTACCCGTGGGCTCGTCCGCCAGGATGATGGACGGACGGTTCACCAGGGCGCGCGCGATGGCCACGCGCTGGCGCTGCCCGCCCGAGAGCTCGTTGGGCTTGTGGTGCATGCGGTCCGCGAGTCCCACCGAGACCAGGGTCTCCTCGGCCCGCTTGCGCCGCTCCACCCGCGAAGTGCCGTTGTAGATCAGCGGCAGCTCCACGTTGTGCAGCGCGTCCGCGCGGGCCAGCAGGTTGAAGGTCTGGAACACGAACCCGATCTCCTTGTTGCGGATCGCGGCCAGCTGGTCCTCGTCCATTTCGCGGATCTCGCTGCCGTTGAGCTTGTAGGAGCCGCTGGTGGGGGTGTCCAGGCAGCCCAGCATGTTCATGAGCGTGGACTTGCCGGAGCCCGAAGGCCCCATGATGGCGATGTACTCGCCCCGCTCGATGTCCAGGTCGACTCCGGCCAGGGCGTGAACGTCCTCGCCCCCCACGTTGTAGACCTTGGTCACTCCTCGAATGCTGATCAGCATGGGCCTACTCTTTCTTTTCGCCGCCCTTTTTGACTTCGAGCTTCTTGACCTTGTCGCCGTCCTTGAGACCCCGGAGTTCCTTGTAGGGACCGCTCACGATCTGGTCGCCAGGCTGCATCACGGCTTCGATCTCGGTGCTCAAGTCACTGGAAATACCGGGCCGTACCGGCAGGAACGTCGCCACGCCCTTGCGGACCAGGAACACGCCGGTGATCTCCTTTTCCTTGGCCTTCTTCTGGACCTCGGTCTCGTTCTCCGCGGCGCTGGCCGTGTCGTGCTTGGACTTGGAGCCGGCCTTCATCTTTCGGGCATCGTCGAGTTCGCGCTGGGTGCGGACCACCACGCTCTGGATGGGCACCGCCAGGGAGGCCTTGTGGATGTGGGTCTGGATGTCCACGTCGGCGGTCATGCCCGGCCGGATGTTGGGGACGTGATCGAGGAACACCACCTTCACCTCGAAGTTGCTCTGCTGGGTCCCGGTCTCCGCGGCGCTCTTGGCGGTGTTGCCCACTTCGATCACTTCCGCCCGGAACGTGGAATCCGGCCAGGCGTCCACCTTGATCTGCGCCGTCTGCCCCACCTTGACGTCCACCACGTCGGTTTCGTCCACGTTGGCGCGGACGATCATGCGGCTGGTGTCGGCCACCGACAGGATCTGCGTGCCGGGGTTGTTCATGGTCCCGGTGATGACGTTTTCACCCTTTTCCACGTTCAACTGGGACACCAGCCCATCGAACGGGGCCACGAAGGTGACCTTGTTCAGGTTGTCCTGGGACGCTTCCAGGGACGCCCGGGCCTCGCTCACGGAGTGCAGGCTGGCCTGGAATTCCGAACGCGCCACGTTGGCCGAGGTGGTGACCTGCTCGACTTCGTCCTGGGAGACCAGATTTCTCTTGGCCAGCTGCATCCTGCGTTCCAGGGTCTGCTCGGCCCGGTCCTGGTTGAACTTGGCCTGGCGCATGCGCGACTCGGCCGTGGCCAGGGCCGCCCGGGCCCGCTGGAGGTCCGCCTGGTACTGCGTCGGGTCGAGTTGCAGCAACAGCTGCCCGCGGCGCACCCGCTGGCCTTCCTTGACGTTCAGTTCGGTC
Organism: Candidatus Eiseniibacteriota bacterium; assembly: GCA_025351485.1. GTDB lineage: Bacteria > Eisenbacteria > RBG-16-71-46 > RBG-16-71-46 > JACRLI01 > JANXVU01. The sequence goes on along the minus strand of JANXVU010000100.1, from coordinate 38,460 downwards.
ACGCGGCCGGGAAGCGTCGCGGACATCTTTACCAGGGTGAAGGGCTCGATCTTGCCGGGCGCCTTGACGTGCGAGACCACGTCCTCGCGGGTGGCCTTGGCGAGTTCCACCGAGGTCACCTTGCCCTGCTGCTGCTTGAGGGCCGCCATGGCGAAAATCGCCACGAGCACCACTCCCAGGCCAATGAATATCCATTTCTTCCGGTTCATCCGCGCTCTCCCAGGGTCGGGGGGTATCTTCTACGGGTTCAGGCCGAGGGCGCGGTCCAGCTGCGCCCTGGCAAGTTGGAGCCCCACGGCCGCATCCACCACATCCGAGCGGCTGCGGGTGAGTTCCGCCTCCGCCGTGGTGAGGTCGAGCAGCGTGGAGGAACCCAGCCGATACTTTTCCTTGTTGAGTTCGTAACTTTCGGTGGCGTAGGCGATCTCATCGTTCGCCACGCGGGTCCTTTGCCTGGCCTCCTGAAGCCCAAGCCATGCCTGCCGGACTTCCAGGGCCACGTCGGTGCGCTTCTGGCGCAGATTGCGGCGCTGGATGTCGGCCTCGGCCGAGCGCTGCTGGATGCGGCCGTGCGCGTTCAGCCCGTCAAAGATCGGCAGGCTCAGGCGCGCCGCAGCCTGCCAGCTGAACGGCCGGCTTTCGTACGTGCGCTCCGGAGAAAACGAAACCACCGTGGTGTCGCGGTACCGGAAATTCAGGTCCCCGGTCTGCAGATTCACGTTTCCGCCCGAGAGATAGCTCGTGTTGTTGATCGACGTGAACGAGTCCTGGGTGGTGCTGTTGAAGTTCTTCTGCAAGTTGACCTGGGCGCCGATGGTCGGGTAGCGCGACGCCCTGGCCGCGGAGACGCCCGCGTCGGAGGCCTCGATCTGGGATTCCAGCTGGCGCAGGTCGGGGCGGTTCTTCAAGGCCGTGTCCAGCAGGCTGGAGGAGTCCGGCAGCGCGATGTCGTCCGCCAGCTTGTCCTCCACGTCCAGTCCCTGGTCGTCCGGGAGTCCCAGCAGGCTGGCCAGCCGCAGGCGCTCGATGTCCACCGAGTGGCGCCCGGTGATCAGGGCCAGCGTGGACTGCGCCGACTGGGTGCGCGCCTTGAGCAGGTCGGTGCGGGGCACCGAACCCACCTCGAACAGCCCCTGCGTCAGGGCCAGGACCGACGAGTCGCGCTTGACGGCATCGGCGTCCACGTCCGCGAGCTGCTTGGCCCGGACCAGGGCGTAGAACTGCTGCTTGGTGGCCAGGGCGACGACCAGGCGGGTGTTGATCTCGCCGTGCCGGATGGCGTCCAGGGACAGGTCCGACTCCCGGACCAGGTTCCACGACTGCAGGTTCAGGACCTCCTGGCTCAGGCTGAGTCCTCCCGAGTGGGAGTTGGACCGGCTGCTGGGGACAGACCCTCCCAGCCGGGTGGTGGACTTCTGTTCGCCCTGGAAGCTGTGCGCCAGGTCGCCGGTGGCGGAAAGCTGGGGCAGGATGCTGGAGCGGGCCTGCTGGAAAGCCCCCTCCGCCTGCTCCACCTGCTTCATGGCCGAGTACACGGTGGTGTTGTCGCGCAGCGCCAGCCGCACCGCCTCATCCACCGTCAGGCGCGACAGTTCCGCGCGCGCAGCGCCCGCGGCAGCCAGCGTTCCCAGCGCCACCAGGCAAAGTGCCCCGCGGATTTCACGATGACCGAAGATCATTCCCATCCTCCTTGAGCCATGCGGGAGGGCCACCCGGCCCCCCTTTCGGCGACGACTATCTTGACGCTCTACGGACGATCAAAGTTGGAGTTTCAATAGTTTCGAAGAAAGACGCGGCAGGGCGCCCGATCCCCCCTTGCCGGGGAACCATGCCCATGGAAGACGCGGCGGATCCTGGCTAGGATCCCGGGTGGAACATGGAGCGGATCCCGGCCGAGACCAGGACAAACACCAGAAAGATCGCCATGGTGGCCAGGGTCGTGGAGCCCTGGGGCTTGCGGTACAGCACCGAAAGGCCCACGGCGACCACCAGCCAGGACCAGATCCCCAGCACGTCCATTCCCTGCAGGAAGCTGTACAGGAAGGTCGGCGGGTCCGGGCGCTCCAAGAGGGCGGCCGGCCCGATGCTGACCTCCAGGTCCTGCCGGGCGATCATCAGGGGCAGTTTCACCAGGGCCGCGATCATCCCGACGATGGATGCGTAGCAGACCACCGTGAACACCGACTTGAAATTGGCCCGGCCGCTCATCAGCAGGCTGAAGACGAAGTAAAGCATGCCGGCCCACAGCAACAGCGCGATGGGCATCCCGAGCAACCCGGTCGCCGTGGCGATCACCCAACCCACCGGGCTTTCCATGCCCTTTTCGATCATGGCCTGCTTCTCGGCCGTGAAATTGGGCTGCTCGGCCATCTTGGCCAGCTGCGAAGGGATGATCACCGGCTTGTAGATGGCCAGCGAGACCGCGGTCTGGAACACCACCAGCAATACGAAAGGCGCCCAGAAGGACGGCCGCCGCACGATGTCGGTGAAGGCCTTCCGGGGGCTCCAGATCACCCCGAACATGCGCGCGGGTTCGCCGAGCGGCGGGGCTTCTTCCGGAGCGGGGGCAACGGGGACGTCGGTCGTGGTCACGGCAGCACCTTCCTCCAAGAAGGGTGAGGAAATCCGGCTAACTTGATGGAAACAGCACGGTATCACGGGTTTCGGAAGGTGTCAAACCGGGCCAGCCGGGGCTCCGTTCAGACCGATCACCGAAGAAGGCGCACGATGCCCCACCTTCACGCCCTGGCCGTCTACGGCAGGATCCGGAAATCGAAGGTCTCCTCCACCCAGACTGCCACCGGGCGGCCGTTCGCCAGGGCCGGCTTGAAGATGTATCCACGGGCCGCCTCCACCGCCGCCGGGGAAAGCATGGTGACCCCCTCCCGGACATCCACCCGGGCGATCCGCCCGTCCTTTCCCACCAGCAGCCACAACCTCACCCTGCCCTCGATCATGGCCCGCTTGGCGATTTCCGGGTAGAAAGGCCGGGGCGCGACCAGCAGCTCGGGTTCGGTGTCGTGCACTGTCCAAGTGCCGGCCGCGCTGGTGAGCGAAACTCCGTTCGGGGCAACCGCGGTGGATGGCCCCGTGCCCGCCGAGCCGGCCGACCCGGGGCCCGCTCCCCCATCCGGCGGCAGGGTCATGGGCGGCAGGTCGGGCGGAGTGTCCGTGGCAGTTTTGTCGGGGAAGTCCGGGACGGTCATGACAACACCGGCTGCGGGATCCGCCTTCGAACCCGGGGGGCGCTTCAGAGCGGCGGGGTCGAATTTGGGAGGCGTCGGCCGGGCTGGCACAGGGTAGTCCACAATGTGGATGACTTCGATCAGCGGGCGTGCCGCCGGCGGCATCCTGGCTACCAGCACCGCCACTGTAATCAGGACCAGCGTGCTGAACAGCGCGGACAAAGTCACCCCGTAGGCCAGGTGCCTGCGGGAGGCATGCTTCAGCTCGAAGGCCCCGTAGCGGGCATAGGGTATCGGGGCTGTTCCGCGGAGAGTACGGTGGAGCAGCGCGGCGGCAGACATGACGTGCACCTCCATGCGTGGAGGTCCCGGAAGGGTATGGACCGCTGGAACTGGATCCTGCAGGAGGGGATGTCGGCGGAGGGGACAAATTCGATGCAGCGTCGCTGGAGGGGTGAGAAAAAACTATCGGACCGAAACCCGGAAGTATGGCTGCGGATCGGGACCGGGGCGTTCCCCCGGTCCCTTCCCGAACATCTCTTCCGGCGCTGCTAGTTGCCGCTCAGCTTGAACGAGATGGGCACCGCGACCCACACGGCCACGGGCTTGTTGTTCGCGAGCGCCGGCTTGAACAGGTACTGCTTCACGGCTTCGATGGCCGCGTCGTTCAGCACCGGCACCCCCTGCTGCACCTCGACCTTCTCGACCTTGCCGTTGGTGCCGACCAGGACGTTCAGGACGACCTTGCCCTCGATGCCGCTCGAGCGGGCAAGGTCAGGGTACTTGGGGGCCACCGCCTTGACCAGCACCGGCTCGTCATCGCGGTACACGTAGCTGCCGGACGCCGGACCAGTGTCTTCATCCCTGGCGGCGATCACGATGTCGTTTCCGGTGCCCACGTTGGAGCCGCCGGCGGCCTTGTTGATGTCCTCCAGCGAGGCCAGCTGCTGCTGCTGCGGCGCCTGGGCGTCCGGCACCGGCACCGGAATTCCCACGGACGGCGGGGCCACCTTTTCCGGCGTCTTGATCTGGTCGGTCTGCTGCTTGGAGAGCGGAGGCGGCTGGAGCTGCTGGAACGGCACCACCCGCACGCGGGTCTCCTGGCGCTCGTGCAGCTTCTGGTTGACGTAGAGCGCCGCCAGCGCCAGCAGGATCAGGAACGTATTGAGCGCGGCCGACAGGGCCACGCCCAGCGTCATGTACCTCTGGAACACGGTCTTGAGTTCCGATGCCCCGTACTGCTCGTAGGGGCGCTGCCCGGTTCCGATCCCGGGTTCGGCGGGATGCGCTGTGCTGCTCATAGTGCCTCGACCTGCCTTCAAGGGTTAGGACGGCGGTCGCCTGCGGTTCAGGCGCCCGCGGTGAGAATCTGTTTCTTGTCGTCGTCGGTGAAGGGCGCAAATCCAAAGCGCGTGATCTTGGCCAGGCTCAGCACGTCGATCAGATCCACCAGGTTGTGGAACCTGGCCTCCCGGTCCACCTTGATGACCACGTTCAGGTCGGACTCCTGCTTGGTGTTGTTCCAGAACTGCTTGGACTTGGCCACCAGCACCGGCTGCAGGGACTTCAGATTGGAAACCTGGGGCTTTTCAGTCCCGAGGCTCCAGTACAGCTTGTTGTCCGCCGAAGCGCGAAGGGTGAGCACCTTGGACTGCGCGATCTCGACCTTGGTGTCCTTGTCCGGCGGCAGGTTGATCTCCATCGCCCTGGGGGTGCGGAACACCGTGGTCACCATGAAAAAGATCAGCAATAGAAATGCCACGTCCACCATGGGCGTCATGTCCACTCGAATGCCCACGCGGTGCGGCTTGCGCTTGCCGCCTTTGGCTTTACTTTTTGGTTCTGGAGAGTCTACGGCTCCCAAAGCAAATCACCTCGTTTCAAAAAATCATCCGCCTGCGCGGTCCGTGGCGGGGATGCCGCCCGGGCCGCCCGGAGCGGAAGCAACTAGCTCTTCGAGATCTCCGTCATCACGTTGAACCGGAGCGTCTTGCTCTTCTGGATCACGTCCATCACGTCGGACATAGTGCCGTACTTGGCGTCCTTGTCCATGCGCACGATGATGTAGGCCATGGGCGCGAACTGACGGGCCTTGTCCAGCTCCGGCTCCAACAGGCCCGAGGCCACCGGGGTGTCCACGGTCACCAGCTTGCCGGTGGCGCTGTCCCTGGCCTTGTACTTGATGCTGACCCCGGAGTCCTTGTTGACGTTGATCGTGATCGTGTTGTTCTCGGGAGCCTGCAGGTCCGAGTGCGACTCCGGCAGGCTGATCTGTTCCTTGTCGGGCGGCTTGAACACGGTGGTGCTCATGTAGAAGATGAGCAACAGGAAAGCCACGTCCACCATAGGGGTCATGTCCATCTTGATCCCCATGCGCTTCTTGTGCTTGACCCCTGCCATTGCTCTTCGCCTCCCCGGCTACTTCTGGTCGATGGTGTTCGAGGTGAGCAGCTGGATGGTCTCGTAGCTCGCTTCGTCCATCATGTAGGAGAAGTTGTCCACCTTGGTCGTGAACACGTTGTAGAGCACGATCGAGAAGATGGCGATCAGGATTCCGCCGGCGGTGTTGATGAGCGCCTCGGAAATTCCCTTGGCCAGCTGGGTGGCGTCCACGGCTCCGACGTTCGAGGCGGCCGCGAATGCGCGGATCATTCCGATCACCGTGCCGAGCAAGCCCACCATGGTGCCGATCGAGGCGATGGTGGACAGACCGACCAGGTTGCGCTCCAGCAGCGGGACTTCCAGGGCGTTGGCTTCCTGGATGGCCTGCTGGGTCTCCGGAACGATCTTCTCCTTGGGAGCGTTTTCACGGATCAACTGGCGGTAACGGGCAAGGCCCGACTTGAGCACGTTGGCCGCGGAGCCGCGCTGCTTGTCGCACAGCGCCATCGCCGCGTCCACGTTGCCCAGCATCAACTCACGCTTGACCCCGGTGATGAAGATCGGCAGCGGCTGGGTGCCCTGGGCCCGACGAAGCGTGAACAGTCGCTCCAGGACGAACGAAACGGCGAGCATGGCCAGGAAGATCAGTCCGGCCACGAGCGGGCCGCCGGCACGAACCAGGGGCGGCACGACGTACATGTACACAAGGATCGAAACGATCAGAAGCGAGAAGAACAACAACGGCATGGCATACTTTTTCATTGGAGCACTGACCTCCTCTGCACGCAGGACGTATGGAGATGTGTTTGTATTCCACCTGGAGGGTTCAGGAGGCCGTCCGGAAAGACGGTGTCCGGGTACCCGTCATTATTTCAGAATTCCGGCCCGGGGGACAGCCGAAAGTCGCTACTTGGAAAAGCTGGCGATCGCCTCGGCCTCGTTGGCATACACGTCGAACACGAGGCTCAACTTGGTGATCACGAACACGTTCTGGATTTTCTTGTCCACGCTGCACAGCTTGAGCCTTCCACCGCGCTCCGAGTAGTGCTTGTGGGCGGTGATGAACACGCCGATCGCGGTCGAGTTCATCATGGAGGTCTCGGACAGGCTGATGATCAGCTTCTGATTGCCGGTTTCCTCGAGTTCCTTGACGCGGTTCTGGAGCTCGTCGGTTTCCGCGCCCCCCATGAGAAATCCCTTGGGGTACAGGATGACGACATCGCCTTCGTTCTTTTCCTTCAGGGCCATTTCCTATATCTCCTTCCCGGATTGCGTGCGACTCGTTTACTTCTTCTTTGGCGCCGTGGTCGTCACCGGCGGAACCGTGCTGGCGGGCGGATTCTTGCCCACGACCTTCCCCTTGGCGGAGGAGGCATCGCCGGACGGGGCAGCGCCGGGTGCGGAAGCTCCGCCCGGGGCCGTTCCCGTGCCGGCCGGCTTGCTCTTCACCGGAGCCGGCGGCGCGGCGATCTTTGAAAGGATGTTGTTGGTCGGATCGAGCGCGAGTCCCTTCTTGGCGACTTCCCGGGCCCGGTCGTAGTCCTTGGTGCCGACATAGCTGGACGCCAGCAGCAGCAGCACGTCCAGCCGCGGCTTCAGCGGCGGACTGTTGCGCTCGATCGTGCCCTGGGCGCGCTCGAGCATCTCGGCCGACTCCCGGTACTTCTTGGCGGCGAAATCCGTGTATCCCATGTTGTACATGGCCGACACGGCCTGCTGCGACGTGGAATCAGCCTCGATGACCGAGGCGAACTCGCCCTTGGCCAGCTCCCGGCTCAGCGAATCGCCCTTGGCGTAGGCCGTGCCCAGCTCCAGGTGCATCTTGGCCAGGTCCACCGGCTTGGTGGTCGCCGAATCGGCGTGGGCCAGCGCCATCTTCACGAACACGGTGGACGAATCGTACTTCTGGATCTGGTTGTAGGCCTGGCCCAGCATGTAGTACGGCAGGAACGGAGCCACGCCGATCTTGGAGCGCTCGCCGGTGGAATCCACGTCGATGCGCTTTTGCAAGAAAGGAATCGCGGCAGCGTACTCGCGCTGGAAGAACTTGCTCTCGGCCATCTTGAACCAGCCGTCGGGCGCGGTCGTGTCGGCCTTGATAGCCTCCGCGATCACGGAATCGGCCTGCGGGAACATGCTCTTGTAGGTGTAAAGGGAGGCCACCAGCAGGATGTCGTCCGCGCTGAGCTTGGCGCCGGCCGCCTGCATCCGGTTGTAAGCCGCGAAGGCCTTGTCGAAGTCCTTGAGCTTGTAGGCGCTGACCTTGACCATCAGAAGATAGGCCTTGGACTCGTTGCCGTTGATCGCGCTGGACTTATCCAGCGCCGCGGCAGATTCCTTGAATTCGTCTTCGGTGCTGGCGGGGCTGCGGTAGAGCGCCTCGCCCAGGTCCAGCCAGCCCTTGGAATCGCCCGGGCGCAGCCGGGTGTAGGTGCGCAGGAAGGGCGCGGCGAGCGAGTACTTTTCGCGGTCGGCCACGCCGGCCAGCACGTACAGGTGCCCGATCCAGTACTGCGGATCGGCGTACAGCGTGTCCAGCGCGGCGGCGGTCTTGAAGGACTGGAGCGCATCCGAGTACTGCTGGCTGTAGTAGTTGGCCTTGCCCAGCTGGAAATAAACCACCGGGTCCAGGGTGTCCAGCTGCACGGCGCGGTCGAGGGACATCTTGGCCAGCGAGTAAACGCCGCGCTTCAGGTAGATCTGCCCCAGGGCGACGTGCGTGAGCACGTTGTCCGGGTCGAGCGCCACGGCGCGGGTGGCCGAATCGGCCGCGGCGGAGAGGGAATCCATGTCCATGAGCGCCAGGCCGATCCCGGACAGAAACCGCGGCACGTCGTTTTCCCGCGCGAAGTCCAGGCCCCGGTTGAGCTCGGCCAGGCCATCCTGGGACTTGCCCTGGTGGCGAAGCGCCATGCCCAGGGAATAGGACGCATCGGCGTACTTGCTGCGGCGGGCAATGGCGGCGCGGTATTTTGCGATGGCGCCATCCCAGTCCTCCTGGGACTCCGCGAGCCGGCCTTCGAGGTACGGGATCACTTCGCTCTCGGCGTTGATCTTTGAGCAGGCCTCGATTTCTCCCTTGGCCTCCGCGCTCCGGTGCCCCTGGACCAGGGCCAGCGCAAATGCGGAGTGCGCGTCCAGGTTTCCCGGTTCCTCCACCACCGCGCGCTGCAGCAGGGCCAGCGCGGTTCCGATATCGTGGCGCTCCAGGGCTGCCCGGCCCTGCTTGAGGTTGTCGCCGGCGCGGGCCGGTCCCGCAAGCGCGAGTGCCGCGATCAGGGCGCAGGCAAGGGCGGGCAGCAGGGTCTTCCTGGCGAACGAATGACGCTCTTGAATTCGAGTCATGTCGGGTACCTTGCGGCTCCTGTCGAGTTTCCCTCGCGGCCTCACGGCTTCGCGCGGTGGATCTTGATCGGCACGGCGGTCGGGACCAGACCGAGGTCCCTTGCCGCCTTCTGACCTTCGTTGCTGAGCACGTAGGTCGCAAATCCGTCGGCCAGCGGGGGAGCCGGTTTTCGGTAGATCAGCACATCGTAATGCCTGAGCGGGTACTTCTGGTTCCACACGTTCTCGGCATCCGGCGCGAAGTAGGCAAACCCCCGCGCCTCGCTTACCCGAAGCACCTTGACACTTGGACCCGCGGCGGCCACCCCGAGGATGCCCAGCGCATTTGGATCGCGGGCCACCCGGGCGGCGGTTTCGCTGTCGCTGAAGGACCACGCGTCCGGGGCCGCCGGCTTTTCCCCGGCCAGCACCCGCTCCAGCACCAGCTGGTAGGCGGCCGAGTTGGGCTCGCTCCAGATCGTGCGCACCGGCGCCGCTGATCCGCCGAGCCGGTCCCAGCTCTTCAGGCGACCGGTGTAGATCTCCCTCAACTGGTCCAACGCGATCTGCCGCACCGGATTGGAGGGGTGCACCACCACGGCCAGGGCCTCGAGTCCTACCCGCCACCCCTGGATCCGAACCTTGTAGGCCGCGGCCAGCGAATCCTCTTCGGGCGACAACTCGCGCGGCATCAGGATCACGTCCGCGCGGTCGGCGAACAGGTCGCCGACGGCGCCCCTCGCCGTGTTCGTCTTCAATTCGAGAGTCGCACCCGGGTAAAGCTTTCCAAACGCTTCCGATTCTTTGCGGGCCAGTGGAACAGCCGTTTCGGCCGCAACCAACCTCAACTTGCCCGCGGTCAGCGTGTCCGCGGGCCCGCCCCCTTTCGGGGAGCCACAACCCGCGAAGGCGAGGAGGGGTACCAGGAAGACACAGAGGCGGCAACGCATGGCTCTAGAATACTTTGACGGTACGAGACCACGCCGCGCCTGTCAACGTGCGATCCACTGGAAACCCCCGGAGCGCTTCTTGGAAACGGAAGAGGCATCGTAGGCGAGCCGCCCCGGAACTGTCAATAGCCGTAACCATTTACGTTGCCTCGGGTTAATCTACGGTCGGACCCGCACCGGCAGGATCACCGTCTGGAGCCCCGAGAACTGCAGCCGCCGCTGGATGGCATAGGGGGTTTCGTTGTGCAGCACCCCCTGGAAGAGGTTCTCCTTGCGGAAGATGAGCTTGCTGGCAAAAACGATGGTCTTGGGGAACTCCCGGGCCAGCTCCAGGCAGATCTTCTCCGCCTCCGCCACGACTTCGGTCCCGAGCGCGATCCGGCTGGTGGCGGCCAGGCCGAGCCGGTTGGCCACATCCGCCATCCGCGCGCCCTGCTGCCCCACGTCCAGGCGCAGGGCCTCGGTCTCTTCGGCCCCCTTGAAGTTGGCCGAGTCCAGCACCCCCACCGAGACGAACACCACGTTCTTGAAGTAGCCCGGGAAGAGCCGCATCAGCCACAGCAGGGAGTGGATCCCAAGCCCGTTGTATCCCGAGACCAGCAGTGCGGCGGTGGGCGCGTCCTTGCGGAGCTCCGGGGCCGGCCCTTCCACCTTCCCCGGGAGCGCGGCCAAGATTTCGTCCAGTTCCGCCATTTTGTGGCTCACCCGCCGGTAATGCCGCCGCACGAACACGCATCCGACGATGAGCAAGCTGGTGATCAGGAGCGTCAGCCAGCCGCCCTCCGTGAACTTCTCCAGCACCGTGACCACCAGCATGCCCGCGCACAGCCCCAGGCCCACCACGTGGATCGCGATGTTGCGCTTCCAGTGCTCCCGCCTTTTCCGCGCCTGGAGCCAGTAGCGCACCATGGCCAGCTGGGAGAGGGAAAAGGTCAGGAACACGTTGATCGAGTACATGGTGACCAGGATCTCGATGCTGCCGTGCGAATAGATCAGCAGCGCCAGCGCCGAGCCCCCCATGAGCAGCACCCCGTTCTGCATGGTCAGGCGCTCCGAGAGCGCCGCGAAGCGGTGCGGGAACCACGAGTCCACGGCCATGTTGGCCATCACCCGAGGCCCATCCAGGAAGCCGCTCTGCGCGGCGACGAACAGCAGCAGGGCCTCCGAGAGTAGCACCACGACAAGGAACGGCTGTCCGAGGGATGAGAAGCCGCTGCCCCAACCGGCTGCGAAGCGCTCCGTGAGCACCGCGTTCAGGGTCTTGCCCGACTCCGGGTGAACGTCCAGCAGGTAGTAGCACACCATGATCCCGGCCGCGGTGATCGCCAGCGAGACGGCCATGTAGAGCATGGTCTTCTTGCCGGTCTCGACGCGCGGTTCGCGCATCATCGGGAGCCCGTTGGAGACCGCCTCGATCCCGGTGTAGGTGCCGCCTCCCAGCGAGTAGGCCCGGAAGAACAGCGCCAGCAGGGCGAACAGGCCCATGAACTTGAGGTCCGAGTGGGTGCGCGCCACGATGTCCATGTGGCGGGCGGCCGGGTGGGCCAGGCCCTGGAAGATTCCCCCGCCGATCAGGAAGGCGTGAGCGACGAGGAAGATGAAGAAGATCGGGGACAGGATGGTGACCGACTCCTTGACGCCTCTCAGGTTCAGCACCACCAGGGCGGTCAGGACCATGATCGCCACCGGCATGCGCCACGCGGACAGGTGCGGCGGCATCAGGCTCCACAGCGCGTCCACGCCGCTCGCGACCGAAGTGGTGATGGTGAGCACATAGTCCACCAGCAGTGCCGAGCCGGAAGTGACCCCCGCCCCCTCGCCCAGGAGCTTGCTGGCCACCAGGTAGCCTCCCCCGCCGCCCGGGAAGGCTTCGATGATGCGGGTGTAGGCGTAGGAGATGAGCAGCACCGTGGCCACCATGAGCAGGGCGATGAACACCGCCAGGTGGCGGTGCTCGCCCAGGGCCAGGTAGGCCTGCTCGGGCCCGTAGGACGAGGAGGACAGGCCATCGGCGCCCAGGCCGACCCACGCCAGCACCGCCACCAGGGAAATCCGGTGGAAGATGTGAGGGTCGCGGATATCCCGCGGGCGGCCCAGCAGGGTGTTCTTGATGTCGGAGAAGAAGGATCCCATAAAAAGCGCCCGGCCGGGCTAGAGGCTCCCTACGCGCAGCGGCAGCACGATGGTCTGGAGGCCCGAGAACTGCAGCCGACGCTGGATGGCGTACGCGGTCTCGTTGTGGAGCATGCCCTGGAAGGCCGTCTCGCGGCGGAAGATCAGCTTGCTCGCGAACACGATCGCCCGCGGGAACTCCTTGTGCACGTCTCGGCAAAGCTTCTCGGCCGCCGAGACCACCTCGGTGTCCAGCGCGAAGCGGATGGTGGCCGCCATGCCCAGGCGCCGGGCCAGGTCGACGTACTTCTTGAGATCCTCTTCCGTCTTGGCGTTCAGGGCCGCGGTCTCCTCGGCGCCCTTGAAGTTGGCCGAATCCAACACCCCGACCGCGACGAACACCACGTTCGCGAAGTGATTGGGAAACACGCGGAGCAGCGACAGCAGGGAGTGGATCCCGAGCCCGTTGTAGCCCGAGACCAGCAGCACGGCCGTGGGGGCGGACGGGTTCAGTTCGCGCGGCTCCACCGTGGGGTGGCCTGGAATGTTGGCCAGGATCTCGTCCAGCTCGGCCATGGTGCCGGCGACCTGCCGGTAGTGCCGCCGGACCCGGGAACAGAACAGCACCAGCAGGCCGGTGATGGCCAGGGTCACCCATCCGCCCTCGGTGAATTTTTCGAAGATGGTCACCAGCAGGATCCCGGCGCACAGCAGGAAGCCCACCACGTGGATGGGCACGTGCCGCTTCCAGTGCTCGTGGCGCCGCCTCGCCTCCATCCAGTACCGGATCATCCCGAGCTGGGCCAGGGAAAAGGTCAGGAACACGTTGATGGAGTACATGATCACCAGGGTCTCCACCCGCCCGCGCGTATAGACCAGCGTGGCCAGGGCCGCAAACCCCATGAGCAGCACCCCGTTCTGCATGGTGAGCCGCTCGGAGAGCGCCGAGAAGCGGTGCGGGAACCACGAGTCCACCGCCATGTTGGCCATGATCCGCGGCCCGGCCAGGAAGCCGCTCTGGGAGGCCACGAAGAGCAGCAGGGCCTCGGAGATGAGCACCAGGATCACGAAGATCCGGCCCGGCCAGGTGGAACCGAAGTGGAGCCCCGCCACGAAGGCCTCGGCCAGCGCGGCGTTCATGGTCTTGCCGTGCTGCGGAAAGACACTCAGCAACAGGTAGCACAACAGGATCCCGCCGGCCGTAAAGGCCAGCGACACCGCGACCAGCACCATGGTCTTCTTGCCGGTCTCGACGCGCGGCTCGCGCATCATCGGAAGCCCGTTGGAGACCGCCTCGATCCCGGTGTAGGTTCCGCCGCCCAGCGAATACGCCCGGAAGAACAGCAGCAGCAGCGGCACCAGTCCCATGGCCGCCAGATCGGCCCGCGTGCCCTGGGTCACCTCCCGGTGCAGCTCGGGCACGTGCCGGGCGCCCTCGAAGAGCCCGCCGCCGATCAGGATCACGTGGGTGATCAGGAACAGGAAGAAGATCGGCGACAGGAACTGCACCGACTCCTTCACCCCGCGCAGGTTGAGCAGCACCAGCAACACCAGCACCAGGACGTCCACCACCAGCTGCATGTGGTGCATCCGGGGCGGCAGGAGGCTCCAGATGGCCGCCACGCCGCTCGCGATGGACACGGAAATGGTAAGCACATAGTCCACCAGGAGCGCTGCGCCCGAGGTCAGGCCGGCCCAGTCCCCCAGCAGCTTGGTGGCAACCAGGTACCCGCCGCCGCCGTTCGGGAACGCCTCGATGATCCGGCTGTAGGCGTAGGAGATGATAAACACTGTGGCCGCCATCATGATGGCCAGGTAGACGCACAGGTACTTGTGGGATCCGAGCGCGAGGAAGGCCTGTTCGGGACCGTACGACGAGGACGATAGACCGTCTGCTCCCAGGCCGACCCACGCGAGGAAGGCGACCAGCGAGATCCGGTGGAAGATTTTTGGGTCCCAGATGTCGCGGGGACGCCCGAGCAGGACGTTTTTTAAGTCTGGCATGGCGCGTGCCGTGGCATCGCGTAACCATAGGGCCCGGCGGCCGCCGCGTCAAATGCCCGCTGCGAGACAGTCGCACCGGTCCCTTGTGCCCCGGCCCGGAAAGCCCTAAGCTGACCCGTCAGGAGGATCCAATGAAAGCCCTTGGAATGATCGAAGTACGCGGGTTCATCCCCGCGGTGGAAGCCGCCGATGCCATGGTCAAGGCCGCGCCGGTGGAACTGGTGGGACACCGTAAGATCGACGCCGGGCTGGTGACGGTGGTGGTGCGCGGCGACGTGGCTTCCGTCGAAGCGGCGGTCGCGGCCGGCGCCGCGCGGGCGGCCCAGTTCAAGAAGCTGGTCGCGAGCCACATCATTCCCAAGCCCGACGACCAGGTGGACAAGGGATTGCCGATCGCCTGATTCGCCGCCGTCGCTGCGGTCTCCGCGTCGCCTCACGGCTTCATTCGGTAGATCGTCCGCGGGAACGGTATGCACTCGCGGACGTGTTCGATACCGCACAGCCACGCCGTGGTGCGCTCCACGCCGATTCCAAACCCCGAGTGGGGCACGCTTCCGTACCGCCTAAGGTCCAGGTACCACTCGAATGCCTCCTCGGGCAGCTTGTGCTCGCGGATCCGCTCCAGCAGCAGGTCATAGTCCGCAATGCGCTGCCCACCCCCCACGATCTCCCCGTAGCCCTCCGGCGCCAGGCAGTCCACGGACAGGCAGTGTTTCGGGTCCGCGGGATCCGGCTCCATGTAAAAGGCCTTGATCTGGCTCGGAAACCGGTGCACGAAGAACGGCGTCTCGTAGTCCTCGGTCAGCACCGCCTCGTCCGGGGCCCCGAAATCCCCGCCCCACTGGAAATCCACTCCCTTTTCGTTCAGGCGCTTGACCGCATCGGCGTAGTGGAGCCGCGGGAACGGGGCCTTGACCTTTTCCAGCTTGGACGTGTCCCGCTCCAGCCGCTTGAGCTCCTCCGCCCGGCGCTCCAGCACCCTTCCGACGATGTGCTCGATCAGCTTCTCTTCCAGTTCCATGATGTCGTTCAGGCCGGCGTAAGCCACCTCCGGCTCCAGCATCCAGAACTCGGTCAGGTGGCGGCGGGTCTTGCTCTTTTCCGCGCGGAAGGTGGGGCCAAAACTGTAGACCTTGCCGAAGGCGGCGGCGGTGGCCTCGTTGTAGAGCTGGCCGCTCTGGGTCAGGAACGAGAACTCCTCGAAGTACTCCACCTGGAAGAGCGTGGTGGTCCCCTCGCACGCCGCGGGCGTCAGGATGGGGGTGTCCATGTTCAGGAACCCGTGGTCGTCCAGGTACTCGCGCGCCGAGCGGATCACCTCGGCCCTCACCCTCAGGATGGCGTGCTGCAGGGACGAGCGCAGCCACAGGTGCCGGTGGTCGAGCAGGAACTCGATCCCATGCTCCTTGGGTGAAATGGGATACTCCTGGGCGATTTGGACGATCTTCGCCCGGGTGATGGAAAGCTCGAACCCGCCCGGAGCGCGCGGATCCGCCTTGACCATGCCCCAGACCTCCAGGGAGGACTCCTGGGTCAGGCGCCCCAGCTCCTGGAAGAGCTCCTCCCCCACGTTCTTCAGGGAAGCCACGGCCTGGATCACCCCGGAACCGTCCCGGACCAGGATGAACTGTAACTTGCCGCTGGAGCGGGTGTTGTACACCCAGCCTCTCAAATGGGCTTCCTGCCCTTCGAGGCGGTGGATCTCGGAAATCGTGGTCGGGGCCATGGGTCTCCCGGAACGCTAAGGATAACGGGGCGCCGTGCCGATAAATCGGGGGAGCCTCGAGAACGCCGCATCTCCAGCGGCGAGTGCAGCACGCTTTGAGTCGTGAAACTAATAGGCCGGTTCGCCGGCTGTCAATCCCGCCGGACCAGGAAGACAAATGCCGCTACGCTCACGCCTTGCCATTTTCGCCAGCATGGCCCTGATCGGCCAGTTGCTCCTGACACCCGCGAGCGTCCGTGCGGCCGCCGCTCCCCAGGCCGCGCCCACCACGTCCGTGGATGTGGCGATGGCGGCAAGCGTGCACTACCGCCAGGGTCTCCTGGAACGGGCGGCGGGACACGAAGCCGTGGCGCTCCAGCACTTCCAGGCCGCGGCCCAGGCCGACCCGCAGTGGGCCGACCCGCACTTTTCGCTCGCCTGGTCCAGCCTGTTGCAGGATCCGGGCGAGTCTCTTCCCGAGTTGCTCCAGGGACTGCATCTGATGTGGGGATCGTTCCGACACCAGCATCTGTGGATGTTCCACCTGCTCCTATGGGGCTGCTTCGCGGTGATGCTGGCGCTGCTGGGACTCTCGTTTTCCGCCATCGCCATCGGCATGCCGGCGCTTCACCACCGGCTCACCGAGTTCTTCGCGCGCTACCAGGACCGCAACTACGCTTCGGTCCTGGCCATGCTGGCCGCGGCCCTGCCCTTCTGCATGGGTCTGGGCGTGATCCTGCCGACTCTCTTTCTCCTGGCCGTGATGCAGCCTTCGCTGAGCGGGTTGGCCCGGCGGCTGTGGGCCCTGCTGCTGGTGTGCACGCTGGCGCTTCCCTGGGTGATCCGGGAAGCCGACTCGCTGCTGCTCCCGCGCACCTCCACGAGCTGGGTCGGGACCGCGGTGCGGGCCCAGCGCGCTTCGCTATCGCCCGCCTGGATTGCCCGCCTGGGGCGAGCCGAGGCCGAGGCCACCGGGCACTATGAAATCCCCTTCGCGCGCGGCGTCATGGAGCTGCGCGCCCGCCGCGTGGACGATGCGGTGCGCGACTTCGCCCGCGCCGACTCGCTCTCGCACGGCAACGCCCGCACGCTGAACAACCTGGCGGTGGCCGAGTGGATGCGCGGAAAGACCGCCCTGGCGGAGAATCACCTCGTGGAGGCGATCAAGGCCGACGACCGGCTCACTTCGCCGCACTACAACCTCGCGCAGGTGCTGTCGCGCAAGCTCGACTTCGACGGCGCGAACCGCGAAATGCTGCGGGCCGGCGCGCTCGACTTTGATCGACTCCGCCGCCACTTCAACGCGTTCGGGATGGGGCAGGCGCTCATGATGCAGGAGGAGCTTTCCCCGGAGGCGCTCTGGAAGCTGTGGCGCGAGGAGACCAACGTGCGCACCGACTGGATGGAGCCGCCCGCGTGGCTCGCGTCCGCGTGGGAATCGCGCCCCGGGCTGTTCTCGATCCTGGCCCTGCTGGTGCTGGCCGTGGGCTCGCTGCTGGCGCGGCTTGGGACCCGCTGGCTTCCGACCTATCAGTGCGCCAACTGCGGCGCCACGTTGTGCCGACGCTGCAGCGGCCGCCGCCGCAGCGAGACCTTCTGCCAGACCTGCCTAGGCCATATGTCCGTCACCAGCGGCGGGCCCTTCGGGCGGGTGCTCCTGGAGCGCCGCCGTTCCAAGCGGATCCGGGAACGCGGCGCGATGGTCCTGGCCGTGAGCCTGCTTTGCCCGCCCTTTGGAAGAGCGCTGGCCGGCCGCTGGGCCGTCGCCGGCGCATGGTGGTGCGGATTGAGCTTTCTCTTCCTGGCCTTCGTGAAGGGCGGCTTCTGGATCCACCCCGGGCCGAATTACCTGGCGGGCATCCTTTCCGTTCCCCAGGCGCTGATCGCCGGCGTCCTTGTGATCGCGGCCTGGATCCCTGCTGCACACCGGGAGTGGACACTTCACCATCGCGAGCAGGAGATGGAACTCGAAGCGCGGCCCCAGGTCTTCGACCAGGCCGCCTGAGGAATCGATCGAATGGCACTCAAGGGTAATCTCGAGACTTTCCGGCTGGAGGAGATCCTCCAGCTCATCGCCAGCCAGCGAAAGACGGGCGTGCTCCGTCTCTCCAAGGGCGACCTGCGCTTTGCGGTCCTGTTCGAGGAGGGCCGGATCACGTCCACGCACGAGCCGCTTTCTCGCGACCCGTCGGGCCTGGAACTGGCCCTGGAGCGCATGGGGAAGCTATCCGGCGTGCAGCTCGGCCGAGTCGGCGAAATCCGCCGCACCGAAGGGGCCGACCCGCTCGACGTGCTCATGAGCACCGGCGCGATGCCGCCCGAGGAGCTGGCCCACTTCCTGGAAGAACACATCCAGGACGTGCTGCTGCGGGCCCTCGCCTGGCGCAGCGGCAACTATGAGTTCATCAACCGAACGGCCACCCCGAGCGCCAACGGCTTTCGGCTCGCTTTCCGCACCGAGGGCATCCTGATGGAGGCCATGCGCCGCCAGGACGAAATGGCGCGGTTCCGCCGGGCGCTGTCCAACAAGGCCGCCATGGTGAGCCGGCAGGACCTGTCCCTGGCGCGCGAGCCGGATTCCCGCAAGCGGCGGATCCTGGAGGCCGTCGCGACCCCGCGCACCCTGGGCGACCTCGAGGACAACCTTCCGCTGTGGCTGTTCGAATTGTACGAGGGGCTCTACGAGCTATGGGAACTGGGAGTGGTGGAGGTCCAGGGCGCCAGCGAGCGCAAGGGCTCCAGCGAAATGCAGAAACGCCTGGCCAGTTCACCCGTGGAGCAGGTGGCCTTCGGCGCCGGAGCCGCGGTGGCCATGGCCGGCCTGTGCCTGGTGGTGCGCCTGCTGAGCGCCGGATTCTTCGCCCCGGTTCCGGGCCCGGCGCCCTCGGTCTGGGACGAAGCCGCCACCGAGCAATATCTGGACGACATCCGCCTGCAGGCCGAAGTGCAGCGCATGGAGCATGGAACCTACCCGCTTTCCATGCCGCATGTGAAAGGCTGGAGCCACGCCCCGTCCGGCGCGCCCGACGCCGCCGACCCCAAAGTGCTGGCGGGAATCCTGGCGGACGACTCGCACTAGCTTTCCCCGCCAGCTGTTTCGACAGGGCCCGGTCCGGATTCCATCCCGGAACGGGCCCTATCGCTTTCCCTTCGTTGACCGCCCTGCGCGGTTCTGCAAGACTGAGTCCTCCGTTGTGAACCCATCGTCCGAGGAGGATTCATGCGCATCGCCGTGAGACCGATCGCCGCCGGAGCCCCACGCGTTCCGGCTCTGTGGATAGGCATGGCCGAGGGCGATACCCTCGAGTCGCTCAAGCTCCCCGCCGCGTTCCGCCGCCCGGTGCGGGCGGCCATCGCCGCCCGGGACATCACCGGAAAGAAGAACCAGCTCGCGGTGGTCTACGCGGACTCCGGCAGGCTGCTGTTGTCCGGCCTGGGGGCGCGCAAGGAAATCAACGCGGACGTCCTGCGGGAAGCCGCCGCCCTAGCCGGACGGCGGGCGCAGGCCCTGGGAGCGCACGAAGTCGGGGTGTGGCTCCCCTCTGTTTCCCCGCGCCTGCCGCTCGCCGGCTCGCTCCAGGCGCTCGCGGAGGGCCTCTCGCACGGCGGGTACGCCTACACCGCCTACCGGACCCGCGCTTCCGAAAAGCCAGCCGACCTGGATTCGCTCATCTTTTTCGCGGGCAAGGGAGAATTGGCCGAGGCCAAGTCCATGGCCGCCTCCCTGGCGGCCCTCCTCGACGGAGTGCGCGCCGCCCGGGAACTGGCCAACCGCCCGGGCAACGACCTCACGCCGCGCGCCTTTGCGGAAAGCGCCCAGGTCATGGCCCGCGCGAACGCTCTCCAGTGCAAGGTGTTTGGCCCGCGCGAACTCGAGAAGCTGGGCGCCGGAGCCATCCTGGGCGTGGCCCGCGGCAGCACCGAGGAACCGCGCATGATCGAGCTCACCTACGCTCCCAAGGGCCGCTCGCGCGGCACGCTGGTGTTCGTGGGCAAGGGCATCACGTTCGATTCCGGCGGAATCTCGCTCAAGCCCGCCGACAACATGGACCGCATGAAGTTCGACATGTGCGGCGCGGCCGCCGTCGTGGGCGCGATGCAGGCCATCGCCCAGCTCAAGCCCCAGGTGAAGGTGGTGGGCATCGTGGCCACGTGCGAGAACATGCCCGGAAGCAAGGCCTACAAGCCGGGCGACGTGCTGAAGGCGATGAACGGGACCACCATCGAGATCACCAACACCGACGCCGAGGGGCGGCTGGTACTGGCCGACGCGCTGTCGTACGCGCAGAAACTGCAGCCGGACGCGGTGGTGGACCTGGCCACGCTGACCGGCGCGATCATCATCGCCCTGGGAACCTTCACCGCGGGCATGTACGCGGGCGACGACAAGCTGGGCGCGCGACTGATGGACTCCTCCAGGCGCACCGGCGAGCGGATGTGGCCCATGCCGATGTGGGAAGACTACCTGGACCTGATGAAAAGCGACGTGGCCGATCTGAAGAACGCGGCGGGGGTGCGGGAAGGCGGCGCATGCAGCGCCGCCGCTTTCTTGAAGCAGTTCACGAAGTATCCGTGGGCGCATCTGGACATCGCCGGAGTGGGTCACGTCGACCGCGAGCGGCCGGGGCTGGCGCGCGGGGGGACCGGCTTCGGGGTGCGGAGCCTAGTGGACCTCGCCATGCGCTGGGAGTAGCCGCTATCCCAGGATCCACTCCACGGCCGCGGCCAGATTGTCGGAGACGAGCTGCGGGTGCGCCTGACCGGGGCGCGCCAGCAGCTCTTCCTCTTTGCGGCCGTAGCCGGTGCGGACCAGGATGCCCGGCACCCCGGCGCGCAGGCCCGCCTCCACGTCCCCCACGCGGTCCCCGATGATCCAGGAGGCCTGGGGATTCAGGTCGAAGTCGCGGATGGCGTCCAGCACCATTCCGGGCTCGGGCTTGCGGCAGCGGCACGGGCCGCCGAAGTCGGGGTGATGGGGGCAGAGATAGTAGCGGTCGATGCGGGCGTCCTCGAGTTTCAGCAGCAGGTCGATCCGGCAGTGGATCTCGCGCACCGTGTCCTCCCCGAAGAGTCCCCGCGCGATTCCGGCCTGGTTGGAAACCACCACCACCCTGCGGCCGGCGTCATTCAGGGCCTTGACCGCCTCCACTGCGCCCGCGGTGAACTTGACGTGCTCCGGATCCGAGAGATAGTTCTCCTCGGTGATCAGGGTTCCGTCCCGGTCGATGAGCACCCCACGATTCATTCCGCCTCCTCAGGATTCGAGCATTTCGAGCACCGACTCCATCACGGCCGGCACCCGGATGTGCCGAAGACAATTCAGGTGGCCCAAGGGGCACTCGCGCCGGAAGCACGGCGCGCAATCCAGCCCCAGGCACACCACCCGGTTCGCGCTTCCCCGCGGCCGGGACCACACCGGATCGGTGGAGCCGAACACGGCCAGCACCGGCACTCCGGCCGCGGCCGCGACGTGCGCGGCGCCGGAATCATTGGCCACCACCAGCCGCGCGTGCGCCATGGACGAGGCCCACGCACGCACCGGAAGACCCAGGAGCGGCCTGGTGCGGGCGGCCTCGGCCACCTGTGCGACCAGGGCTTCCTCCCCCGGCCCGCCCGATGCCACGCACGCGATCCCCCGGGCAGAAAGCTCCCGAGCGAGCGCGGCATAGGACTCCACCGGCCATCTCTTGGCGTTTCCGAACGCGGCCCCCGGGCACAGCACCACCGGCCGCGCCCCACCCGCGAGGCCTCGCAGCATCTTCGCGCCGGCTTCGAGCTCTTCGCCGGAAAGAGCCAGTCGGCACCCGGCCAGGGACGGCCGCACCCCGAGCGGCTCCAGGAGGTCGTCCCACTCCTCCACCATGTGGCGCTCGGCGGGACGGCGGCGCGCGGGCCGCGGGTATCGAAGCAGGAAGGTCCGAGCGTCCCCGCGCCGTCCCAGGCTGGGAAGACCCATCCGTGTGAAATACCAGGCGGAGGAAAAGGAGTCCGGCAGGAGCACGCCCAGGTCGAACCGGCCCCGCAAACCCCGGCGGGACCCGGCCGTGAGCAGGTGGCATGCGGAATCGGGGAGGAGTCCCCGGATCAGATCAGGCGTTCCCCCCCGACCGACCACTTCCAGCTCCACCCCGGGACGCTGCTCGAGGAACGCGCGCACCACCGCCGTGGACATGGCGGCGTCACCGATCCAGTTTGGAAGACGCAGCAGGACCCGGCGGGGATCGAGGGGCTTCACGGCTCGCCCGGAGTGGCCCGCGGGATCAGTACGACTTGGCGAAGAGCACCCGATGCGGGGCGTCCGCGCCGCACACCACGCACTTGCCCGGCTCGCTGTGGTCGTCCAGCGGCAGGCACCGTATCGTGGCGGCGCAGCGCGCCTTCACCTGGTCCTCGCACGAGTTGCGGCCGCACCAGTAGGCGCGCACGAACCCACGGTGCTCGCTCACCACCACGTCCAGCTCGTCCAGCGTCGCCGCCGAACGGGTCGAGGACTCCCGGAACTCCAGCGCCTTCTGGAACAGCGCCTTCTGCACTTCTTCCAGCACCATCGGGACCCTTTCCGCCAGGAAGTCCCAGGCGATGGCCTCCTTGGCGCGGTTGTCCCGACGCACCGACATGACCTGCCGGGCGGCCACGTCGCGCGGCCCGACCTCCAGCCGCAGCGGCACCCCGCGCAGCTCGTACTCGTTGTACTTCCAGCCCGGCGTGTACTGGTCTCGATCGTCCACGTACACGCGCACGCCGCCGGCCTTGAGCAGGCTGGCGGCCTGGTGCGAGGCCTCCAGCACCTCCGCGCGCTCGGTCTCCTTGCGGTAGATCGGAATGACCACGGCCTGGATCGGCGCGATGCGCGGCGGGATCTTCAGGCCCGAATCGTCCCCGTGCACCATGATCAGCGCGCCCATGAGGCGGGTGGAAACGCCCCACGAAGTCTGCCACACGTGCCGGCGCTCGCCGTCCACGTCCTGGAAGGTGATGTCGAACACCTTGGCGAAGTGCTGGCCCAGATTGTGGGACGTGCCCGCCTGCAGGCCCTTGCCGTCCGACATCAACGCCTCGACCGAGTAGGTGCGCAGCGCGCCGGCGAACTTTTCCTGCTCCGATTTGCGGCCCTTGATGACCGGAATGGCCATCTCGGTCTCGATGAAGTCCCGGTACACCTCGAGCATCTTCAGCGTCTCTTCCTCGGACTCGGCCTCGGTCGCGTGGGCGGTGTGCCCCTCCTGCCACAGGAACTCCGCGGTGCGCAGGAACAGCCGGGTCACTTTTTCCCAACGCATGACGTTGGCCCACTGGTTGATGAGCACCGGCAGGTCGCGGTGGGAGTCGATCCACTTGGAGTACATGTGGCAGATGATGGCTTCCGAGGTCGGGCGGATGGCCAGGCGCTCCTCGAGCTTCTCGTTGCCGCCGTGGGTGACCCACGCCACCTGCGGCGCGAAGCCCTCGACGTGCTCGGCTTCCTTGGCCAGGAAGTTCTCCGGGATCAGGAGCGGGAAGTAGGCGTTCTGGTGGCCGGTGTCCTTGATGCGCTTGTCCAGCGCCGCCTGCATCAGCTCCCAGATGGCGAACCCGTACGGGCGGATCACCATGCACCCGCGCACCGGGGCGTAGTCGGCCAACTGGGCCTTCTGGATCACCTCGCCGTACCAGCGCGAAAAATCGTCGCTCTTGTCGGTGAGGTCCTCTACGAACTTATCGGTACCGGACATGTCCTTCCTTCCGTTGGATGGGTCGTGCGCGCTCAGGGCGCGTGAAGAATCGTTTGAAGCCCGGCCAGGACGCGCTCGGGCTGAAGATCATGCATGCATCGGTGGTGCCCCAGCGGGCACTCGTCTCCGCCGTGCAGCGAGCACGGCCGGCAGTCCAGCTCGAGCCCCAGGGCCAGGTGCCCCGGACCGTAGGGCGCCACCCCGAAATCGGGCGACGTGGGCCCGTAGAGTCCCAGCGTGGGCGTGCCCACCGCCGCGGAAAGGTGCATCAGGCCGGTGTCGCCGGCCACCACCGCGGTCATGCGGCGAAGGAGCGCCGCCGCCATGGAAAGCGGACCCTCGGCGACGTGCGTGCGCGGACCGCCGCCTCCGGCCGCAGTGAAACTTTTTCGGACCGCTTGGTCCCGGGGTCCGAAGAACGCCAATGCCCGTCGGCCGTCCCCCGCCCCGGTCCACGCCTCGCACAGGCGGGCGAACTTCTCCGGGGCCCACCGCTTGGTGGCCCAGTGGGCCACCGGAACCACCCCGAGCCACGATGTGCCCGGCTCGCCCCGGCATTGAAGAAAATTCCGGGCCTTTTCCTCCGCTCCGGGATCCTCGCCAACCACAGGGGGTTGGATCTCCCCCCGGGTCCACGGCTCGGCGGCGCGGTGAAACCGTTCCACCATGTGCGGGACCGCCGGGGCCGAGTGGTCCTGGATCTTCCGGCGGCGGGCCAGATTGGAGCGGTCCCACCGGCGCACCTCCACCGGGGCCAGGGCCGCCTCCAGGGCCAGCGTGCGCCAATTGTATTGAAGATCCACCACAGCGTCAAAGCGGCCCTCGCGCAGGCCCAGCCCGAGCCGGAACCACGCGTCCAGGGAGTTCAGCTCGTCGGGGGCTTCGATCAGCCGGTCCACGGCGGGATGATAGGTGAGCAAATCCCGGTAGCGGCTGCGGGTGAGGAACGACAGGTGCGCGCCGGGCAGCGCGCGGCGGATGCTCGCCGGGACCGAGGTCGCCATCACCACGTCCCCGAGGGAGGAGAGGCGCACCAGCAGCAGGCGCGGACTTCCGGTCACGGGCTCACGCGCCGGAGCGCGGGCGGCGTCCGGAACTGCACCTCGTAGAGGCGGCGGTACAGCCCGCCCATGGCCAGCAGTTCCTGGTGAGTGCCCTGCTCCACCACCCGGCCCTGGTCCAGGACCAGGATGTGGTCCGAGCGCTGGATGGTGGAGAGCCGGTGCGCGATCACCACCACGGTGCGGTGGGCCATGAGCCGCTCCAGGGCCTCCTGCACCAGCCGCTCGGACTCCGTGTCCAGGGAACTGGTCGCCTCGTCCAGGATCAGGAAAGGTGGGTTCTTGAGCAGCGCGCGCGCGATCGCCAGCCGCTGCCGCTGCCCGCCCGAAAGCTTCACCCCGCGCTCGCCGATCAGCGAGTCGTAGCCCGAGGGAAGGGCGCGGATGAAGTCGTGCGCGTTGGCCGCCCGCGCGGCCGCCTCGATGCGCTCCATGGGCACGTCGGGCAGGCCGTAGGCGATGTTGCTGCGCACGGTGTCGTTGAACAGGATCGTTTCCTGCGGCACCACGCCGGTCAGGCCGCGCAAGGAGACCGGCTTGAGATCGCGCAGGTCGTGGCCGTCCATCCGCACGCGGCCTTCCTCGGGGTCGTAGAAACGCACCAGCAGGTCGGCCAGCGTGGACTTGCCCGCCCCGGAAGGGCCCACCACCGCCACCACCTGCCCGGGCCGCACCTGGAAGGAAACCCCCTGGAGCACCCGGGGGCCCTGCCCGTAGCGGAAGCTCAGGTCCTCCACGCTCACGCCCGAACCCAGGTGCGAGATCCCGATCGCGTCCTCGCGCACGGGGAGGCGCTCCTCGGTGTCCAACAGCCGGAACACCCGCATCGCCCCCAGGATGCCCTCCTGGACCGAGGTGTTCAGGTTGCTCAGGTTCTTGATGGGATTCATCATCGAGAGCATCGCCAGGAAGAACACCACGAAGTCGCTGCTGGCCATGCGGTGCGTGCCTTCGAATTCGCGGGCCCCGATCCACAGCACCAGCACCGCCACGCCGGTGGTGAGGATCTCGGCCAGCGGGGTCGCCAGCGCCCCCAGGCGCCGAACCCTCAGCAGGGCTCGGGTGTGGCGGCGGTTGGCCTCTTCGAAACGGTCCGTCTCGAATTTTTCCATCCCGAAGGCCTTGACCACCCGGATCCCCGAGAGGGTCTCCTGGAGGACCGTGGTCATCTCCCCCATGCGCTCCTGCGAGACGTCGCTGTGCGCGCGCAGCCGCCTCCCCAGGGTGACGATGAGCCAGCCGGCCGGCGGCAGCACCAGGAAGGAGATCAGCGCCAGGCGCCACGAGAGAGAGAGCACGATGGACATGCTCACCAGCAGCATGAGCGAGTCCTTCACCAGGCTGGAGAAGGCCGCGGTGATGGTGCCGCGCACCAGGGTCACGTCGTTCATGATCCGCGAGATCAGCGCGCCGGTGCGCCGGCCGTGAAAGAACGAGATCGACAGCCCCTGCAGATGGCGGTAGAGCACGTTGCGCAGGTCCCGGATGACCCGCTGTTCCACCGATTGCACCAAGACGTTCTGGACATAGTTGAACAGGTTCTTCAGCGCGAAGCTGGCCAGCAGGATCAGGCACACGCGGTTGATGGCGTCCACGGGCGGGCAGTCCAGGAGCTGCCGCTCGAGCCACACCCGCAGCGCCGGAATCACGCTTCCCGGGCGGGCCCAGTCCAGGTGGACCGGGGCCGGGGCCGCGCCGGCGCCGGTGGAGAGCACCAGGCGCATGAACGGATTGAACATCAGGATGCACAGCCCGCTGGCGGCCGAGTACAGGGCCATGAACACGAAGGCCAGCGCCATCTCCGGGCTGTAGGGACGCACGTACCGGAACAGGCGCAGGAACGCCCGGCCGGACGATGTTTCCGCGGAACGGGTCAGGGTATCCAGGGGATCACTCCTTGCCTTCGGGCTGGACGCCCCACGGATATTCGGTCACGAACGCGGTCTCGAAGTCGAACCCGTTCGTGAAGTCCTCGATCCGGTCGCTGTCGGTCTTTCCCAGCAGGCCACTCTGCACCAGGTTGAACACGATGTGCCCGAAGTCCCGGGTCTCGTTCACCCCCCAGTGGTGGAACACGGTCTTGGCCATCGGGCCGAACTGGTCGATGGCGTAGTCGCGGATCCCCACCAGCAACTCCTGTCCGCTCACGTGGCGGGGGGAGTCGAGCAGCGCCACGGTGTGGTTCAGGGCCAGCATCAGGAAGCTGTACGCCTCCGGCTTGTAGCGCGGATCGCGCTCGGCGATGCCCTCGACCACTTCGTAGAACTCAGCCTTGCTTTCCAACTCCTCGGTCCTCCACGGTTCCGGGAACCATCATAGTCCCTTGCGGCGCGGCCCGGAAGGGCGGCTCCGGCGCTGCCGAAGCACCGTGGAGCGCCCGTCCAGCGCGGGGTCGGTGAGCGGGTGGTCCACGTTGTAGTGCAGCCCGCGGCTCTCGTGCCGGCGAAGCGCGCACTTGACGATCAGTTCAGCCACCTGGGCCAGGTTGCGCAGTTCCACGATGTCCACGGTCACCCGGTGGCTCCAGTAGTAGTTCTCGATCTCTCCCCGGATCAGCTTCAGCCGCCGGGAAGCGGACTTGAGCTGCGCGTCCGACCTCACGATGCCCACGTAGTCCCACATGAGCCGCCGGATCGCGTCCCAGTTGTGATGATAGAGCACCGCGGCGGGCTTGCGGTCGGTGGAGGTGTCGCGCCACGCGGGAACACCCGGGGGAAGCTTCGCGGCAAGGTACTCCCTGGAAACGGCGGCCGCCTGGCGGGCCCACACCAGCGCCTCCAGCAGCGAGTTGCTGGCCAGCCGGTTGGCGCCGTGCACGCCGGTCATGGAGCACTCGCCCACCGCCAGGAGCCCGTTCACGGAGGTGCGCGCGGACAGATCCACCATGACCCCTCCGCACATGTAGTGCGCGGCCGGCACCACCGGGATGGGCTCGCGGGTGATGTCGATGCCCAGCTCCAGGCACTTCTTGTAGATGTTCGGGAAGCGCTTGCGGATGAAGGCGGGCTTGAGTCCGGTCACGTCCAGCCACACGTGCTTGTCCCCGCGCGTCTTCATTTCGTTGTCGATGGCCCGGGCCACGATGTCCCGCGGCGCCAACTCCTTCATGGGGTGGTAGCGCGCCATGAAGCGTTTCCCCGCGCCGTTCCGGAGCACCCCGCCCTCGCCGCGCACCGCCTCCGAGATCAGGAACGAGCGGGCCAGCGGGTGGTACAGGCAGGTCGGATGGAACTGCACGAATTCCATGTCGGCGATGGCCGCCCCGGCGCGCCATGCCATGGCCACTCCGTCCCCGGTGGCGATGTCGGGGTTGGTGGTGTAGAGATACACCTTGCCCGCTCCTCCCGTGGCCAGCACCGTGGCCCGCGCCAGCACCGCCTGCACCCGTCCCGAACGCCCCGAGAGGACGTAGGCCCCCAGGCACGAGTCCGGGCCGGCACGCCGCCGGCCGCCCAGCTTGGAAGAAAGGATCAGGTCCACCGCCAGGTGGTGCTCCAGCATCCGGATCCTGGGGTGCCGCGCGCACGCGCGCACCAGCGCGCCCTCGATCTCGCGGCCGGTGGCGTCGCGGGCGTGCACGATCCGGTTGCGGGAATGGCCGCCTTCCCGGGTCAGCGAAAGCGCCTGCCCCTGCTTGTCGAAATCTACGCCCCAGCGCACCAGCTCGCCGATCATCAGCGGGCCTTCCTCCACCAGCATGCGCACGGCGGCCGGATCGCACAGGCCCACTCCCGCCCTGAGCGTGTCGCGGATGTGGAGCGCAAACCTGTCGTCGGGCGCCAGCACGCTGGCCACGCCGCCCTGGGCATAGTTGGTGTTGGACTCGCGCCTCTGCTTCTTGGTCATGATGGTGACGCGGCCGAATTCCGCTGCGCGCAGCGCATAGGTCAGGCCGCCGATGCCCGATCCGATTACCAGGAAGTCCGTGGGATCCACTCTAGGGTTCCTCCGCGGCCGGCACGTCGGCCGCCAGATCGAGCACCTTGCGTTTCAGCTCATCCTCGCCTTCGGAAAACAGCAGCCGCGAGCGCACCACCGCCACGGGATAGGAGGCCGGCAGCCTGGCGGCGTCCTTCTCGGTGGTCACCCACAGCAGGTCCTCGCGCAGCATTTCCAGCTCGCGTGGCGTGAACACGTGGTGATCGCCGCGGGTATGAAACGCCTCGATGCGGGCGCCCAGACCCTGCAGCGTGGCCGCAAACCGGAGCGGCCGCGCAATCCCGCACAAAACTCCGACTGCCCTGCCTTTCAGTTGGCCGGGGGCTGCGTCGGTTCCGTCCGGCAGGGTGATCCGCTCGGGTTCGAGTCCGGCCACCGCCCAGATGGCCCCGGGGGCCAGCCGGCCACGCAACCGGGAGGCCTCCTTCGCCGGATCGTCCCCTTCGTCCGGGGCCAGCGGGGCCCGGATCCACACCGCCGCGCCCGCGTCCTTCAACGCGGAGGCGCTTTCGCGAAGCGGCCCGGCCGGCAGGACCCGCAGACCGGCTTCGTCCCCGCGCAGGCACACGATGTCCAGGTCTCGCCGCAGCCCCAGGTGCTGGAACCCGTCGTCCAGGACCAGGATGCCCGCGCCGTCCGCTTCGGCGGCGAAGGCGGCTGGGACGCGGTCGGCGCTGACGTAGACCGAGCTCTTCCGGAGCGTTCGAGCCAGCATCCAGGGTTCGTCGCCGGCCATCTCCCAGCGGAGCACGTCGATGCGGCCGCGGTGCGAGATTCGCGTGACTCCCGGCTGGGGCATAGGCCGCGCGTACCCGCGCGACAGGATGGCCGGACGCGCCCCGGCCTCCTCCAGCCAGCGCGCCACGGCGCGCACCACGGGGGTCTTGCCGGTGCCTCCCACGGTGAGGTTGCCCACCGAGATGACCGGCAGCGCGACGCGCGTGCCGCGTCCAGCCCGGGTGCGCCGCCTCCAGGCCGCGCCCCACGCGGCGATGCAGCCAAAGGGGATCGCGATCCGCGGAAAGTCGTCAGCCTCCAAGATTTCCTCCGCTCCCCCGCGCGGGCAAGAGCCCGCCCCACCGCGACAGCCAGGCGACCGCCCTGCCGGCCGCTCCGCGCGAAGCGCGCGCCACCTCCCGCGCGGCGCGCGCCGCCCGGGACCGTTCCGGCTCCACGGCGCCCCACCGCGCCATCGCATCCGCGAGCTCATCCGCTCCGCGGGCCACGTGGGCCGCGCCGGCGCGAACCAGCTCTTCCGATTCGGACCGGCAGTGCGAAGTGTAGGGGCCGAAGAGCACCGGAGCGCCGGCGCGGGCCGGCTCCATCACGTCGTGCCCGCCGAAATCCAGGAGGCTTCCGCCCACGAAGGCCACATCCGCCAGGGTGTAGAATCCCGCGAGTTCGCCGAGCGTGTCCAGTAACAGCGTCCGCGAGACGCCCCCGGGTCGGCTGCGGCGCTCAAACGGGATCCCGCGCGCATCGAGCGCACGGGCCACGATCTCGTTTTCCTCCGGATGGCGCGGGGCCAGCACCGCGATCCACTCGGGCCGGGACTCCCGGATACGTCGGAGCGCCTCCAGCACCGGCGCCTCCTCGCCCTCGCGGAGGCTTCCGAAGACCACCACCGGACCGTCCGCTGCCAGGCCCGCCTGCGAGCGGGAAAGCGGCTCGGGCTCGGCGCGGTCGTGCTTGAGGTTCCCGCATACCGCCACCCGGTTGGGCGGCGCGCCCAGCTCGCAGAATCGCATGGCATCGTCGCCGGTCTGCGCGGCCACGGCGGAAACCCGCCGCAGCGCGGGGGCAAGCACGCTTTTCCAGCGGCGATAGCCCGGGAACCTCTCGGCGGACACGCGGGCATTCACCCATGAAACCGGCAGGCCCGTGGAAGCGGCCTCCGTCACCATGCAGGGCCACAGCTCCGTCTCGAAAAGGATCAGCGCCGATGGACGGGTCCGTCCGAGGCGGCGGCGCAGGGCGAATCGCGCGTCGAAGGGCGCCAGGTCGGCGCGCAGATGGAGCCGCCCCCTCGCATGCGCAAGGCCGGTGCGGGTGTGACAGGTGACGCGCGCCCGGTCATCCAGGCCGGCCGCATTCACGGCCCCGAGGAAGGGCGGAACCGCCCCCAGTTCCCCGACCGAGGAAGCGTGCAGCCACATCGCCCCACCGGGCTCGCCGGAAACCAGTCCGGCGCGCGCGCGCCGCTCCGGATCGCCGGGCCATCGGGAGGCCAGCTCCAGCGCGGGCTGGAGCAGCCCGCCGAGCGCGGACCACGCCGAGGCCGGTCCGTTCACGCGGGTCCCTCTCCGGGGAGGCCTCCACGGGAGAGGCTTTCCAGCGAGTCACAAAGCTCCACGCCGCTCTTCCGCAGCTGGTCCGGGCCCGCGTCCCGGGGAACCAGCACGGGCCGGCCCACCTGGATGGTGACACGGGCGAACGGACGCGGGAGCAGGATCCGGTCCCAGGTGCCGATCCGCCAACTCGACGACGCGGTGCAACTGACCGGCAGAATCGGAAGGCCGCTGCGCTGGGCCAGGTGCAGCACCCCCGGGGCCAGGGCCCCCGCGGGGCCACGCGGGCCGTCGGGCGTGATGGCCACGTCTCCACGACGGGCCTCCTCGAGCAATCCGAGGAACGCCGCAGTCCCGCGCCGGCGGGAAGACCCGCGCCGCACCTCGTATCCGAGGCTCTCCAGCGCATGCGCCAGGATTTCACCGTCACG
The DNA here is from genome assembly GCA_025351485.1 of Candidatus Eiseniibacteriota bacterium. GTDB lineage: Bacteria > Eisenbacteria > RBG-16-71-46 > RBG-16-71-46 > JACRLI01 > JANXVU01. The sequence continues at coordinate 7,367 of JANXVU010000100.1, read as the reverse complement.
ATGGCGGCTCACCAGCGTGCGCACGCCGCGGCCGCGGTAGGCGAAGGCCAGCGTCAGCAGTCGGCCGTGCCACAGCGCGTAGATGATCCGCCCGCACACGCGCCGCGCGGCCGCCTCGTGCTCCGCGCCCACCGTATGAAATCTCCAGGTTCGGCCCAGGAGCGACAGGGCCCCCGCGAACGCCCGCCCGAGGTAGGGAACCTCGGGCCCGATCGGGGTCATCCAGGATTCGACTAGCTGTTCGTCCAAAGAAGCTCTCCCGCGATGCGAGTCATCTCTTGCGAAGCCCGCAGGCCGCCGAGTCGCGCGCGGAGCCGGACCGCGGCCGCGCCCATTGCCTCGCGCGCCCCCGCATCGTCCAGGAGCCTGCGCAGTTCCCCCGCGAGCGCGGCGGGAGTGGCCGCTCCCTGGAGCAGTTCACGCACCAGATCCTCCCCCGAGGCGAGGTTCGCCAGGCTCACCCGCGTGACCCGGGCCGCCCGGCGAAGCAGCGCGTAGGTCAGGCCCGAAGTCTTGTAGAAGGCCACCGTGGGGCAGCCCGCGAGAAGCGCCTCCAGCGTGGCCGTCCCCGCCGCCACCGCGGCCGCATCGGCGCAGTGGAAAAGATCATGTTCGGCGCCCGCCAGCACCGCGAGGCGCAAGTCCGTGGGCACCGGGAGGCACCCGGCCGGGAGCCCCGGCGCGAACGCCGCCGCGAACCGCACGTCGGCTCGTTCCTTTGCCAGCGCGCGCGCGGCATCCAGGAGCAGCGGCCAATGCCGGCGCACCTCGCCGGCGCGGCTGCCGGGAAAGAGCGCGACCAGCGGTCCGCCCCCGGCGAGACCCAGGCGCGTGCGCACCTCGGCCCGGCCGGCCGTGGGCGGGTGCATCTCCTCCAGCAGCGGATGACCCACGAAGTCGGCCTTGAACCCCCGCTCGCGGTAGAACTCGGCTTCGAACGGAAAGACCACGCCCATTCGGTCGACGTCCCGTCGGATGCCTTCCACGCGGCCCTCCCGCCAGGCCCACACCTGCGGGCTCACATAGTAAAGCACCTTGAGCCCCAGCCGGTGCGCGCGCGAAGCCAGGCGAAGATTAAAATCCGGGAAGTCCACCGGCACCACCAGGTCGGGTCGCCGCCGGCGCGCCTCCAGGACCAGTCGCCCCAGGGCACCCATGGCCGCGGGCAGCTTTCCGATCACCTCGACCAGCCCCACCACCGCGAGGTCTTCCATGCGCGCCAGGCACTCCAGCCCCTGGTCTCTCAGCTCCGGGCCTCCGAGCCCGAAGGCCTTTACTCCGGGATGGGCCCTGCGAAAGGCTTCCAGAAAGCGTGCGGCGTGACGGTCCCCGGAAGGCTCACCGGCGGAAATCAGGAGCTGGGGCCCGCTCAAGTCCCCGCGCCCCCGAAGCGGGCGAAGTGCCTTCCGATGGCCGAGCGCACTTCCAGCGCCAGCCCGAGAGCCGCGAGGGCCTCTTCCCCGCTCGCACCCCGGCTTGCGGCGGGCCTGCCCTCCCGCCGGGCGCGGGCGCAGGCCACGAAGTCTTCGAGTTCCAGTCGCAGCGGCTCGCCCGCTTCCTTGAGCACTTCGCGGACCGGGCGCGCCGGCCCCCCCGGCAGGCCCACCAGGCGGGTCACCCCCGCGGAGCCCTCCTTGAAATCCAGGCTGTAGTAGGCGTCGCGGTCGAACACCCGCAACTTGCGCGTGGCGGATTCGGATACGCGGCTCGAGGTCAGGTTGGCGACGCATCCCCCCTCGAAGGTGATCCGCGCGTTGGCGATGTCCACCCTGGAGGAAATCACCGGGATTCCGACCGCTTCCACGCCCACCACCGGACGGCCCACCAGGTGGAGCAAGAGGTCGAGGTCGTGCACCATCAGGTCCAGCACCACGTCCACGTCCAGGCTGCGCGCGGTAAAGGGAGCCAGCCGGTGCCCCTCCACGAACCGGGGACCGGCGAGCGGCAGCGCGAGGGAGCGGAACGCGCCGTTAAAACGCTCCACGTGCCCGCACAGGAGAGAAACGGCGGATTCGCGGGCCCCTTCCACCATCGCAAGGCCGGAGTCCATGTCGGAGGCGAGCGGCTTTTCCACCAGCACATCCCGCCCCGTGCGCAGGGCCGGGAGCGCCACCTCGGCGTGGAGAAGCGTGGGCACCGCCACCACCACGAGATCGGCGGAGGCCATGGCCTCGCCGGCGTCCGGGGTGCGCAGCGGCCCGCGGGGACACTCGGCCTGCTCGAACTTGGCTGGATCGGTGTCACAGATCGCCACCAGGTCGATGCCGGGAATTTCGTCCAGGATGCGGGCGTGATGACGGCCGAGGTGGCCCAGCCCGATGACGGCGGCGCGGAGGTTCATGGGCGGACCGGAAGAGGCGAAGGTCGGGCCGGATGCCGGGGCGTGCCCGGAAGGAGCGGCCTCGCCAAGGCTAGAGCGTCAGGCCGCGCTCGGAGCCTTCGATGAAGGAACAGAGCTGGGCCAGTTCGGGCAAGGCTCGCAGCTCGGCGCGTACGCGCTCCAGCGCCTCGCTGAGCGGCAGCCCGGCCCTGAAGAGGATGCGGTAGGCGCGCTTCAGCTCCAGGCGCGTCTCCTCGGAGAACCCGCGCCGGGCGAGGCCGACGCTGTTGAGGCCCACCGCGCGGAGCGGTTCGCGCCCGCACTTCACGAACGGGGCGACGTCCTTCGACACCCGGCCCCCGAACCCGATGATGGAGTGCCGACCGATCCGGGTGAACTGGTGCACGGCCGCCATCCCGCCAAGGATGGCCCAGTCCTCGACGGTCACGTGGCCGCCGATCTGGGCGCAGTTGGCCATGATCACGTGGCTCCCCACGGTGCAGTCGTGGGCCACGTGGGTGTAGGCCATGAACAGGTTGTCGGAGCCGATGCGGGTGCTGGCGCCCTCGTGGGTTGCCGGGTGCACGGTGCTGAACTCGCGGAAATGGTTGCGGGCCCCGATCTCCACGTAGGAGACACAGCGCGTGTACTTGAGATCTTGTGGAACATCGCCCAGCACGCTGTGCGCGTGCAGGACGCAGTCCTCGCCGATGCGCGTATGCCCGAGGACCACCACGTGCGGTCCCACCCGGGTGCGCGCTCCCAGCCGGACGTCTGGACCGATCACTGCGTAGGGCCCGATCTCGACCTGGTCGCCCACTTCCGCCTGCGGGTCGACGATCGCGGTGGGGTGAATGCGCCGGCCGGGCTCGGCCCGTGCGGCCTTTCGTTCAAGGTCCATGGTCTTCCGCCTATCTCTCGATGATCCCGGTGAGCAGCTCGGCCTCGGCGGCGAGCTCGGCTCCCACGAACGCCTTTGCCCGGACCTTGCACATCCGGGACTTCAGTTTGAGCATTTCCACCTCGAGCCGCAAGGTGTCCCCGGGTATGACCATGCGCCGGAAACGGGCGTTCTCGATGGCCAGGAAATACACCAGGTTGTTGCGCGGGTCGGCCATCGTGTTGAGCAGCAGGAAGCCGCCGCACTGGGCCATGGCCTCCACGATCAGCACCCCCGGCATGACCGGCCTGCCCGGGAAGTGGCCCTGGAAGCAGGGCTCATTGATGGTGACGTTCTTGATGCCCACCACGCGCTTGCCCGGCTCCAGTTCCAGGATCCGGTCCACCAGCAGGATGGGGTATCGGTGGGGCATGATCTCCATGATCTGCTGGATATCGAAGGCGGCCGGCTGGGCGGGAAGCGCCGGCCGGCCGTTGCGCGACGCGTGGGCCGCCGCGATGCGCCGCACGAACTGCACGTTGGACTCATGCCCGGAACGCACGGCGATGAAATGCCCGCGGACCGGGCGGCCCAGCAGATACAGGTCCCCCAGCAGGTCCAGGATCTTGTGCCGCACGAACTCGTCGGGAAAGCGCAGCGGCTCGGCGTTGGCGATGCCGGTCCGCAGCACCACCACCCCGCTCTCGGGCCGCCCGCCCTGGATGAGGCCCCGCGCGCGCAGCGCCTCCAGGTCGCGCTCCAGCACGAAGGTGCGGGCCGGCGCAATCTCCCGGATGAAGACCTCGGAATCGATGTCGAAGGAGGCGTGCTGGGTGCGCACGAACTCGTCATCATACAGGATGGTGAAGGAGATCTTCAGGCCGTCATAGGGCACCGCCAGGAGTTGGATGTCGCCGACGGTGTAGCTGACGGGGCTGTCCACCACCAGAAAATTACGCGGCCCGACCTGGTCTTCGAGGCCCGCCTCGAGGCACAACTCGACCAGTGGCGCGGCGCTGCCGTCCTTGGGCTCGGGCAGCTCCGCCGAATCCACTTCCACGGTGAGGTTGTCCACGCCCAGGCCTGCGAGCGCCGCGAGCAGGTGCTCGACGGTGTGAAATTCCACGCCGTCCTGCCCCAGGATGGTTCGCCGGCCGCGCGCGGAGTCGTAGTGCGCGTTCTCCGGGGCCAGTTTCACCGAGGGATGACCGGGCTTGTCCACCCGGACGAACCGGATGCCGCTCCCGGCCGGGGCAGGCACCAGACGCACGCGCCCCTCGGCGCCGGTGTGCAGGCCGATCCCGGTGTAGGTCACTTCCTTCTTGAGGGTCCGCTGGACTGCGCTCATGGCTTCTCGCCGCTCTCCTTCTCCGCCAGGCGGGCCTCGAGCTCGCGAACCCTTCGGAGCAGCTCAGGCAGCCGGCCCAGGGCGGCATATTCCTTCATGGCCTTGCGGGCGTCCTTGGCGGGGTAACCGAACCAGAATTCTTTTTCGGGCACGTCGCAGTCCACGCCCGACTGGGCCCCCACGATCGCTCCATCCCCGATCTTGAGATGGCCGGCCAGGCCCACCTGTCCGGCCAGGGTCACGCGTCGGCCAAGTTCGGTTGAGCCCGAGATCCCTGCCTGGGCGCACACGAGCGAATGTTCCCCGAGGCGGACGTTGTGGGCCACCTGGACCAGGTTATCGATCTTGGTGCCCTTGCCGACGCGGGTCTCGCCGGTCGTGCCCCGGTCCACGGCGGAGTTCGCGCCGATTTCGACGTCATCTTCCAGCACCACGATCCCCAGGTGCGGGATCTTCTGGTGCCGCTCGCCGTCCCACACGTAGCCGAATCCGTCGCTGCCCACGACCGCCCCGCAGTGCAGGATGACCCGGTTCCCGAGCACGCACCTCTCGCGGACCACCGAGCCGGGATAGAGCAGGCAATCCTGGCCGACCTGCGCGTCGCGGCCCACGTGGACCTGGGGCAGGATCACGGTGCGGTCGCCGATCCGCGAGCCGTCCTCGATCACCGACCCGGCGCCGACGTGGACGTCCTGGCCCAGGTGCGCCTTGGCCGACACGGTGGCGTGGGCGTGCGTGCCCGGATCCACTGCGGGAGTTCCGTCCCCGTGGAGCAGGCGCAGGGCGCAAACATAGCCCAGGTAGGGATTGGACATGCGGATGTGGGGCCGGTCGTATTCGCGTCCGTTCAGGCCCACGACCACGGCGGCGGCCCGGGTGGTGTCCATGAAGGCTTCATAGCGCGGATTGGCCAGGAAAGTCAGTTCGGAATTTCCCGCCTCGCGGATCCCGGCGACACCGGTGATCTCGATGTCCGGGTTGCCGTACAGTTGTCCCCCGATTCGCTCGGCAATCTGGGCAAGTCTCATGCGGTGCTTTCCCCGGTGAGTCGTGGACGCGGCAGATGGGCCGGGCGGGACCCGCAATTCGGAAGGATGCTCAGCGATTCCCGGGCGTGCCGCCCGAGGGGTTCTCCGAGGCTTCCTGGTTCAGTTGCTCGATGACCCGCTGGGTCAGATCGTGTTCCTTGGCGCCGTAGAGGATCCTGCCGGAGGCGCCGTCCAGGACAAACGTGTAGCCTTCCTTCTGGGCCATGGTATCCAGGACTTTTTTGACCTTATCGATGACGTTACGGACCAGTTCTTCGTTGCGAAGTGTCGCCTTGCCCCGTGGCCCCCAGACCCCGTCAACCTGGCTCTGATAATCGCTTTGCTTGCGGCTGAGCGTGGATTCCTTGTCGCGCCGCTTGGCGTCGGTCAGCACCAGGCTCTGATCTTCCAATTCCTTGCGCAGTTTCGCAATCTCATTTTTGAGGTCGCCCAGGTCCTGGTTCCAGGTTTGCACCTGCCGGTCGAACTCTTTCTGGGCGTCCTGGGCCACCTTGTACTGGTCGAAGATCCGGGCGGTGTCCACGTAGCCGACCTTGAGCACGTCGGCCCTCGAAGGGGCCGGGGCGGAGCAGGCCACGAGGGCCACCGCGGCCAGGGTGGTGAGAATGGATTTGAGGCGCTTCATGGTTCCTCCAGGGTCAAGCCGGCCTAGAACTGGCCGCCGAAAAGGATGTGCGGCACCCAGGCTCCGCGCTTGCCGTTCTTGATGTAGTCGAAGCCGTACGCATAATCAAACCCGACCGGACCCAGGAAGGGGATTTCCAGCCGCACGCCGGCCCCGACGCTGGTGCGCAGCTTGAGCGGATTCCGCTCCAGGTCGTGCCAGGAGCCCCACGAGTTGCCGGCGTCGAAAAAGACCACGCCGTGAACAGGATCCACCGCCAGGAACTGGAGCTCGAACGAGTTGCTGGTCATCCACTTTCCGCCGGTCTCGGGCCGGGCGAGGTCCGGCACCACGTAGTAGTCCGGGTACCCGCGCAGATAGTCCTCGGTGGTTCCACCCAGCCGGAAGCGCTCGTACAGGGGCACCTGGTCCCCGTTGTGGTTGCCCGCGAGCACCCCGAGGCGGTGCCGGTGCATGAACGTGAACGGCCCGAACGCATGCACGTAGTGGCGCCAGTCCAGCACGTTCTTGTTGAAGCTCACCGCGCCCCCGAGCGGACCTCCGGTGACCCCCAGCCGGTAGGTCAGCGCGGAGCCCTCGGTCGGATAGAACGGATTGTTGGTGCTGTTGCGGGAAAACAGCGTGCTAATGGTGCTGGTGCGCTGGGGATACTTCTGGTCGGCCAGGTACTGCAGATCCTCCTGGCCGGGCGACTTGGTGCGGTGGCTGGCGATGCAGGTGTCCTTGCCGCCGGTCAGGGTGTCGTGGATGTCGCACACCGACACCGAGTCGAACAGGAAATTCTCGAGGCTCACGTCCTCCAGCCGGTAGGAGACCGAGATCCGGCTGTAGTCCAGGAAGCTCAGCGGACGCCCGATGGTGACGGCCCCTCCCCGGCGCCTCTGGTCGTATCGGGTGGTGACGGACGTCAGGCTGGTGCTGTTGCGATTCCGGAACGTGTTGTAGATGTCGAATCCGACGCTGGTCGGAGTGTCCTTGAAGTACGGCTCGTTGTAGCTCACTTCGTAGTTGCTGAGCTGGTTGCCGCGCTCCAGGTGCAGATTGGCGCTCTGGCCACCCCCGAAGATGTTCTTGTGCCCCAGGTCCGCGAAACCGGTGAGCCCGGTGGAGCTGGAGTAGCCGGCGCCCATGCTGGCGGTGCCGGT
>JANXVU010000106.1 GCA_025351485.1 Candidatus Eiseniibacteriota bacterium | reverse complement strand
GGCGCGCGGCCCCCACCCGGAAAGACGCTACTGTTTGAGCGCGGTGCTAGCGAACCAGGAGAATCTTACGGGTCAGGCTTTCGCCCCCCGCCTGCAGCCGGTAGAAATAGACGCCCGCTGCCATGGGCGATCCCGACTGGTCCCGACCGTCCCAGTACTCGGAATACGTTCCCGCCGAACGCCGCTCATTCACCAGGGTGCGAACCGCACGACCCGAAATGTCGTGGATGGTCAGCGCCACGTCGCGCAGCGATGCAGCCGCGCCCCGCGCCGCCGGAACCTGGAAGCGGATCGCGGTCCGCGAGTGGAACGGGTTGGGCGTGTTCTGGAACAGCGCCGCGCGAGACGGCAGGAACTGCGACGGCATGTCCCGGACCAGGGGGCCGGCGAGCGACTGGCGCACGCCCTCCACCAGGGTCTCCAGGATGTACACATACGAGTGTCCGCCGCGCACGTCCTCGTCCAGGAAGGCGCCGTGCCCGTTGACATTGGCCAGCGGCAGGTCGTTCGCCTGGACGAAGTCCGAGGGGACCTGGTCCAGCGTGGCGCCGGCCACCAGGCCCGACTTGGCGCCCGCATCCTCGCGCCGGTAGACGTTCCACGTAATCCGTCCGGCCGGGGACTCCGGCGCGCTCCACCGGAGCGAGATGCCTTCGGCGCCCGCATCGGCCGTGAGCTGCGCCTCGCCGATGCCGGTGATGATCATCGGGAAGGTGTACAGACCGCTGCGCTGGTCGTCGTGGCGGAACATCGGCCACGGCATCTTGTTCCGGTTGAACACGCCCGGGTAGTCCCAGACGTAGACGTTCTTGTCCCAGTCGGCGAGCACGATGTTGATCTTGCCGGTGTTGGTCAGGTCCCACACCGCCGGCGTGCCGCGCACCTCGCCGCCGAGGCGGATCGGGAATCCGGCCAGCGGCGTGCCGTCGAAGTTGAACCCGTAGAAGTTGGCGTCCTCGGCCCCTTCCAGGACCTCGAGCTTGCCGTCGCCATTGACGTCCGCGACGATCGGCGAGGATTCCGACGAGCCCGCCCCCACCGCGTAGAGGGCCGCGTAGCGCACGTTGCTCCAACCGGACAGGTTCGCGCCGGTGCGACTGAGGGCGCGGATGTACCCGTCGGTGCTGGCCTCGATGACGTCCAGATAGCCGTCCCCGTCCAGGTCGGCCAGGGCCGGCGAAGGGCTGCGGCTGGTGCGGTCCAGGCGAATCGCGACCGGCCAACCGGGCTTGATGGTGCCGGAATCGGAGAGGCAGTAAAGGTTGTTGTTGGTGCACGGCACCACCACTTCCAGGTGTCCGTCCAGGTCGATGTCCCCGACCGCCGCCGACCCCGTGACGATGCCACCGATGAGGTAAGGCCAGCCCTTGACCTCCGCGCCGGTGTACTTGAAGGCGTGCACTTTGGAGTCCGCGGACCCGATGATGATGTCCAGCTTGCCGTCCCCGTCCAGGTCGGCCAGCGCCGGGCTGCTGTAGCAGTATGAACCGCCGATGACCGCGAACACGCCGTTGGTGGCCGGGTTGCTGTCGCCGTTTCGGACCTCGGTCCCGTCGCGGTGCCAGGCATAGATGTTCTGCCCGCAGCCCATCACCACCTCGGGCTTGCCGTCGCCGTCGATGTCCCCGACCGCGATGGTGCCGAAGGGGAAACCGGAGACCTTCTGCGGCCAGCCGGGGGCCACGTCGCCGTCCTCGTTCCACACGAACACCCAGTCGGAGTCGCGCGAGCAGGCCGCGACGTAGTACTTCCCATCCTTGAACAGGTCGGACACGTTCACCGAGTTGGCGTACGTGTCTCCGCGCTTCACCCACAGGCCCGAGGTGGTCGGCTGATTGTCGCCATCCCGCACTTCCGCGCCGTCGGGGTGCCACATATAGATGCCGCTCGATCCTTGCACCACTTCCAGCGAGCCGTCGGGAGAATGATCGAAGTTGACCATCGCCGGGGAGCCGGCCTGCTCGATGCCGGTCTCGATGGGCCAGCCCAGGTGGTACGGCGGATTGGTGCTCACGCTGGTGGTGTTGGACGCCACGCTCTCGTTCCCGCAGGAGTCCACCGCGGTGACGTAGTAGTAGTAGAGCGTCAGCGGTGCCAGGCCGAAGTCCTGGTAGTAGGCCTCGCGCTCGGTGATCCGCGAGTTGCTCCGCGCAAACGGGCCGCCCTGGCTGGTGGACCGGTAGATGTAGTACCCGGCGATCGAGAACAGATCGGGCGAGTCCTGCCAGGTCAGAGTGATGGAGGTCTGCGCCCCCACCCCGCTGAGCTGCGAGACCGGGGCCGGCGCCTTGAGGTCCACGCACGCGGTGTCGGTGTGGCCGTAGGCATCGGTCAGGAAAAGGTTAAAGCGGCTCAGCGCGGTGGCCTGGCCCTGGAATCGGTACTCCGAACTCCCGATCCAGTTGGCGCCGGAGGCCAGGTTTCCGTAGTTGGACACGGTGTCGAGGCCCACGTAGGAGCCCGCCACCGGCCTCAGGGTGCCCTTGAGGGCGCGGAATGGTCCGCTGCCCAGGTTCCGGACCCCCACCTTGAGGATGGTGAAGTGCGTCGCGCCGGAAACCGAGTCCAGGTAGGTGTGGAAGTACTGCTCGGCTTGCGGAGCCCGGACGGTCAGGCGCAGGAAGTCGTCGCGGGTGTCCCCTTCGTTGTCGGTGAGGTGCAGGTTGAACGGCACCTTGCCCCCATCATGGGATTCCCGTGAAAACGTGAGCCGGTAGGTGCCCGTGCCCTGGCTGGTAGCGGAAGGCAGAAGCGTCCCGTAACTCACCGAAGGATCGAGGAGCGTGATCGTGGAATCGGCGGTCGAAAGCAAGCCCTGCACGCCGGTTCCCGGGGATGCTCCCCGGTTGCCCACGAGGATCTTGAGGTCCACGGTCTCGCCCGCGTCGATCACTCCGTCCCCGTTGCCGCTCTCGGGCGGGGCGGCGGTGTCCAGCACGGTCTTGGTGGTGGACGCGTCATACAGGTACGCGGCGCCGCTGGTCAGAACGTTGGCCGTGCCCTGGTAGGGCGTGTAGTTCCGCTTGGTGGCGGTGACCAGGAAGCTGCCGGTGTTGTCGGGGGCGAAGGGCAGCGTGACCTGGCCGGAAGCGTTGGTGTAGCCGGCCTTGAGGTCGTCACCCACCTTGTACACCGCCACGACCGCGCTTTCCACCGGAGCCCCGCCCGTGGTGGTCACGTTGACGGTGTAGCCGGCGTCGCCCATCACGAAGGTCGGGGGGCTGCTCGCGAACAGCGGGCTGGACAGGCGGGTCCGGAAGCGCAGCGAAGGGTCCCCGAACAGGATGAATGTCAGCTGCGTCCAGCGGTCCGGGTAGTCCCCGTCCGCCAGGGAGATCAGCGGAATCTTGCACAGCGCCAGGGCTTCGCCCATCTCGCTGATGCTGTCGCGGATCGCGATGTTGAAATAGTTCTGGAGGTAGACCCGGGTCACGACCGGAAAGGCCTCGCGGGTGGAGCCCCAGAAGGCGAACGCGCCCCCGTTCGGGTTGTTCACCGAAGCAGCTCCGATGCAATCGAAGTCGATCGCGCCCGAGGTGCAGTCCACCGAGACCAGGTAGGAGTTGCGCGGGCTGTTGTGCAACGCGCGGATGTCCGCGTTGACCATCACCTCGGCCCCCACGGACATCGAGTTGCGGAATCCGTGCCCCACGTGGAACGCCAGGTTGTAGCCCGCATTCAACGAATCGATCACGCTGCTGCGGTTCTCCTTGATGCTGCCGGGGTAGAACGTCTGATTGTTGTGCTCGTAGAGGCGGACCTTGTGGTTGTAGGACGGCATGGTGTCGTACGCGTCCTCGGCCAGTTGGGTTCCGTCGTAGATGATCGTCTGTTCATTGCCGTCCCAGGCTGCCGGAAAGAGCACCTCGGCAAAGAACAGCATGTTGTTCAGGAAATTCGCCGGCGGATTGCGGTCGTAGTTGATGGTCTTGGTCACGAACGTGCCGGCATCGGCAACCGAGTTGCAGGGGGCGCGGCCCACGTAGAGCTCCGGGTAAAAGTCCACCAGGTCGCTGCTGGCGGAATCGAAGCCCGCCTCGCCGAACACCGAGTTGGAGTTGGCGTTCCAGTTGCCGTCCAGGTTGCCGAAGTAGGAGTCGGCGGGGATGTTGTCCCCTCCCAGCAGATCGCTGTGCGCATAGCGCGGCGGGATGATCGTTCCGCCGCCGGCCACCAGGATCCAGACGGTGCCCGAGTACATGTAGCAATCCTTCGCGAACATGCGGACCTTCTCGGGAATATCGACTCCCTGCGGATATTTGGCGACCACCGTGGAAAGCCCGACCACCTGGGCCGAAATGCCCTGCCGGTTCTTCCAGTCCACCAGCGGCTGGAACGCGGAGACCATGGAGTCGGCGGTGACGATCAGGTAGGCCACATCGTGGCCGAACGGCCCGGCGTACTCGCCCGCGGCCTGCTTCAGCGCGCTGCCGCGGCGGGAGGCCGGGATCGGCGAGGGTGTGTACTTGAGCCCAAGGGTGTGAAGAGCGCGCGACGCCTGGAGCTCGGTCTGCTCGGTTCGGCGCACCCGCGTGAGCGGGGGCGTTCCGCCGCCCTCGATGGTCACGTCCACTTTGAAGTGGGTGCACAGGCGCAGGCGTCCCTCGGAAGGCAGGTAGCGCAGCGGGCGCAGGGCCACCGTGGCCAGGCTGTGTCCCTGCATGGCGCCGGACAGGAGCCGGCCGTGCTGGACGGCCGGGAACCACTGGTCCGGGCTGATCTTGACCCGGGCATCCAGCTTGCGTCCTTCGCTGGTCACCAGCGGTTTGGCGGCGGCGATCTGCGCGTGGGCCGGAACTTCGATCTCTTCCATGGGAGTCACCCGCCAGGAAGTAACGCGAGAACCCGGAGGGAGTTCGAGATTGGCGGAAGCTACCGGCAGCTCCGGTTCGCCGGGCATGGCACGGTTGGTGGTTTTTCGAAGGGAGACCTTGGTCTCGCCCCCCGCCTGCCAGACCTTCAGGTCGCGCAAGGAAAAGCGCACGTCCTGGGTCAGCGTGGAAGAAGCTCGGGCCCCGGCCGGCAGTCCGATGGCAAGCACCAGAACGAAGAAAGCGAGGACTCCATCGAAGCTGCCGCGGCTTGTGCGCGCCATCATTCGTCTCCTGCAAGGTGCCGGGTACGGTGAACCCACGAGCGCGCCTTCCGCCGGGGCGTGCGGACGCGTGTAGGCATGATTGTCCAGGACGGGGGAAAGGACTTCGTGAGAAGGATAGAGATTGCGCAGATTCCTCTCCTGATCTCAGATGCGGCCCAAGGGTGGTTCGGATTGGATGCAAGTGGAATAATAACATAGATTTGCTAGATAGTCAATGGATTATTGACGAGGCTGTTCCCAACAGCTAATTTGGCCCCATGACCACCCAATCTAAGTCGTCCCGCGATGAGCTCTTCCAATTGCTCCTGGACCGCTCCCTTTTCAAAGGAAATTTCGTCCTGGCCTCGGGCCGGGCCTCCACTTTCTACCTGGACGTGCGCCGGACCAGCCTGGATCCCCGGGGCGCGGTGTTGATCTCCCGCCTGCTGTTCGATTCCATACGTGCGACCGCCGCCCGTGCGACCGGCGGGCTCACGCTGGGGGCCGACCCCATGGCCTGCGCCCTGGCCGCCCTGTCCTCGGAGTGGGGCCACCCCCTGCCCGCCTTCCTGGTGCGCAAAAAGACCAAGGAGCACGGGACAGGCAACCGCATCGAGGGAGGGCTCGAGCCGGGAACGCCGGTGGCGCTCCTGGAGGACGTGGTGACCAGCGGCTCTTCCGCCCTGGAGGCGGCCGCGGCGGTGCGCGAGCTGGGCTGCCCCATCGTTGGAGTATGGGCGGTGGTGGATCGCGAACAGGGGGGTCGGGAAGCCCTGGCTGCGGAAGGGCTGGAGCTTCACTCCATGTTCAAGGCAGCCGACCTGCTGAAGGCGGCAGGGATCACCGCCCCGTGAGCCGGGAGGGCGAGGTCCGGGAGTTCTGCCGGCAGTGCGGGACGGCGGTCAGGACCTGGCAGCGCCCGGCCGTCACCGTGGACATGCTGATCCGCTACCAGGGCGGGATCGTGCTGGTCTACCGGCGCAACGATCCCATCAACTGGGCGCTGCCGGGCGGGTACGTGGACTACGGAGAGCGCCTGGAGGACGCCGCGAGGCGCGAAGCCCGCGAAGAGACCAACCTGGAACTGGAGGACCTCGAGCAGTTCCACGTCTACTCCGACCCGGAGCGGGACACCCGCCAGCACTCGGTCACCACGGTGTTCCTGGCTGCCGGCAGCGGGGAGTTGCGGGCCGGCGACGATGCGGAAAGGGTGGCGATCTTCACCCCCTCCGAAGCCCCCCATCCGCTGGCCTTCGACCACAGCCGGATGGTGCGGGACTTCGCGGACTACCTCAGGGAAGGCCGGCGCCCGCGCTGACGGCCCCACCCATGCCGCTCGAGCGCGCCGCTCGATCGTCCCGTCAGCGTCACGATCCATCCTATCCCGCCCCGGGGAACGCCATCACCGCGGAGAAGACCGGCAGGCCGGCCGTGAATTTGACACCGGACATGGATTCTCCTAATTTGAGCACTCCCCGGAAGGTTTCACGCCCCATCGGAGGTGCGGATGAAACGGCTCGCGCTGTTCACACTCCTGCTGCTCGTCGTCTTCGCCTGGGCCCTTCGAACGGCCAGGGCCCTGCCGCTTTACGCCACGCGCGAGGGTTACCAGTGCAGCCAGTGCCACGTCGACCCCAACGGCGGAGGGGTTCGCACCGATTTCGGATTTAACTACGGCAAGAACCGCCACCTGCTGGATCCCGCCGATACGACGTACTCCGATCTCAGCTTCAGCCCCCGGATCGCCGACGGCTTTTGGTGGGGCACCGATTTCAGGCTGCTGTTCGCCAACGAGTACGGGGCCGATTCCAGGGATTTCTACGACCACACCTTCGTGCCCATGCAGGGCTCGATCTATTTTCACGCGCAGCCCATCCCGCAGCTGGACGTGGTGTACAACCGCGACCTGCGCGAGTCGCGCGAGGCGTACGGCCTGATCAGGGGAATGCTGCCAGGCGGCGTGAATCTCAAGGCAGGCCAGTTCCGGGTGCCGCTCGGCCTGCGGCTGGACGATCACACCAGCTACACCAAGCGTTTCGAACTCCTCGGATACAACTACCAGCAGGTGGACCAGGGCGTCGAACTTTCGGCCGTGGGCTCGCGCTTCTACGGGCAGTTCGCGCTCCAGAACGGCGGCTCCGCCAAGGCCGACCTGTGGACCGCCAAGGTGGGCACCTTCCAGAAAGGCCTCCACGCCGGCATTTCCGGCCAGTACAACCCCGGAGGCACCAATCCGAATGGAGATACCGTCAGGAGATTGCGCGGCGCGGCGTTCGGTGGCCTGAAGTGGGGCGAGTGGGTCTACGTGGCCGAGCTGGTCGCAGGCCAGAATCGCCCGGATGTGGGCCCCAGGGCGGACACGACCACCGCTCTGTTCGCGTATAGCGCCGATCTGAGTCGGAGGATGTCGCGTTCGCTGCTCATCCGGGCGCGGTACGACTATCTGAACCCGAATTCAAAGTTCAATCGGGACTTCTCCGACCCGGAGAAGACAGATCCGGATGCCTACAAGGCGAGACGGGCGGAACTGCGGGCACGGAAGGACGAATTCAAGTCGGAAAGATTCGGGATCGAAGCAGACTACCAGCCCTACCCGTTCGTGGAGTTCAAAGGAGCCTATCGGTATCAGCGCTTCGAGTCGCCGGACATCGAAAACGTTCATCAGTTCTTCGTGATCACGCACTTCTCGTACTAGCGCCGTTTTCGAACGCCCCGGCGCGGGGCTTGCGGACGTAGCATACGATTCGAGGGGCTTCTCTTCTGTATCCAAGAAACTCCAGGCCCGAGCCGTGGCACCACGCGGGGATGTCGATGATCACTCCCGGGTCCGTTGCCCTTATCTCCAACACCTCTCCATCCCCCACCGAGACCATTCGCTCCGTCGCTCTCGCTATCGGCACCGGGCAGAACAGCCCCTCCACGTTCAGGACGTGATCCGCCTTTTCCGGCAACTCAAAGCATTTGTTCTGCAATGTCGTACTCCCCGCGGGGTACCACCCTCAGCGTCCGGGACTCCTCGCCCCGGCGCGCCAGCACGGTGACTTCGGGGGCATGCTTGCCGTCGCAGTAGCGGGCAGCGTAGCGCGCGATCTCGGCCAGATCTTCGTCGGTGGGCTCGCCGTCCACCAGGGTGGTGGGCCCGGGATGGTCGGGGGTGGTCAGGATCCACCGCTGCGCGCGCCACATCTCCAGGAAGCGGTTCTCGCTCTCGTTGCGCCCCACGATGATCTTCACCTGCGCGGTGATCCGGATGTGGCGCCCCACCTTGAGCATCACGTATTCCTCCGGCTGGATGCTCTCGGGATCGCGGTGGTCGTAGAGGTCGCGAAGGCGGCGGGCGAAATTCGGATCCACCAGCGAACAACAGCCGCCGGCGGGCTGGGGATACTCCCCGATCTTCAGCTGCTCGGCCAGCAGCATCTGCAATCTGCGGCCCCGGCCGGTGAGCGCCAGCAGTTTTTCACGGTCCACCCAGCCCATCTTTTCCGGGGTGGTTTCCGGCAGCAGCCTGGCCGAGAGCGGCCTCAGGATCAGCCCCGGCAGCCCGGACTGCTCCTCGATCAACTGCATCGCCCGCAGGTGCTGGGTCATCGGACGCTGCCCCAGGACCTCGCCGGTGAACACGAACTTCGCCCCGATCTCTTCCATGATCTTCCTGGCGCGGGTAAGCATGAAGATGCGGCAGTCCACGCACGGGTTCATGGCCTGACCGTAACCGTAGCGGGGCTTGGTCACCACCGGCAAATAGTCCTTGGAGACGTCCACCACCCGCACCGGGATCTGTTCGTGCGCGCCCGCGCGAAGGGCTTCGTTGCGATACGGGGTGCCATTCTTGTTGGCGGTTCTGCCCAGCGCCCGGTGGGCGTCGGTCAGGCAGAAGCCGGTGTGGAAATTCACCGCCTCCACCTCGATCCCCTGGGACTTGATCAGGCTGAGTGCAATGGACGAATCAAGGCCACCCGACAGCAGGGCCAAGGCCTTGATCGGCTCGCGCGAGGACATGGAAACCTTTCGAAATCCTGGAACTTCTTCGGGACGGCCCACGCCGGAAAAGATGTTTGTACCGGGGTGAACGTCGGGAGATGTGAAGATGAGGTTACGGGCGGGGGTTCGGGGGTGTCAACGCCGTGGCGGGGACGTGCCCCGGCGCGCGGGCGGACTAGGCGGCCGGGTGGGGCGGCCGCATCGACCCGGACCGGGCCGTCGGGCCCTCGGCCACGCCCGGGCCGGAGCGCACCACGAGGCGGCCGGACTGTTCGGCGATCCAGATCCGGGTGCCGGCCCGGAACCCGCGGGGGCAGTGGACCAGGCGCGCGCGCCCATCCACTTCCGCCAGGCCGATCTGGACCGGCGCCTCGAATCCCGGCGGCGGCACGTGCAGTTCGGTGCGGGCCAGGAGCCGGGCGGGGCACGGCAGCGCCAGCGGCGGCGGGGCGCTGGTGTCGAAGTCCGCGGCAGTAAATGGAGGCCGCCGCGGAAGCCAGAACAGCTCTTGCAGGCCGCTGGATTCCCGCGCGCGCAGGAGCGTCAGGAAGTTGTAGGTGAGTGGCCCGCCCACGTTGAACGCCAGCGAGTAGCCCAGCTGCGGGGCGGACGGCGCGACGCCCGCGGCCCCCACGGATTGAAGATAGAGCTCCACGATCTGCCCGAGGCCCGTGGCCCCCACCGGGTGCCCGCCCATGACCCCGCCGGACTGGTTGACCGGAAGGCGCCCGTTGGGGCCGATTTCCCCTTCCAGAATCGCGGAGACCACCTCTTCCGGGCTGAACAGGCCGGAGTCCATCAGGCCAAGGAATTCGATCACCGGGAAAGCATCGTGAATCTCGGCGAAGCGCACCCGGCGGCGGAGCTCCGGGACTTGCCAGCCCAGGTCGCCCAGGAGCATCTCGAGGGCCTCGCGCGTGGCCGCGGACCGGTGCAGGGTGCGGCGGCACCCGAGGGCCACCGCATCGTGGCCCTGCCCGAGCCCGGCCACCTGCACTTCCACCGGACGTTTCGAGGGATGGGAACCGAGCTGGATGGCCGCAAAGCCCGAGCTGGTGGGCGCCACGTCCCACAGGCGCAGCGGCGAGGAGACCACCGGGTTCTTGTGCCCCATGGCGTCGGCGCGTCGGAATTCCTTGCGGATGTGGGCGCGCGGGTTGGAGACGGCGCGGGCCCGGTTGGCGAACATGAGCTCCTCGAGCGCCTGGATGAGACCGGGGTGGTGAGAGGCCAGCGTGGCTTCCAGCAGCGCGCCCAAACTGGGCATGGTCACGCCGTAGCGGCGCTCTTCCTCGTGGATCAGCCCCTGGAGCACCTGCGTGGTGCGGTCCCGGCCCAGGAGCCGCATCTGCTCGGCGGCCACGGCCAGGATGCATTGTTCCTCGCCGCTCGCGATGCGGCGGGCGGCCTCGTGGAACAGCGCGGCCCCGGTGGCCGAGGCGGCAAGGTGCGCTCCCCGGTGGCGCAGGCCGGGGTTGGAAAAGTATTCCACACGGGCCAGGTGCCGCAGCAGCTTCAATTCCTCGCGCACGCTGCTCGCGAGCCCTGCCCCATCCACGGCGGCGAACTCCTCCGGATGGGCCGAGGCGATCAGGACCAGCTCCGGCCGGGCGCCCGATGCGAAGGCCTCCCGCACGGCGCGCGCCACCAGGCCCTCGAGGGGCTCGCGGGTCCCTGAGAACTCCTTCAAGGGATGGGAGAGGTAAACCGGCTGCACAGGCTCTTCCTTCTTACGGGCTGCTTGACGGGTCACTTGATTGCGCCGCGGGAAATGTGGCTCCTGGAGGATGAATCGGCAGGCCCCACCGGATACTTGAAACATTGTTCCAGACACCCTCCTGGCGCAATCGCCTTTTGACCCCCCCGCCCCGGGCCGCTAATGTGCGGAAGCCCCGGCATCGGCCGCGTGGCGAAGGTCCGCCGGCCGGATGGGCGCCCTTGCCCCCTGGAATGCATCGAGGAGAGACGGAGCAGGAATGACTGGATCAGGCACTCGGGGGGGGGCGGGGGAGCCGGGGGTTGGCGCGTCCGGCACAGCCGCGGCCGCCCGGGAGCCCGGCCGCCTGCGCTCGATCGACTTCCTGCGCGGCGTGGCCGCGCTATCGGTGGTGCTGCACCATGCGATCAACTTCGGCTGGGGCCAGAACATGCCGATGCAGGTCGGGTGGTTCCGCCGCCTTCACGCCGTGGTGGACCGGGGCGACCTCGGTGTGCCGCTGTTCTTCGTGATCTCCGGTTTCTGCATCCACATGAGCTGGGCCCGGGCCCGGGCCTCGGGCACGGTGGCGCGCGTGGGGTTCGCGGACTTCTGGAGGAGGCGCCTGCACCGGCTCTATCCGCCCTATTTCGTGATGCTGGTCCTGAGCATGGCGCTCCTTGCCGGGGCCGCCCTCCTGCATCGCAGCGCTCCCCTGCTGGCGCGCTATCCCGAGCCCCGGGCCGCGTGGATGGCCCTGGACTTCGTGGTCCACGCGCTGATGCTCCACGGCTTCCACCCGCTGTTCGACCCGGGCGGAGGCAACCCGCCCTTCTGGACCCTGGCCCGCGAGGAGTACCTGTACGCGCTGTACTTCGTGCTTCTGGCGTGGCGTCGGTCGTGGGGCGTGATCGCGGCCGCTTCCACGGTGCTGGCCGTGAGCCTGCTCTTTC
Organism: Candidatus Eiseniibacteriota bacterium; assembly: GCA_025351485.1. GTDB lineage: Bacteria > Eisenbacteria > RBG-16-71-46 > RBG-16-71-46 > JACRLI01 > JANXVU01. Next base: position 4,182 of record JANXVU010000106.1, on the reverse strand, counting down.
CGGCCGCGCTCCACCCCTTGCTCGCGCGGGTGCAGGGTGGGGATGACTGGTGGCCGCTGGTCCGGACCTCCGCCATCGCCCTGTGGATCCAGTGGACGCTGGGCATGGTCGCGGTGGAGGGCTACTTCGGGTTGGTCCGGCTGCCCAGGGCGTGTTCCTGGATCGCACTCGTCCCGGTGTGGGCCGGCCTGGCCTTGCTGGCGGAACGCGGGGCGGGCTTGCTCGCACCCGCGCTCTGGGGAATGTGCTTCTTCACCCTGCTCAATTTCTCAATCGAGGTGGAGCGGCGGCGGGGCTGGCCCGACCGCGGACTCCCGGCCTGGCTCGCCTCGGCGGGAGTGTTTTCCTACTCCATCTACCTGGTGCACGTGCCCGCGCGGGCGGTGATGAAACAGTTGCTGGGAAAGATAGCCGCGACGGGCGATCCGGGAACCTACGTGGCCCTGGCCGCCTTCTTTGCCACGGGCGGTTACCTGGCGGGCAAGCTGTTCTTCCTGCTGGTGGAGCGGCGCTTCCTCAACCGTCCCCGCCGCGGCCCCCCCGCATAAAAAAAGGGGATGCGCTCATGGCGCATCCCCGGGATCCCGCTTTCGAAAACTCAGCCGAGAAACCGCCGACGCGCCATCGCGAGGCCGGCCAGCCCGAGTCCGAGGAGCGTCAAGGTGCCGGGCTCCGGCACACCAGGAACCGGGGTGGCGCAGGAGGGACGCTGGGCCATCAGGAAAGTCTCGTTCTCCTTCGGGTTCTTGTCGCGAAGGCCAAACGTGATCAGGTCTTTGCCCGCAAGCCCACTCAGGGTGCCGCCGCTGTAGGTCAGGAAGTCCTTCTTTTGGGTGACCTCGTCGGAAACGACCGAGGTGAATACGGTAGAAGTGCGGGGCAGATTGGAGTTCTGGGCGAAACTCAGCCCGTCCATGTCGTTCGAGGTGGTGAACCCTCTGGGCACGAAGTAGGGCGCGGAGGGCGGATCCAGGGCGTCGTTGGCCTGCCCGACCGGGTCCAAAAGCTCAATTCCCAAGCATGCCCAGTCCCATCGGGTGTTGTTGGTGATGTGCTTGGTCACCGTGTAGTCCACGTTCATGGCCAGGCCGCTGATGGCCAGGAAACCCTCTCCCGGGTTGTTCCAGGTCTCGTAGATGTCAATCTTCGCCCCGACGACCGTGTAGCTCATGGTCGAGATGCCGTAGTTGGCAGGTCCATAAATGGAGATGCTCAGGGCCCGTGCGGAGCCTGAGAAACCGGCCAAGGCGGCGAGGATGAGAAGGACGTTCCGGGACTTGTTCAACGCACGATCCTTTCGAAGGCTAATAAGTAGACTTGTTATTATTTTAAATGCGAACGCGTTGCGGGTCAAGGACAAATTGTTGCTCATGTGTCCACTTTGCAACGACTAAGGGTGCGACCGGGGCCCGCGGTCCCCGGTCGCACCGGTCCAAACTCATCCGTGGAACGTGAACTTGAATTAGGCTTTACGCCGCCATAGCCCGGCCGCGCCAGCCAGCCCGAGACCCACCAGACCCAACGTTCGCGGCTCCGGGATACCCGAAGGCGGCGGCTCCAGCGGCTGAACCGAGAAGCCGTTGGGGCGCTGGGAAAGGATGAACGGCTGGTTTGCGGCCGGGTTTCTGTCCCGCAGCCCGAATGTGATCAGGTCGGTTCCCCCCAGCGATCCCACCGTGCCCCCGTAGTAGTCCAGGAAGTCGCGCCGATAGGTGAACTCGTCCGAGTAGACCTGGGAGAAGTGCTGGGACGTCCGATCGATTCCGGCGCCCTGGGCGAAGCTCAGCCCATCTAGGTCGTTCGAAGTGGAGAATCCGTAGGGAACCCAGTCGGGATATGGGAACGGGTCCTGCTCGTCGTTGAGGTTGCCGATCGGATCCAACAGCTCACAGGCGAAACGGGTCCAGGTCTTGGAGGAGTTGTTCGTGATGTGCTTTCGAACCGTGTAGTTGGCGCCTGCGGCCAGGCCCGAGACCAGCAGGTCCCCGTTGGCCGTGCTGCCCCAGTTCTCGTAAATATCTATGATCGAACCGCTTACCGTGTAGCGAATGGATGTGATGCCCTGGTTCCCGGGATTGTACAGGCTGATGTTGACCGCCTGGGCAGGTCCCGCGAACAAGGCACACACGATCAAGGCAGGGACCGCAATCTTCAGTTTCATGCTGCTCCTCCGGTGGGGGTTGATGTGCATATTATTCCATGCCAGTTTGCTAATGTCAACCCTTTCCGATCTACCTCGCACTCCGTACCAAGCCTCGCTTCCATCTCCTTGCGGGGACAACGGCTAGCCAATCATCCCCGTTGAGCGCCGGAGTAAACCTGTGGTAGGATCTCTGTTCGGCGGTTTCACCTGCCCGCCATCCCCGCCCAATCCGTCCGGCGAGACGGTTTCATCGAAGCCCGGGAGACCGCTTCATGGACCAGTCCTGGCAGGCCGACGCCCTGCCCCAGGGCGAGCTGGAGGCCAATTTCGCCGAGATCGTTCCCCGTCTAACCAGGGACGAGGCTCTGGCGGAGGCGTCCCGCTGCCTTTTCTGTTACGACGCCCCCTGTATCCGAGCCTGCCCAACCCACATCGACGTCCCCGGTTTCATTCGAAAGATCACCACCGACAATCTCCGCGGTTCCGCAAGGGTCATCCTGGAGTCGAATCCGCTCGGGGCCAGTTGCGCCCGGGTATGCCCCGTGGACCAGTTGTGCGAAGGCGCCTGCGTGCTGGGAGCCCAGCACCGTCCGATCCAGATCGGGCGGCTGCAGCGCCACTCGACCGACTTCATCCTTGATCACGACATCCAGGTGCTGCGCGCGGGAGCTTCCACCGGGCGACGCGTGGCCTGCGTCGGGGGCGGACCGGCCGGCCTCTCCGTGGCGGTGCGACTGGCGCAGGCGGGCCACCGGGTCACGGTGTTCGAAGCGCGGGAGAGGGCGGGCGGTCTCGACACCTACGGCATCGTTTCATTCCGCCTGCCGACCGACGTGAGCCTGGCGGAGGTGAACTGGGCGGTCCGGATGGGAGTGGAATTCAAGACCGGAGTGCGGGTGGGCACGGACCTTCCGATGGCAGAGCTGCTCTCGGGATACGACGCCGTTTTCGTGGGCCTTGGGATGGGCGGCGCCCCCCGCCTGGGCATTCCCGGCGAGGAGCTCGAAGGTGTGCAGGACGCGCTTTTCTACATCGAGGAGACCAAGACCCGGCCCCCCTCGAAACTCAGCGTCGGGCGCCGCGTGGCGGTGATCGGCGCGGGCAACACCGCGATCGACGCGGCCACCGCCTCGGTCCGGCTCGGCGCCGAAGAAGTGAGCATCCTGTACCGGCGCTCCGCCAGAGAAATGCCTGCCTATCACTTTGAGTTCGAGTTCGCCAAGCAGGAAGGGGTGATCTTCCGCTGGCGCAGCCGGCCGGTGGCGATCCTCGGCCAGGGCCGCGTGGAGGCGGTGCGCTGCATCCGCACCCGGCCGGGCGATCCCGACAACTCGGGCCGCCCCACCCCGGTGGACGTGCCGGGAAGCGAATTCGACGTGCCGGTGGAGATGGTGATCCGCGCCATCGGCCAGGAGAGCCGAGCCGAGTTCCTCCGGCCCTTCGGGGTGGTGGACGGAAAGGGCAAGCTGGCCGCGGACCCGGGAACCGGCCGCACCGCCCATCCCCGCATCTTCGCGTGTGGCGACTGCGTCGAAGGCGGCGACGAAGCCACCGTGGTCAGCGTGGTGGCGTTCGCCAAGCGGGTGGCCTCGGAAATGGACCGCGTGCTGGTTTCCACACCGGCCTCTTCCCCGGCCCCGCAGAAAGCGAGTTGAAGAGATGGCGGACCTGACCACCAACACCGCGGGAATCCTCAGCCCCAATCCCTTCTGGGTCGCCTCCGGCCCTCCCACCAACTCGGGCTACCAGGCCATGCGTGCCTTCGATGCCGGCTGGGGCGGGTTCGTGTGGAAGACGCTGGGCGAGCCGATCACCAACGTCAGTTCGCGCCTCGGAGCGATTTCCTACGGCGGGCGGCGCATGATGGGCCTCAACAACATCGAGCTCATCACCGACCGGCCCCTGGAAGTGAACCTGCGCGAGATCACCGAAGTGAAAAAGAAGTACCCCCGGCACGCGGTGATCGCCTCCCTCATGGTGGAATCGAAGCGGGAAGCCTGGCACACCATCGTGAAACAAGCGGAGGACGCCGGCGCCGA
>JANXVU010000058.1 GCA_025351485.1 Candidatus Eiseniibacteriota bacterium | reverse complement strand
GCACTCCATGGTGAGCGTGGATGCAAGGCCGAGATCCTGACCTCCAGAGTGGCCTCCAACACTCGCATTAGATTCGTGGCCGCAGTATCTTGCGGCTGCAGTGCTGTTCTTTCCTAAACCGTGTGTCGGAGGTTCGAATCCTTCCGGGGGCACCACGTCAACCGATTGTCACGACACGAGAAACAGCGAAGCCCCAGGCGATTAACTCGTCTGGGGCTTCGTTCATGAAATGGCCTCCAGTGGCCCCCAGGGGACATGAAGAGACCGGGATTCGGTAGCAGTTCGGTAGCAGGGGGAACTGGCGGCGGGGGTCCGGCTGACGTTGTCCCACTTGATCAGCGACAATTAGAACTCCCGGCCGGCGACAATTAAAACTCCCGTTGGCAGCGCACGGGGGTGGTCGTCTAAGTTCCTCATGAGGAGGGACTTACATGGTCACCGATGGGCAGGTGAGGCTTCTGATGAAGCGAATTCAGACGGAGAAGTCCCTGGCGGTGGCTGCGGCGAAGGCCGGGATGAGCGAGAAGACGGCCCGCCGGTACAGGAATTTGGGGAAGCTGCCCGGCGAAGTGCGCCCGGAGCACGACTGGCGGACGCGCCCGGACCCGTTCGAGGCGGTCTGGGCCGAGGTTCGCGGCCACCTGGAGCGAGAGCCCCGGCTGGAGGCGAGGACGCTCTTCGAGGCCCTTCAGCGGCAGTACCCGGGCCAGTTCCCGGACGGGCAGCTTCGAACGCTGCAGCGCCGCGTGAAGGCCTGGCGTGCGCTTGAGGGCCCGGCCCGCGAGGTCTACTTCCCCCAGATCCATCACCCGGGCCAGCTGGGCGAGTCGGACTTCACCCACATGGCCAGTCTTGGGGTCACGCTGGCGGGCCGCCCGTTCGAGCATCTCGTGTACCACTTCGTGCTGACGTACTCGAACTGGGAGATGGGGACGATCTGCTTCTCGGAGAGCTTTGAGAGCCTGAGCGACGGCCTGCAGCACGCTCTCTGGGAGCTGGGTGGCGTGCCCGCGGAGCACCGGACAGATCGGCTGACGGCCGCGGTGCACAAGACGGAGCATCCCGAGGAGTTTACCCAGCGCTACGAGGCGCTGCTACGCCACTACCGCATGACCGGTCAGAAGATCCAGGCGGGTCAGGCGAACGAGAACGGCGACGTCGAGCAGAGCCATCATCGGTTCAAGTGTGCGGTGGAACAGGCGCTATTGCTGCGCGGGAGCCGCGACTTCGCGGATCGGGGAGCCTACGTCGCGTTCCTGAACCAGCTGCTGGCTCGGCGCAACGCCGGGCGCAGGGCACGCTTCGCCGAGGAGCAGGCGGTTCTGCGGGCGCTGCCAAGCCAGCGGTTGGACGCCGGCAAGCGGCTGCTGGTTCGGGTGGGGCCCAGCAGCACGATCCGGGCGCAGCACAATGTCTACTCGGTCCACAGTCGCCTGATGGGCGAGCAGGTGGAGGTTCGCCTCGGGGCCGAGACGCTGGAGGTCTGGTACGCCCAGCGGCGGGTCGATGTGATGCCGCGCCTTCGGGGCGAGAAGAAGCACCGGATCGAGTACCGCCACATCATCGACTGGCTGGTGAAGAAGCCCGGCGCGTTCGAGAACTACCGCTACCGAGAAGATCTGTACCCGACGAGCCGCTTTCGCGTAGCCGCCGACGCCTTAAGGTGCGACCTGGGCGTGCGGGGCAAGCGGGAGTATCTGGGCATCCTTCAGCTGGCCGCCCAGGTGAGCGAGGCCGGTGTGGATGATGCGCTGCGTCACCTGATCGACCGAGGTGAGACGATCTCAGTGGCCGCGGTCTCGGAGATCCTGAGCTGCGGCGACCCGCTCCCGCCCCCGACCGCCGTGACCATTGCCGATGTGAGCCTGGAGTCCTACGACGCGCTCCTGGGAGCCGTCTGATGGCCTTGACCAGCGCGCTGAAGGCCGAACTCGTTCAGCATCTCAAGGACTTGCACCTGCCGACGATCCGCGAATGCTATGCGGAGCAGGCCGACAAGGCCCGGGCCGAAGAGCTGGCCCACGAGCGGTATCTGCTCGAACTGGCGCGGCGGGAGGGCGAGGTCCGGCGGGGCAACCGGATCGCGCGGCTGCTGCGGGAATCGCGGCTTCCGCTCGAGAAGACACTCGCGACCTTCGACCGAAAGCGGCTGCCGGCCCGGGTCAACCAGCAGGTCGAAGTCCTGCTGGAGGGGTCCTTCCTCGAGCGCCACGAAAACGTGCTGGCCTTCGGGAACCCGGGCAGCGGCAAGACGCACCTGCTGTGCGCGGTCGGCCAGGAGCTGATCCTGCGGCATGGACGGCGGGTCCACTTCACGCCGTGCAACCTGCTCGTGCAGGAACTGCTCATCGCCAAGCGGGACCTCCGGCTGGCCCGGGTGCTCAAGCGCCTGGCTGGCTACGACGCCGTAATCATCGACGACATCGGCTATGTGCAGCAGAACCGGGAGGAAATGGAGGTGCTGTTCGCCCTCCTGGCCGACCGGTACGAACGAGGCAGCGTCATCCTGACCAGCAACCTGCCGTTCTCGAAGTGGGAGTCCATCTTCAAGGATCCCATGACCACGGCGGCGGCAATCGACCGCCTCGTCCACCACAGCGTCATCCTGGAACTGAATCTATCGAGCTACCGGCTGGAAGAATCGAAGAAGGGCAAGGCGGCAAAGGGCTGAGGGATCAGAGTCCGGGAGAAATAGTTGTCGCCGAACGGAAGAAATGGTTGTCGCCAATCAGGGTCATATTGACTGGGACCTCTTCTGTGTCGACGGTTCCAACGTCCGGGCCTCTCGAGCGGCCGCTGGGGCCGGGAAAAAAGGGGCCCCAAAGAGCCCCGAGACCA
>JANXVU010000045.1 GCA_025351485.1 Candidatus Eiseniibacteriota bacterium | reverse complement strand
ATCGACCGGCGTGACTTCGACGCCACCGTCAAGCTGCTGGTCGCCGTGGTGAAGCGGCTGGATCGCAGGACCGTCGAAGCGCTCTAGCGCCCGGACGGCCGGAGCGTGGCCCTGTTCTGCCAGTTGAACCAGAACAGAATGCCCAAGAGAACCAGCGGCCCTTCGATCATGACGTAGGCGATCCAATCGAGCTGCCCCCACTTGGACACCAGGTGGGCCAGCGCGAGCAGCGGGAAGAGGCCCGCCCCGATCCATTCCCGCCGCCATACGATGACCACGGCAAGGACCATGATGATCGTGGGAATCAGGTGCATCAGCAGAGCCAGGGCCTTCTGCCAGGGATCCATCGGCATGCCGAAGACGTCCATCGCGAAGAGAGCCAGGAAGGCTGCAAACGCCATGCAGAGGATCCTGGGGGTCCAGTAGAGCAGGCGCCTGGTGGTCGGGTTCATGATCGTTCCCCCTCTTGAAGTGGGACCATCCACTCCCGTGAGCGTGGCGATCACGGCCAGAAACAGTATCGAGCCACTTGGGGAATTCGGACGTGCGCGATGTCCGATCGAATCTCTCTGTGACGCTAGTACGGGTTGCCCTCCACTACAATCCGCATCTTGAATGCCGCCCCTCTTTAATATAGTATAAAGTAGTGGCGGCGAAAATCCGAGCGGTCGCCCCCACGCAGCCTGCAGGTCCCGATCGACCAATTAGGAACTTCGGCCTCACGGAAGCGCGCGCTGCTCCCACCGAGCAGCATGCACCGCACCCCCTCTGGAGGCCGCCATGCAGGCACCGTCCCGGAAAACCACCACCGCGCAGCGCCCGGAGGGGTGGCTCCCTCGAATGGGGGCCTTGCTGCTCGCCGCGTTCCTCCTTCCCGCCCTCACACCCCTTTCCGCGCCGGCCGTGGCCCTGGATCCGAACCTGTGGATCACCAACGGGCAGGTCAACAGCATCGTGCGCCTGGGAACCACGTTCTATATAGGGGGGAACTTCACCTTCGTGGGTCCGCCCACGGGCACGTCGGCGTTACTCTCGGAAACCTCCGGCTCCTCCATTGCTCCCTACATCGGCACCAACGGAACGGTCTTCGTCGTGATCCCGGACGGTTCGGGGGGCTGGTACGTGGGCGGTACCTTCACCACTGTCCGCGGCCAGCTGCGAAGGAACCTGGCCCACCTGGACGCCTCCGGAAATCTCCTGCCCTGGAATCCCAATCCCGACGGCCAGGTCACGACGCTCGTTGTCAGCGGCGCCAAAGTGTTCGCGGGCGGCTATTTTGCGAACATCGGAGGACAGCCTCGGAACCGGCTCGCGGCCCTGATTGTGGCCACCGGCAACGCCACGTCCTGGAATCCCAACGTGAACGGGTCCGTGGTGGCCCTGGCGATGAGCGGCTCCACGCTCTACATCGGCGGCTCTTTTACCGGCGTGGGGATCGCGACGCGAAACCGGATCGCCGCCGTGGATACGTCCACCGGCGTCGCCACCGCCTGGAACCCCAACGCCAGCGCCGCGGTGCTCTCCATCGTTCCCGTGGGAGCCACCATCTACGCCGGCGGAAGTTTCGGGACCATCGGCAATGGAACCCGCGCGTTCATCGCGGCGCTGGACGCAACCACCGGCAACGCCACCGCGTGGAACCCGGCCGCCAACAGCGTGGTCACCTCGCTGCTGGTGAGCGGCAGCACGGTGTTCGCGGGAGGCGCGTTCACCAGCATCGGAACCCAGCCCCGGCCCAACCTGGCCGCTCTGGACGCGACCACGGGGATCGCGACGGCCTTCAACCCCCATCCCGACGGCGAGGTGTACGCCCTTGCCAGGAGCGCCACCACGCTCTACGTGGGCGGCAACTTCAAGGCCATCGGCATCGTCCCTCGCCTCCACATGGCCGCGGTGGATCCGGTGACGGGAAGCTTGTCAGCCTTGACGTACGACTCCGACAACATCGTTTACGCGCTGGCCGAGTCCGCTGGCCAGCTGGTGGCGGGCGGCACGTTCCGCACCATCGGGGGTGTGGTGCGCACCCGGCTGGCCGCGATGGATGCGGCGAGCGGGGCGGCCACCGCCTGGGATCCCAACGCCGGGGGCCTGGTGTCCGCGCTCGCGGCCTCGGGCGGCACGATCTACGCGGGTGGGGCATTCACCCAGGTCGGGAACATCTCCCACCCCTACGTTGCCGCGATCTCCGCGGCCACCGGCCTGCCATCCGCATGGGACCCGCACGCCAATGGCGCGGTGAACGCCCTGGCCGCTTCGAACGGCATCGTCTACGCCGGCGGAGCCTTCAAGCTGTTCGGAGGGGTGACGCGCAACCGGTTGGCCGCCATCGATACGCTCACCGGCAGCAGCACTTCCTGGGATCCCAACGCCGACAGCACGGTGTATGCCCTGGGAGCATCCGGAAACACGATTCTGGCGGGCGGGCTGTTCAAGAAGATCGGCGGCGTGGCGCAGACGTCGGGCGCAGGGCTCAGCCTGGCCGGAACGCTGCTGTGGCCCGATCTGCTCATGACCGGTGGCCCGGTCAATGCGGTCGGTTTCGGGGCGCACGGATATCTGTTTGGCGGCGCGTTCACCAGCGCCCGTTCGATCGGCCGCAACAGGATCGCGCTGATTGACTCGTCCGGAAATCTGAACGCCACGTGGAACCCCAACGCGAACGCTGCGGTCTTTGCGTTGGCCGGGTTCCGGAACCTGGTGGCCGTCGGCGGCGCCTTCACGATCATCGGCAACCAGAACTACCGTTTCCTGGCGGAGCTCGACGAGGTCACCGGGGCCGCGGTCCCGTGGGACCCGGAACCGGACAATTCCGTCCAGACGATCGCGCTCAACATCGACCTTGACGCGATCTACGCCGGTGGCAACTTTGCGGCGGTAAGCAATACACCGTACGCCTTTTTCGCGGGAACCACGTGGGGGGCCACGGGAGTGGGCGCGCCCGGGCGGCCGGTCGAATTGCGCAGACTCTCCGCGTCGCCCAATCCTTTCCGATCCAGAATTGATGTGTCCTTCGAGCTGTTGCGGCGCGGCCAGGTGCGGCTCGGGGTCTACGACCTCGAAGGCCGGCTGGTGCGGACACTGGCGGATGCCTTGCTCCCCGAAGGACTGCGCCGCTACCAGTGGGACGGCCGGGACCCCGCCGGCGCGTACGTCGCTCGGGGCGTCTACTTCATCCGGGCCGAGACGCCCGACGGCAACCGGGTCTCAAAAGTGGTGCGGATCGACTGAGATCCCTCGGTTGTGCTTCGAAGAATGTGTCCGAAGCCCAGCAACTCATGCGCTCTAAGTCCTTT
>JANXVU010000027.1 GCA_025351485.1 Candidatus Eiseniibacteriota bacterium | reverse complement strand
TGAACCGGCGGCGCGTCTTGCGGCGGATCTCGCGAACCCGGGCTTCGGAATCGGACTTCTTGGCCATGGAGTACTCCTTTCGGTAGTTCAGTCTACCGCAGAAGTCTCCTCTAATTCAGGCCTTGAACTTGTCCCATGGATGCTGACACGAAACACTCGGCCATGTCGGCTTCGCTCACGATCGCGTACCGGCGATAGACGTCCTCGGTCCGGTGCCCGGTCACACGCATCGCCGTCGAGCGGGGTACGCCCGCGCGCTCGAGATTCCGGACGGCGCTGCGCCGGAGGTCGTGAAATAGCTTCCCCGGACAGCCCGCCGCGGCGCACGCCTTGTTCCAGACCCCGTGAAAGCGACGGATCTGCTCGCCCGGCCGTCTGCCGCGGACGCCCTCGCCGTAGGAAAAGACCCAGGGGATGATCTGGCCGGTCCTGAGCTCGAGCTTGCGGGTGGCGAGGCGCCGGGCCTCAAGGAGCTCGATCAGCTCGGGCACTTCGCGGATCGGAAGCACCCGCCCCTCCCCGTTCTTCGACCGGCGTGCCTCGAGGCGTACCGTCCCCGACTCGAGGTCGACATCCTCCCAGCGAAGGCCGGTCACTTCCCGAAGGCGCCAGCCGGAGCGGAACGCGAACGTTGCGATGGGCCGTATCCGAGGCGGCAGGTGGGTGAGGACCCGCTTCAGGTCCGCCTCCTCGAAAAACCCCTGGCGCGCGTTCTGGACCGAGAGGGCCTTGATCTTCGGCACCTTGAAGACTCGCTCCGCTTCGAGCGCCAGGTTGAACATGCGCCTCAGGGCGGCTAGTTCCGCGTTGATGCTGGCCGGGGCAGCCCCCGCCTTCAGGCGCGCGCTCTTGTAACTGTTCACCCGGTCGGCCGTGATGTTGATCGCCTTGAATCCGGCGAACTCCTCCTTCAGGTGCTTGATGGAGGTCTCGAGCCGCTCGGCGGATCGACGCCCGTTGACCAGATAGTCGTCGCGAATCAGCTGGAGGAGATCGTCGAAGCGGGTCTTCTCGACCTGGGGCCTCACGTCCTGCCCATCTTCTAGAGCCACGAGTCGCCGCTGCAACAGGCGCTCGGCGACCAGCCGCTCCGGTGATCCGGAGCTCTCCTGCACCTGCCCGCCGCGGACCCAGTAACGGATCCACCAGATCCTGCCCCTCAGGCGAAGGCTTCCGGTTCCCCGGAGTCTGTTGGTCCTCGTCCTCCCTTTCTCGACCATCGCGCTGCCTCCTGTTGGTTGTGCACTTCTCGGCCCGCCGTGGGCCGCCCACCCCCGATGTTGGCTCGAAGCCGGCTCATCAGGAATGGGCGCCCCTACGGCCCGCTTTCGGGCGGATTCGGGGCCTTCTAGTCGTTGTCCCGGCAAGTCTGCATGTACTTCAGCAAGCCGGCCCGCGGGATGCGGACCTGCTTGCGGCCGAACTTGCCTGCGCCGGGGATCTTCTTCCAGTTGGCCTGGAGCCACCTACGTGTAACTTGAACCACCTTCGCGGCCTGCTTGATCGTCAGGTATTCATCAAATTCGCCCGATTTGCCGCCCAAAACTGATGGCTCGTCCGGCCCGGCCTGGGGCGCCTGGCCGTCCACCAGCTGCCTAATCAGAAACCCAAGTTGGTCCAGAGAGCGCCGTAGCGTTTCAAGGACTTCCAGGCATGCGCCCAGTCTGGGAATCGGCTCGTCAGCCATACCCACCTCCGCCGTCCGCCCCCCTGGCCACCTCGCCGGTGAGTTTCATTCCGGCCGCGGCCATCGCCGTGGTGTCTGCCTCCCGGAGCCAGAGTTTCCACGCGGCCCGTAGAATGCGAATCGCGTGGCCGATCCTGACCGAGGGCAGGAGCCCTGCAGTGATCAGTTGGTAGACGCTTCTGGCGGTCACGCCCAGTTCCGGGGCGACATCGGCCGCCCCAGCATCATTCGTATCGCGTTCAACAGACCCCCCTCCCGTTGTACTCAGCTGCACTGCATCTCGCGCTCGGCTCGTGTGCCGTGCGTTGTTTGCAATATATGGCACTCAAACCGGCACGGCAGCAGGCCCTGTCCGGACGCTTGGAGGCACTCACCGGGCTCCTGGTCCTTAGGCTCCATCTAGGGAACCCACTGACCGCTTCCTGGCTCGTGTCTAGCGGGCGTCACAGAGGCGTTGGCTTCTAGCCACGACCTGAGCGCCTCAATCGGAACACGGATCGAGCGCCCGACCCGGATCGACCGGATGGCACCAGATGCCAAGAGTCCGTAGATTGTCGAGCGCCCGACCCCGAGCGCCTCCGCGGCCTCGATTGGCCGCAACAGAAATCTGTCCATTTACCCTCCTGCGCTTGTAGGGAACACTCAGCTACCTATGGCATTCTGCGGGACCAGTGGACACCGGACAACGATTTGAGTATCCTTTGAGTATGCCAAGGCGAACTTCCGCCGATGACCAGATCGGGATACCCTTCGACGCAGAAGGCCGGCCTAGCCAGTCCGTTGCGGTTGACTTGTTGCGCATCCCAAAGCGGATCGAGCTAGTGGGAAAGCACATTTGCTACGCGTACCAGGCAGAGGAGCATCCCCCGAGGGGCGGCTATCGACTGCATGGGCTCAACCGTCAGGCAAGGGGGACTAGAAAGGTTGTTCTGGAGCCGCCGATCTTCAAGATCGCGTCCCCAAGAACGCTCGACGGCTTCATCAAGCTTGCTGATGGGTCCGATGACGATATCCTCAGTTTCGCAAGGCGCCGGGGTGTCCTAGACCTGTGCCAACACGGTCTGGCCGTCGGTCAGCCGGACATCCGATATTGGATGTTCGACCATCGAGGGATTGAACAGTGCAGCCCTCACCCATGGCCCGAGGGCGCACCGGTAGGCGTGCCGGAGACGGGAAAGGAACATGTTGATTTTTGGCGCGCCTGGTCTCGAAGGGCTCGAGCCCTGCTTCACATCGCGGGTGCACTGCACTGTCGAAGGGCCGGCGAGAATGTGGATTGGCAGGCTCTTGCCGAGCCGTTGCCCGGTGAGGGCGACTGGGGATACTCGCCCTGGTTTCTGCCGAGTGCCGGGAAATCTGCCGATAGGGATGCACCACTGCTGCAGGAGTTGATTTACCAGTGGGTGGCGACTGGTCAGGTGGCGCCACGACTCACCTCGAACTCTGATGGAGACTTCGTGGTCAGGTTTGCCTGCGGCCGTTACGGACGGTTGTTTGGGGTGATCGGCTTTCAACTAATGCTGCGGGCTGCGAAAACTGGGAGCCTCGCGGTTTGCTGTGCCTGCGGTGTTCTCTACAAACCCACGAGGCTGATTGACCCAAGGCGTCGGAACTTCTGCGCAGATTGCGGTAGGCCCGCCGCTGTCCGCATGGCAAAGAGGGCTCACGCCAAGAGGAAGGATTCTGCATTGAGGAAACCGTAGAGATAGGAGTGCATTGCAGCAGCAGCTTGCCCCTTGTAGCCCCTGCGTCACTCGGAATCAAGCCGGCGATAATGAGCTACGAGTATCGGCCAGTCGAGAAGCTACCAGAACAAAAGGCGGGTGCAAAACTAAAGGTCCGGAGGAAATGAAAGCGGTCTCAGCCGCCTGGCCCGCACAGGCAGCCCATCCAACCGCGGTAGCGGCCCCGCTGCCGAAGGATTGTGTTTTATCCAGTAGCCTAAGGGTTGGTCTGGAACTCGCCGATGGCGCTCAGGTCGGGTCGTTGTCGGCATCCGGGATCGTTTCCGTGGCGGCCATCAACTCTCCAGCTCGGAGAATCAGCTGCCTGAGCCTTCGGGCACTTCGGGCTTCCTCGAGTCTGATGTTCCAGTCAAACTCCCGATCTGGCCCTTCGCCTCGCCGCTCAAAGGGGTGGGAAGCCAAAACCCACTCGAACGAGTCGATCGCTTCTTGGTCCGTGGACGTCAGTTCGTAGCAGCCGCGGTCAGCCAGAAGCAACTTTATCAAGAGCGGGAACGCGTAGGCGCCGAAAAGCAAGTGCTCCTGAAGTTCCCAAATCTTGCGATGCTCACTCTTGCGGCGGCCGTGGCTCGAATCGTTTCGATGGTGGTAAAAGTCGCAAATCCATATCCGGAGAAGGTGCATGTTCCGGTTGCGTGGTCGGCCGATCCACGCCGGTCGACTGGGATGATCTGGTTCGGAAGTCGTCCAGGTCTTCAAGAGGGCCGCCGCAAGCCTGGCCGCCTTGTGCCCTGACCCAAGCGCACGCTCAAACGCGGCAATAGTGTGCGTTGCCTCGATAGATTCCACGACGTAGTCACTGTCCGTATTCGCATGATTGAAGAAAAATATGGCATCTGAAAGTCCCCCCCACCAATCGGCCTCGCGTGCACCCAGCAAGGCCTTGAGAAGCGCTTGGTCGATGTCGGGATCGCGCCCGCCCTGGACGTATTGGGGCTGACTAGATCGAAAGTGCTCGTCTCCCAAAAAGTGAAGCATGCTTCCATCGCGTCGGCGCGACCGGATCGAGACGCCCCCCACCGGATCCTCAAAGCTCTGGAGTACGACAAAGCTCTGGAGTACGACAGTGAAAGCGTCCCGATTGAGATATCCGGAGACTCGGAAATAATCCCGCGTCGCGAGGCCTGAGAACGCGAGTAGTTCAGCGAACTCGAATACTTCCGCCTGTTCTCTTTCGGTCAAGTCGTCGGTCAGCGAGTGGTCGGAGAGCGAAAGCAGTGTCGCTATTTCAATGGGCTCGCCGGTCACGCTGAAGTAGCGACCAACGATTTTGTCAGCGACCGTCTGCGATGAACCGCCGGGCAGCTCGTGACGGACATAGGGTGACAGGTGGAAGACGCCGAAATCAACAGGCTCCCTGAGCGAGAGCCATGGGAAGAATACGAGCATGCTCATGCTGGCATTCTCCCACAGCCATTTCGGCGGGTCGAGGGCAATGGGGCCCATACCTTGGCGAGTACCTGTTTGGATGTCCCATGACCCCATCCTCTCAAGAAATGGAGTCTCCGGGAATACCGGGGCGGTTCACCTTGCGAGTTCGCACGGCTCACTCACGTCCTGAGAGCTGCGAAAGTCGCGAGTTGCGCGCCGGCAACCCTGCGGCCGCAAGGATAAGCGGTTCCCGCACACTCAGCATTTGGGCGCCGCGAGATCAGCAGGATCCCTCATTGCACCGATCTTAGGTGCCACAGCTGTGAGCAGGGTGGCGACGCCGGATCCGTCTAGTTCAGCACCATCATCTTCCGTTCCTCGCTGAACCCGCCGGTCTGGAGCCGGTAGAAGTAGATCCCTGCCGGCACGGGGGACCCCGCGGAGTTCTTCCGGTCCCAGTCCACCGACCAGCTGCCGGGCCCGAACTGGCCACCGGCCACCTGCTTGACCAGCCTCCCCTGCACATCAAAGACCCGCACCTGGACCTGAGCTGCGGTTGGGAGGTCGAAGCGGATAGCGGTTGCCTGTGAGAACGGATTCGGGCGGTTCTGGTGAAGCGCGAACCTCAATGGGGCGGTCTCCGGATCTGGCCCTCCTCCATCGTGAGGCTTTGTGGCCGAGTACACGCCGTTCGAGAGCAGGAAGTAGTCGCGGACGAGGCCGTCCGCGACCGGGACTGCTCCAAAGGCTAGCGACACCGTGTCCCCGGGCGAGACGAGCACGGTCTGCGTTGAGTCGTTGAGGGCCGAGAGTACATCCCCCAAGTGGTTGTGAACTGCTGACGTCATCGTGAAGTGTTGGACCGTGTAGCTCGAGTCCCTCGGAACTATCTGGCCGACAAAATTGACCACGTGCGGGCCGACAAACACAAGTCGCATGGCGGCTGACTTCAGAGAATCGAATACGAAGAGATCGGGAGCCTCGCGCGGGTAATCGTGCTGTAGCGTCGTCCAGCCGTTGTCCTCCCCTGGCACTTGGATCAGGATCCCGGTATTTTCAAGGACCAACTCGTCAGCTATGCCAAGCGGCCGGGCCCGTCTCGCAAGATCCGGTTTTGGATCGCCCTTCTGCCCCGCTCCGACCCCTCCAGATCCGCCCCCTGTGAGCGCTTCTCGTATACCCCGGATCCCCGCCGCCTTCG
>JANXVU010000024.1 GCA_025351485.1 Candidatus Eiseniibacteriota bacterium | reverse complement strand
CCCACATGCGTGCCGGCCGGGCAGTGGTGGAGATGCGCACATTTTCCAAGGCCTATTCGCTGGCGGGCGTCCGCGTGGCCTACGTCACGGCGCACCCGAGCCTCGCGGACTACTACAATCGAGCGCGACTTCCTTTCAATGTGAACTCCGTCGCCCAGGCGGCCGCGCTCGGCGCGCTCAAGGACCCGCACCACGTGCGCCGCGCCGTGGAATTGAATGTGCAATCGCTCCGGATGAT
The DNA here is from genome assembly GCA_025351485.1 of Candidatus Eiseniibacteriota bacterium. Taxonomy (GTDB): domain Bacteria; phylum Eisenbacteria; class RBG-16-71-46; order RBG-16-71-46; family JACRLI01; genus JANXVU01. The sequence continues at coordinate 23,216 of JANXVU010000024.1, read as the reverse complement.
CCGCGAGGGGTTGGAGTCGCTGGGGCTGGAAGTGACCCCGAGCGACGCCAACTTCGTGCTGGTCAAGCTCAACTCCGATGCCCGGCCGGTGCAGGCGCGCATGGAAAAGCTCGGGGTGATCGTCCGCAGCATGGTGGCTTTCGGGCTCCCGCCCGAGTACCTGCGCATCACCAGCGGAACCATCCCGCAGACCGAGCGGCTCGTCGAGGTCATGCGCGAGGTCCTCGGCGGCGTGGCCGCGGCCAAGTAGCCTTGAGGCCGGCCGGGATCGCAGGCCTCGGCCTGATCGGGGCCTCGCTGGGGCTGGCGCTGCGCCGCGCGGGAGTGGAAACGCTGGGTCTGGAGGTGCATCCTTGGAACCGCTCCGAGGCGCTCCGGCGGGGCGCGGTGGGGGCGAGCCGTCCCGACATGGCCTCACTGGCCGCCGACTGCGACGTGATCTTTCTGGCCGCTCCTCCCTCGGCCAACCTGGAAATCCTTGAATCCATCGCCCGGGCCCACCCGCGCTCCTCGCTGATCCTGACCGACACCGGCAGTGTGAAATCCCTGATCGCCGCTCGGGGGAGTTCGCTGTTCCCACCCGGCGGAGCGTGTTTCGTGCCTGGGCATCCCATGGCCGGCGGCTCTTCCAGTGGCCCGGGGGAGGCGCGAGCGGACCTCTTCCAGGGCGCCACCTGGTACCTGGGGCGCGAGGCGCCGGCGGCGCTGCTGGATTTGATCGGGATGGTGGGCGCGCGCGCAGAAGTGCTCGAGCCCGGCGCGCACGACCAACGCATGGCCGAGCTCAGCCACGTGCCCCAGATCCTGGCGTGGGCCATGGCCGCGCGGTGGCGCGCGCAGGGGATCGAGGGCGCGCAGGGTGGTCCGGTCGCGCGCGAGCTGGCGCGCATCGCTGCGAGTGATCCATCGCTGTGGGCGGACATCGCGCACGAAAACCGCGTCCCGATCGCCGGGGCGCTTCGCGGCCTCGCGGATTCCCTGGGTTCGCTGGGCTCCGATCTGGAAACCCTCGATCCCGGCGCCCTTCGCGCCCGCCTGAAGGAGCTCAAGTCTTGACCGACCGACTTCGGGTCCATCCGGGCAAGCCCTTCTGCGGCAACATCGCCGTGCCCGGAGACAAGTCCATCTCGCACCGGGCTTTTCTGCTGGCGGGGCTCGCGCGCGGCCGCAGCCGCCTGAGCGGGCTCAATACCGGCGAGGACTGCTCGCGCACCCGAGTCGCCCTGGAACAGCTGGGCGCGAGGCATTCGCGGGACGGTTCCGCCTGGCTGGTGGACGGCCTGGACGGGCCGCCATCACGCAAGGACTACGACATCGACTGCGGAAATTCCGGGACTTCGCTGCGGGTGCTGTGCGGCGCGCTGGCGCGCTTTGCGATCCGGGCCCGCTACTCGGGCGACGAGTCGCTCTCGCGCCGCCCGGTGGCGCGGGTGGTGGAGCCGCTGCGCCTGATGGGCGCTCGGGTGAGCGCCCGCGAAAACGATCGCCTTCCGCCCCTGGTGGTGGAGGGCGGCTCGCTCCACGCGATCGACTACGCCACGCCGGTCCCGAGCGCCCAGGTGAAATCCTGCGTGCTCCTTGCCGGGCTCGGCGCCGAAGGGCGCACCGTGGTGCGCGAGTCGCGCCTTTCCCGCGACCACACCGAGCGGCTTCTGCCGCACTGGGGAGTGGTGGTGGAGCGGGGGGATGGCTTTTCATCGGTCGCGGGCGGGATGGAGCTCCACGGCGCCGACTTTGACGTGCCTCGGGATCCTTCCGCCGCGCTCTTCTGGGTGGTGGCCGCGCTGCTGGTGCCGGGCGCCGAAGTGACGCTCCCGAACGTGGGACTTAATCCCACCCGCACCGGGGCGCTGGAAGTGCTCCGCCGCATGGGGGCCGACATCGCGGTGGAGGAGGAGGCCGGCGGTGTGGAGCCCCGGGGCACCATCCGGGTTCGCGGCGGGTCCGCGCTTCGCGGAGCAGACATCGGGGAGGAGGAAGTGCCGGGACTGATCGACGAACTGCCGGCGCTGGCCGTGGCGCAGGCGTGGGCCGACGGCGATAGCATGGTGCGGGGCGCCTCCGAGCTCAAGGTGAAAGAGAGCGATCGCATCGAAGCCACTGCCGCGGCGCTCCGCGCCCTGGGCGGCGAGATCGAAACCACCGCGGACGGCTGGGTGATCCGCGGCCGCGCGGGACGGCCCTTCGAGGGTGGCAAGGTGGAAAGCCACGGCGACCACCGGATCGTGATGAGCTTTGCCGTGGCCGCCCTCGCGGCACGGGAGGATGTGTGGATCGAGGACATCGGTTCCATCCTGACATCCGATCCGACATTCCTCGGGACCTTGAGGAACTGGCAATCTTGAGCTTCACGCGAGTGGTGGCCATCGACGGGCCCGCGGGGGCCGGCAAGAGCTCCACCGCGCGGGCGCTGGCCGAGCGTCTCGGCTTCTACTATGTGGACACCGGCGCCATGTACCGCGCGCTGGCGCTGGTGGCGACGCGCCGAGAGGTGCCGATGGAATCCGAACCGGCCGTGCTCGCGATGCTGGATTCGATGGACCTTCGTTTTGACGCCTCCGGGCGGCTTTTCTGCGACGGGGTGGACGTGACCGAGGACCTGCGCGCCTCCGGGACCGCCGGGGCGGCCTCCAGGATCGCGGCCTTCCCCGGCGTGCGCGCGCATCTGGTGGACATGCAGCGCGAGATGGCGGCCAGGCACGGCTCGGTGGTGATGGAAGGCCGTGACATCGGCACGGTGGTGTGGCCCGATACGCCGGCAAAGATCTTCCTGGAAGCCGACCTGGCCGAGCGGGCCCGGCGGCGAATTCGGCAAAACAACCTGGTTCCAACTCCCGAAGAGCTCCACCGGGTCATGGAAGATATCCGCATCCGCGACGAGGCCGACCGCAGCCGCGCCGAGGCACCGCTGCGCGCCGCCGGGGACGCGGTCCGGATCGATACCACCGGGCTCGGTTTTGACGCCCAGGTGGAGCGTTGCATGGAGGCGGTGCGCGAACGCTGGCCCGAGAGCTGGGGCCCGTTTCCAACCGGTCCCGCCAGGGCATGAAGGGCCGCTACCCGCCTCGGCGGCCCTGGTACGTCTTCATCCGGGCGCTCGCGCGCTGGATCCTGAGAGTGATCGCCCCGGGGGATGCGACCGGCGTGGAGAACATCCCGGACCGGGGGCCGTTCATCCTGGCCAGCAATCACTTTTCGTTCTTCGAGCCGCCCATCCTGGCCGTCTACTCGCCCCGCGAAATCCACTTCATGGCAAAGAAGAGCCTGTTCAGTATCCCGCTTTTCGGGCAGTTGATCGCGAGCCTCAACTCCATTCCGATCAACCGGGGGAGCACCGATGTGACCGGGTTGAACCGGGCCGCGGACCTGCTCCGGGGGGGCGAGCCGCTCCTGATTTTCCCGGAAGGGGGGCGGAACAAGACCTTCAAGCTCCGGGAAGCCCGCGGTGGGATCGGCTATCTGGTTATGGCTACAGGACTTCCTGTGGTGCCCGCGTATATCCGAAATTCCAACCAGATCTTGCAATGCCTGCTTCGAAAGCGTAGAATCAGCGTTGCTTTTGGCCCTCCGTTTCTGCCGGATCCTGAGACGACCAAGCTCGAGCGCAAGGAGGCGCACCGCCGGATTGGACAGGCGGTGATGTCTCGTATTGCCTTGCTCGAGCAGGAAGTCCTGGCCCGCGAGGCGGGAGGCAAATAAGCACCCCAGGCGGTCGAAGTGGAGCCGCGAACCATCCACCCCCATCCCCCGGCAGCAGTCGGGTCGGGGCCGTGAAAAACCTTTAAGGAGGCAGCACTCACATGGTCGAAGAGACCCAGACCACGATTCTTCCCGAGGACCGCGACGAAGATTCACCGAACGAACGTCCCCGGCGCGCCTACGTGCGCATGATGGCAAGCACCGATCCTGACGACGTCGACGCCGTCGGCCAGGAAGAAATGGCCCGCATGATGGGCCTATACGAAGAATCCCTCAAGGACATCGACGAGGGCGAGATCGTCCGCGGCACCGTGCTGCGCGTGGACGAGAAGGAAGTCCTCGTGGACGTGGGCTTCAAGTCCGAGGGCGTGATTCCGATCGACGAGTTCCCGGACCGAAACTCCATCAAGCCCGGCGACGTGATCGAAGTCTATCTTGAGAAGATGGAAAACCAGGACGGCCTGGTCGTGCTCTCCAAGCAGCGCGCCGACTTCGTGCGCGTGTGGGACCGCGTCAAGGACGCCGCCGACAAGGGCGAAGTGGTGGAAGGCCGGATCATCCGCAAGATCAAGGGCGGCGTGGTCGTGGACCTGTTCGGCGTCGAGGCGTTCCTGCCCGGCTCGCAGATTGCCCTGCGCCAGGTGCAGAACGTCGACGAGCTGATGAACCAGACGCTCCGCTTCAAGATCATCAAGCTCAACAAGCGCCGCCGCAACATCGTGGTGAGCCGCCGCGCGGTGCTCGAGGAAGAGCGCGCGGCCCTCAAGAGCGCCATCATCACCGAGCTCGCCAAGGACCAGGTGCGCGAGGGAATCGTCAAGAACATCACCGACTTCGGTGCGTTCGTGGACCTCGGCGGCATCGACGGCCTCTTGCACATCACCGACATGAGCTGGGGCCGCGTCTCGCACCCCAGCGAAGTCGTGCAGATCGGCCAGAAGATCCAGGTCAAGGTGCTGTCGTTCGACCCCGAGAAGGAGCGCATCTCGCTGGGCCTCAAGCAGCTCACTCCGTACCCGTGGGAAGAGGTCGACAAGAAGTACTCCGTGGGCATGCGCGTCAAGGGGCGCGTGGTTTCGATCACCGACTACGGCGCCTTCGTGGAGCTGGAGAAGGGCGTCGAGGGCCTGATCCACGTTTCCGAGATGAGCTGGACCCGCCACGTTCGGCACCCGTCCAAGGTGGTGAACCAGAACGACATCATCGAAGCGGTCGTGCTCAAGGTGGACAAGGAGAACGAGAAGATCTCGCTCGGCCTCAAGCAGACCGAGCCGGATCCGTGGCAGAGCCTGGACCAGAAGTACCCCATCGGCTCGCGCGTCTCGGGCAAGGTCCGCAACCTGACCAACTTCGGCGCCTTCGTGGAGCTGGAAGAGGGCATCGACGGCCTGGTGCACGTCTCCGACATGTCGTGGACCCGCCGCGTCAACCACCCGTCCGAGGTGCTGAAGAAGGGCGACAAGGTGGACGTGATGGTCCTGAACATCGACAAGGACAACCGCCGGGTCTCGCTCGGCATCAAGCAGCTCGAGGACGATCCGTGGCCGACGCTCTCCGAGCGCTACGTCCCGGGGCAGATCCTCAAGGGACCGATCACCCGCATCCTGGACCGCGGCGTCATCGTGGACCTGGGCGACAACATCGAGGGCTTCGTGCCTTCGGGCCAGCTGGGAGTCGAAAACCTGCGCAAGCCGGCGGACGCCTTCAAGCCGGGCGACCTGTTGAACCTCAAGATGACGCGCGTGGACGTCGCCAGCCGCAGGATCATCCTTTCCTGCAAGGCGTACCTGCAGGACGCGGACAAGGGCGAGGTCGATCAGTTCCTGCGCGACCACATCCCGAACCCGACCGACGACGCTCCCGCGGTGGAGTCGCCTTCGGAAGGGGACCTGCCGACGGAGTAGTTTCGACGGCGGGACATCGCAACGATCCGAAAGGGCCGCAGCGGCATGCTGCGGCCCTTTTTTTGTCACCTGTCGGGAGTGGGAAGAGGGTGTATTCTTCCGCCAGGTGCGAACCGTGGGCGGTTCGTTGCCGTTCCGCTACCTGGCGGCAGATGGGCAGATCGACCGGCAGGGCCGGATACGCGGCAGCTGCCGCTGTGAGTTGGGCGAGTGGACTACCGGGGAGGCAGCACATGATCGGAGCGATCGCAGGCGACGTGATCGGCTCGGTGCACGAGGGCGCAAGGCCGAAGGCCAAGGACTTCCCTCTGTTCGATCCCGACTCGACCTTCACGGACGATACGGTGCTCACCGTTGCCGTCGCGAGCGCCATTCGCATGGGCACGGACGTCGGCGCGGCCATCCGGCTGTGGGGTCGCCGGTATCCCGATGCCGGCTACGGAGACTGGTTTCGTGACTGGCTCCTTGGCGAGGACGCGGCGCCCTACAACAGTTTTGGAAACGGGTCGGCCATGCGGGTTGCGGCCATAGGGTGGGCCTTTGATGGTCTCGACGACGTGCTGAGGGAGGCGGAGAGAAGCGCGGAGGTCACCCACAATCATCCCGAAGGAATCAAGGGCGCCCAGGCGGTCGCGGCGGCCGTGCTGATCGCTCGCAGGGGCCAGACGAAGGATCAGATTCGCGCACTGCTCTCCGACCGCTTCGGCTACGACTGCAGCATGAGCCTGTCCGAGTTGCAGGGTCGGGGAGGCTTCGATGTGACCTGCCAGGGCACTGTTCCCGCCGCGGCCGTGGCCTTTCTCGAATCGACGGACTTCGAGGATGCGGTCCGCAACGCCGTCTCCTTTGGTGGCGACGCCGACACCCTGGCGTGCATCGCCGGCGCCATGGCCGAGGCGCACTACGGCGAGGTGCCGCCCGGGATCCAGGCGGAAGTGCTCCGCCGGCCGGATGCCACGTTGCGGGACGAAGTCACCGCCTTTGCAAGGGCGTACGGTGTTCCTCTGGCGGAGGATCCCGGCGCGGGAAAGGGCGAAGTATGATCGGCGAATGCCCTGGGATCGCGGCATGAACGGCGAAAACAAATCGTCAGAGCTCGAGAAGCACACCGAAGCGCTCCGGGCCACCCTGAAGAGCCAGTACCACGCGGGTCTCGCGATGCTCCGGGAAACCATCGAACTCTGTCCGGACGAGCTCTGGTTCAGCAAGGAACACCAGAATGCATACTGGCAGATTGCGTACCATGCGTTGTTCTTCACCCATGCCTACCTTCAGCGGCACCAGGACGACTTCCGCCCCTGGGAAGGCCAGCAATCGGATGTCCAGAATCCGGATTGCATCCCGGGGCCGGCCGACCCGGCCAGTACCCTGCCCCTGATCCCGGAGCGGTACACTAGGGCTGAAGTGCTGAAATACTGGGACTTTTGCGACCGAATGGTGGACGGCGCCGTGGATGCGATGGATCTCCACAGCCCCGAGAGCGGATTCTGGCGGTACAAGATTTCCAAGCTGGAGCATCAGATGATCAATCTGCGGCATCTCGCGCACCACACGGCCCAACTGGCGGACCGGCTGCGTTTCTCGCAGAAGCTAGGCGTGAAGTGGGTCGGCGCCCGTCGGGGGAAGCAGGCGAGCGCGGCGGGATAGCTTGTGTCCGGAGCCTGTCGATCGGCGCGTCGGCCATCTTGACAAGTGCTACCATGCAAGGTAGCAGCACGTCATGGCAAAGATCCGGCGTGGCGGCTACATCTTCCTGTCCTGTATCGGAGACCACTCGCCACGGCATGTCCATGTCTACCGTAATGGTATCCTGGTGCTCAAGTGGGACCTCGAGAATCATCTTGCCATGAAAGGGTGCGCCACTCCGTGCATCCTGGGATTCATTGCGGAACTCGAAGCGGAGGGCCTCCTGTGAAGATTCAATCAGTGAAAGCGAACAATCGCCGCAAGGCATTCGAGGTCACGCTGCGGAGCGGCACGCTGGCATTTCCCTACACGAAGGCGGAGCCGATGCCGACCACCAGGGATAAGATCGCCCGGTGTTCCGTCGATTCCGAATTGGGTCGTGAGGGCTTTACCTACCAACTTCAGTCCGGCCTCGAGGGCTCCATTCATGTCGAGCAGGTTCTCGAGTACAATCAGGATCCGGGTTATCTTCGCGATCTTCTGCTGTACAGGCTGAAAGTAGAAGCCCAGCGCTGCGTGGCCGCGAGTTCACTCTCGAAGCGGGAGATTACCCGTCGTCTCCAGACCTCGGCAGCGCAGTTTTATCGACTGTTGGACCAATCCAACACCCGGACGTCCGTTGATCACCTCCTGGCCCTGCTGCACATCCTCGACTGCGACGTGCAGCTTGTGGTGCGTCGGAAGTCGAAGGGCCGCCGGCCCAGGGCGGCCTGACAACCGTTTTTGGTGTGGGCACCCCGGGCCAATGCGGGGGTCCGTCCCCTCAACTCCATCCTTCCCAAACGCCCCAAGTCCTGCCAGAATCACGAGTTTGGGGAGGATTGCCTTGAGCCAGCCGATATCATTCTTGACCGAAGAAAAGCCCGAAGCGCTCCGCGGGGTGAAGTTCTACCTGGAGACCTTCGGCTGCCAGATGAACGACTACGACTCCGACGGCCTCTCGGAGCTCCTGAAGCGCGAGCTGCTGGTGCAGGTGGACGCTCCCGAGCTGGCCCAGGTGATCCTGGTCAACTCGTGCAGCGTGCGGGAAGCGGTAGAGGAAAAGATCCTGGGCCGCCTGTCCGACCTGGGGCGCCACAAGCTGAACGGCACCGCCGCGCTCCTGGGCGTCGTCGGCTGCATGGGACAGCGGCTGGGGGAGGAGATCCAGCGGCGCGTGCCCATGGTGGACCTGGTGATGGGCACCGAAGCCTACCCGCGCATGCCGGACTACCTGCGCCGCGGGCTCGAGGGCGGAATCCGGAAAGTGGACCGCGAACGCTCGGATTCCGCAGTGCACCCGGTGCCGCCGGCTTTCAAGGAAAGCTTCCGCGCGTTCGTCACCATCATGCGCGGCTGCGACAACCACTGCACCTTCTGCATCGTGCCCAACACCCGGGGCGCCGAGGTCAGCCGCCCCGCGGGGAGCATCCTGCGCGAGGTGGAACTGCTGGCCGCCGGGGGCACCTTTGACATCACCCTGCTGGGCCAGAACGTGAATTCCTACCGGTGGGGTTCGATGAACTTCGCCGGGCTGATGCGCGCCGTGGGCGACCTGCCGGGGGTCAAGCGGGTGCGCTTCACCACCAGCAATCCGCAGGACATGACCGACGACGTGCTGCTCGCGGTCTCCGAGCATCCCAACATCGTGGAGCACATTCATCTGCCGGTCCAGGCCGGGAACAACCGGGTGCTGGAGGCCATGCACCGCTTCTACACCCGCGAGAAGTACTTCGCGCTGGTGGACCGGGCGCGCGATCTGATCCCGCACCTGGCGCTCACCACCGACCTGATCGTGGGCTTTCCGGGGGAGACCGACGAAGAGTTCGAGGAGACCCTCGACCTGGTGAGGCGCGTCCAGTACGACACGGCTTTTGCATTCAAGTTCTCCCCGCGCTCGGGAACGCCCGCGGCCATGATGCCGGGGCAGGTCCCCGAGGCGGTCAAGACCGAGCGGCTCAAGCGGCTGCTCGAAATCCAGAAGCAGATGACCGACCGGCGCAGCCTGGCCATGGTGGGCCGCCGGGTGGAGCTGGCGGTGGAGAAGCTGCACCCCAAGCTGCCGGGCCAGGCGCTCACCCGCACGCGCACCAACCGCACCGTGACGGTTCCTGCGACCGAAGGGGAACTGGGCTCGATGGTGTGGGGCGTGATCACCGAGGCGCGTGGCCAGGCGCTGTACGGGGAAAGGGCTTCCAGCTGAGCGCGCATCGAGGGCTCCACGCCGAACATGCTGCGTCCGGCGCGCGCGCCGCGGTCTTCACGGCGGCCTTCGCGTGCGCCTGCCTCGGACTCTTGGCGCCGGGCGCGCGGGCGGCCGATCCCATCTCCGCTCCGCACGCCTCCACCAACGTGGACCTATCCCGCGCGGCGCTGATGGTTCGGCAGGGCCACGAGGAAGGGGCCCTCGGGCTCTACAAGCTGGTGGCATCCAACGCAGTTTCGCCCGAGGTCCGCTCCGCCGCATGGCTCTCCGCCGGACGGCTGGCCCCGACGGCCGCCGAAGCGGAGGCCTCGTACCGCCACTCGCAGGAACAACATCCCATGGGTATGAGCGCGGCCGAGGCGGGGCTGGAACTGGGCAAGCTCTACTTTGCGCAGGGCAACTACAAGACCGCCGACCAGGTGCTGGCCAGCGTCCAGAACCGGCTGATGGGCACGCCCAGCGCGACCCAGGTGAACCTGTTCCGCGCGCGCACCGCGATGGCCCTGCGGATGTATGGTCCCGCCGCCGTGGTGTGGAAGGACCTCGGCCGGGCCCGTTCCACCTCGCAGCGGGCCGACTACGGCGTGGGCCAGGCGCTGCTCGCCGACGGCAATCCCGCGAGCGCGCTGGCGGCATTCGATCGCTACACCCAGAGCTATCCTGCGGGCGACTATCTGGCGGCTGCCCTGGCGGGCAGCATCCGCGCAGCGGGCAAGACCGGGGAGAAAGACCGATTGAACGAGCGCAAGGCGCGGCTCGCCATGGTGGCGCCGGGCAGCTGGGAAGCCGAAGAACTGAAACTGGTCGCCCCTCCGGCACGTTCCGCGGTCGCCACTGCGCCCATGCATCCGGCCGTGGCTCCGGTCTCGAAACCGTCCGTCGCACCGGCTTCCAAACCGGCGGTCGCGCCGCTTTCCAAGCCGTCCGTCGCGCCACTCTCCAGGCCCGCGGTGTCACCCGGCGCCAAACCCGCCGCGGCGGCGGCCGCGAAGGCTCGCTCCGCCTCCGTGCCGCCCCCGCGCATGCCCGCGGTGAAGAAGGAGCAGGAGCCCGCGCCGAAGCCGGTCGAGCCTCCGGCCACTCACGAGGGCGCCGCCGCCGGCTCGGCCTATCTCCAACTTGGCCTTTTTTCCACGCGTGACCACGCCGAAAAGCTGGTGTCGGACCTGAAGGGAAGGGGCCTCGCGGCCACGGTGCACGAAGTCGCGAGTGGCCCGCGCCGGCTGTTCCAGGTTCGTTCCGAGGACAATTTTTCCGATGCCGCTTCCGCGCGCGCGGCCGGCGAGCGCTTCCGCGCGGTCGGCTTCAAGACCCAGGTCAAACCGGGGAACGAGTAAGTGGCCGTCGAAAGCCCCATGATGGTCCAGTATCACCGCATCAAGGCTGCCTACCCCGACGCCCTGCTGCTGTTCCGCCTGGGCGATTTCTACGAGACCTTTTACGAGGATGCCGAGACCGCCTCGCGCGTGCTCGGCCTGACGCTCACCTCGCGCCAGAAGAACCGCGAAGGCGAGGCCATTCCGCTCGCCGGGATCCCCTGGCGCACCCTGGACGCCTACCTGGCGCGGCTCCTGCGCGCCGGGATCAAGGTGGCGGTGTGCGACCAGGTGGGGGAGGCCCGGCCCGGCAAGGGCCTGGTGGAGCGCGAGGTGGTGGAGGTGGTCACCGCCGGCACGGCCGTGACCGAGGGGCTGATTCCGGAGCGGCAGTCCAACTATCTGGCCGCGGTGTTCGGGGATGGCGACCGGGTGGGACTGGCCTTCGCGGAGCTCGCCACGGGCGAACTGCACGTGGGCGAGTGCGGCACCGAGGACCTGGAATCGGAGTGGCTCCGTTTCGCCCCGCGCGAAGTGGTGGAAGTGGAGGGCGGCTCGGCCCCGGTGGAGCGGCTCCGATCGCTGGGGCTGGAGTTTGCTCGCGTTCAGCGCGCCGTGGATTCGTTCGATGAGGCCCGGGCGCGCGAGTATCTCAAGGCCCGCGCGCAGGGCTACACCACCGACTTTGAATCGCTCTCTCCCGCCCTGGCTGCGCTGGGCGCCCTGCTCGAATACGTCACCGACCTCAAGAAGGCTCCCGCCCTCGATCTGCTCCAGCCGCGCCGGTTCCGCCCGCGCGAGGCGCTGCTCCTGGACTCCGGGGCGCGGCGAAACCTGGAAGTGTTCGAGACCACGGCGGGCCTGCTGGAAGGATCCCTGCTCAAGCACCTGGACCGAACCGTGACCGCCTGCGGGGCCCGGCACCTGCGCAGCATGCTGGAGCGCCCGCTGGTGAACCCCGGCGTGATCCGGGAGCGCCAGGCGGCGCTGGAAGCGTTCCTGAATGAGCCCTCCAAACTGCGCGCGCTGCGGGACGCGCTGTCCCCGGTGTCCGACCTGGAGCGGCTACTGGGCCGGCTGGGCGCGGGCAGATCCTCGCCCCGCGACCTGGGCCGGGTGCGCGACGCGCTGGTGCGCATGCCCGCGGTTCGATCGGCCGCCGCCTCCGCGGAGTCCCCGCTCACCCTGCGCCTGGCTCCCGAACTGGAGCCGCCGCCGGGGGTGCTGGAACTCCTGGAGCGGTCTCTTCGAGACGAACTCCCGCTCACCGCGGGCGAAGGCGGACTGATCCTGGAAGGCTTCGATGCCGAGGTGGACCGCCTGCGAGACCTGGCCCGGGGGGGGAAGGAATGGCTGGTGGGCTTCGAGGCCGCCGAGCGCACTTCGACCGGCATCACCGGCCTCAAAGCGGGCTACCACACCGTCTTCGGGTATTACCTTGAAGTGACGCGCAAGGACCTGGAAAAGGTCCCGGCCCACTACATCCGCCGCCAGACCCTGGCTTCGGCGGAGCGCTTCGTGACCGAGGAGCTCAAGACCCGGGAGCGCGAAATCCTGTCCGCCGAAGAGGACCTGAGATCGCACGAACAGAGGCTCTTCGACGACGTGCGCATGCAGGTCCAGGGCCGCGCGGCCGACCTGCTGCGGGCCGCCCGGGCCCTGGGCGAGCTGGACGCGCTGGGATCCCTGGCCCAGGTGTCCATGGACCACCGCTACGTGCGTCCCGACGTGGACGAAAGCCTGGGGCTGGAAATCTCAGAAATGCGCCACCCGGTGCTGGAAGCCTCCATGCCCGCGGGCCAGTTCGTGCCCAACGACGTGCGCATGGATCCTTCCGACGCACAGATCTTGCTTATCACCGGGCCCAACATGGCCGGAAAGTCCACCTACCTTCGCAGCCTTGGCCAGGTGGTGCTGCTGGCGCAGATCGGCTGCTACGTGCCGGCGCAGTCGGCGCGCATCGGGGTGGTGGACCGCATCTTCACCCGCATGGGCGCCATGGACGACATCACCCGTGGTGCATCCACTTTCTGGGCCGAGATGAAGGACGTGGCCGCGGTCCTCCAGGAAGCTGGCCCGCGCAGCCTGCTGCTGCTGGACGAAGTGGGACGCGGCACCAGCACCTACGACGGCATGAGCCTCGCCTGGGCGTTGCTGGAGACGCTCCACGAAAATCCGCGACTGCGCGCGCGCACGCTGTTCGCCACGCACTATCACGAGCTCACCGACCTGGCCGGAACACTGCCGAGGCTTCGCAACCTGCACTGCCTGGCCCGCGAGTTCAAGGGCGGCGTGACGTTCCTGCGCCGCATCGTCCCGGGCGCGGCCAGCCGCAGCTACGGGATCGAGGTGGCGCAGCTGGCCGGCGTGGAAGAGGGGGTGCTTCGCCGCGCCCGCGAGATCCTCAAGCTGCTGGAGCGCCGCAGCGCCGCGACCGGCCTCCTGGGCGAGCCCGTCCAGCTGACGTTGTTCGATTCGCGGGGCAACGACCGCGAGGTGCTGCGGGCGCTGGAAAGCCTGGACCCCGACCACATGACCCCGATGGAAGCGCTGGCCCGGCTTCAAGAATTGCACCGCCGGCTGCTCGAGGTGGATGGCCCGGCGGCGGGAGGGCAGCAGGAATGAGCGTCGCCTCGGTGTTCATCGTGAACCGGTTCCTCGAGGAGTTGCTGCCCGCGCTGCGCGCCCGGTTTCCAAAGGTGGCCTTCGACGGGGTGGAAGACTTTCCACAGTTTCCGGATCACCGCCTGGATGCCGACGTGCTGGTCACCTGGAGACTTCCCTCGGAGTGGCTGCCGCATCTCCCGAACCTGAAATGGATCCAGTGCACCGGGGCCGGCGTGGACAAGGTGCTCGGGACGAAGGGCATCTCCGGGAGCGTCGTGATCTCGCGGATGCACCAGGACTTTTCGGCGCAGATGGCCGAGTACGCCCTGGGGTGCGTGACGCACTCGGCCTTCCGCTGGCCGATCTGGGAGACCCGGCAGCGGGAGCAGCAGTGGAACCGCTCCGGGCGCGAGCTGCTGCGAGGCCGGGTGGCCGGCGTGATGGGCGTAGGAGTGATCGGCTCCGAGGTGGCCCGCGTGCTGCGCGGAGCGGGCCTGAGGGTTTGGGGATGGTCCCGCTCCGGCGCGCCCTGCGAGGGCTGCGAAAGGGTCTTTGCGGCGAGCGCGCTGGATGAGTTTCTGCAGGGCCTCGACTATGTCATTCTGGTGCTGCCCCTCACCACCGAGACCCGGGGCCTGCTGGACGACCGGCGCCTGGGACTGCTCCGGAAGGATGCCATCCTGATCAACATGGCCCGCGCCGAGATCCTCGTGGAGGGCGCCTTGCAACGCCAGCTCGAGGCCGGGCGTCTCAAGTCTTGTTACCTTGATGTTTTCTGGAACGAACCGCTGCCACCCGGGGACCCCTGGTGGACCCGGGAGCGGGTGGTGGTCACGCCGCACATCGCGGGCCTGAACCGGGCCCCGGAGATGGTGGATGAATTCAGCATCAACCTTGAAAGGTACCTGCGTGGCGAACCCCTGCTCAACGTCGTGGACTGTGCGCGCGGCTATTAGACGGACCCTTCCGGCGCTCCTGGTTCTCTTTATTCCCGCTTGCCTGGGGGCCGCGCCGCTGCGCTTTGATCCGGCGCGCATGATCCCGGTGGACGAAATCAAAGAGGGCATGAAGGGCGTGGCCCGGACCGTGTTCACCGGCGACAAGATCGAAGAGTTCGACGTGGAAGTGCTGGGCGTGATCCGGCATTCCTCCAGCGACGGCGACCTGATCCTGGTGCACTGCCTGGGGGACCGGTTGGCACACACCGGCATCGCCGCCGGAATGAGCGGAAGCCCGGTGTACCTGGGCGGGCGGCTCGCCGGCGCGATCGCGCTGGGCTGGCCGTTCAGCAAGGACGCCATCGCCGGCGTGACCCCGATCGAGCAGATGATCCGCGTGACCGAGGTCACCGATAGCTCGCGGCGGCGGGAGCTGGAAGTGGAATCGCCGCGTTCCGGCGAGCGCATGACGCCGCTGCCGCTGCTGGCGAGGCTCTCCGGCAGGAGCCCGCAGCTGGAGGCGCTGGCCGACAGCCTGGTGCCGGAGCTTCGCGGGCGCGTCCACTTCATGGACGGCGGCTCGGCGGGCACGCTTCCCGGCCGCGGCAGCGCCGCAGACCTGGTGCCCGGGGCGGCCATGGGAATCGGGCTGGTCCGGGGCGACCTCGAGATGGCGGCCGTGGGAACGGTGACCTGGCGGGACGGCGACCAGGTGCTGTGCTTCGGGCATCCGCTGTTCTCGGCGGGATCAATATCCCTGCCGCTCACCACCGCCTACGTGCACACGATTCTTTCCAGCGAACTGAGCTCCTTCAAGGTCGCTTCCACGGGAGCCGTCGTGGGCGCCCTCACCGAGGACCGCACCTATGCGGTGCGCGGACACCTCGGGGAGGCCGCCGACCAGATTCCGGTCACGCTGGAGCTCTCCGACGAGGACGGCCTGCGGCGCGACTATCACTACTTCGTCGCCCGGCACCACGGACTGGCCCCGAGCCTCGTGGGCCTGGCGCTGGCGGATGCGCTCTCTTCCACGGCCGGCGGGATCGGCCGCCTCTCCATGCCCTATTCGGCCGTGATTCACTTCGCCGGGGGCCGCACCCTGCGCTGGCAGGATCAGCCGGCCACCACCCCGAACGCCTCTCCCGCGACGGATATCGCCCGCGACGTGTCGGCGCGGCTCAGTTTCCTGATGAACAACCCGTGGCACGAAGAGCGTGTGGACTCGGTGAGGGTGGTCGCGCGGATCGATGCCGGCAGCCGCTGGGTCAGTCTGGAAAGCGCCTGGATCGAATCGGGACGGGTGCGGGCCGGGCAGCGCCTGGGCGTGGGAGCCAGGCTCCGCTCGGACCGCGGCGGCACCTTCGTTGAAACTTTCACCATCGATCTCCCGCGGCACATGCCCGCGGGCCGCTACAAGCTGGTGGTGGGGGATGCGGACGCACGTTTCGAGGCGGAGCGGCTGCGCGCCCCGGGGGCGCTGCGGGCGCAGAGCCTGGAACAAGGACTGGAGCTGCTTTCCATTCGCGGCACGCACGCAGCGATCTATGCCGTGCTCTATTCGGAGGACACTGGATTTTCGGCGCGCGGCCGCGAACTGCCGGCGCTGCCGGGGGCCGCGATGGCGGCGATGGAAGAGTCTCGCCAGAGCGGAGGCGTGCAGGCGGTCAAGGCCCGCCGGTGGGCCGAAGCGGTCAAGTACATGGCGCAGACCGTGGTCGGCGCCATGGAACTCAACTTCAACGTCGAAAGCGAGGCGCCGTGATGCGCGGGATGGCGGGGATTCTGCTGGCGGGGCTTCTGGTGGCGGCGCCCGCGGGCGCGGCGTTGACGCAGTACTGGACGGTGGAATCGCCCGAGGACTTCCTGAGATGCACCGGCAGGGGCTCGGCCCGCGGCGGCGAGGCGCGCGCCGAGGTCGGACCGGCCGTGGATTCCCTGGGGGATGTGGGCGAGCCGCTGGTGTGGGCGGTGGCCCCGGGCGGAAAGGGCGTGGTGTACGCGGGCACCGGCCATGCGGGCAAGATCTATCGCTCCACCGGATCGGGCTTCAAGGAGTTTGCCGCGACGGGCGAATCCGAGGTGCTCTCGCTGGTCCCCGACGGCCACGGCGGAGTGTACGCGGGCACCGGCCCCAAGGGCCGGATCTTTCACGTGGACGCCTCCGGCAAGTCGCGCCTCATGTGCGAGCTGAAAGCTGAGTACGTGTGGGCGTTGCTGGCGGACCGCGACGGATCGCTGTTCGCGGCCACCGGGGCGATGGGCCGCATCTACCACATTCGGGCGAATGGCACGGCCGAGGAGTACTGGACCTCGCCCGCGGGCCACGCGGTGTGCCTGGCCTGGAGCCTCGCGCACACCCTGCTTGCGGGCGGGGAAGAGGACGGCATCCTGTACGAGATCACCGGGCCGGGCAAGGGCCGGGCGCTGTTCGACTCGGGCGAAAAGGAAATCCACTCCATAGCGGTCACGCCCTCGGGCAACATCTACGTCGCCGCCCTGAAGGTTTCGCTACCTTCGCCCGGCCTTCCGGGCGCGCCCCCGCCGCCCGCAGGGCTAGGCGGACCGGAGAAGGGGCAGAAGTCCTCCATCTGGAAGCTGCTGCCCAACGGCGCCGGCACCAAGGTGTGGGATGGCCCGGGCCTGGCGTTCGCGCTGGTCGCGCACGGCGGATACATCTACGCGGCCACCGGGCAAGAGTCCCAGTTGCTTCGAATCGCCGCCGACGGTTCGTGGTCGCGCCTGCTGGACCTGGACCCGACTTCGATCCTGTGCGCGTTCCCGGACGGCCCGGACCTGCTTCTGGGCACGTCCACTCCGGGGCAGATTTACCGGGTGCGATTCTCCAGGGCCGCTTCCGGGCGCGTCGACTCCTATGTCCTGGACGGCAAGCGCGTCGCCCGCTGGGGCGGTCTGTTTGCGGAAACCCGTGGAGAGGGTCGTCCGCGGTTCCTGGTGCGCTCCGGCAATACCGAAACCCCCGACGCGGGTTGGAGCGAGTGGCAGTCCTATCAGGGCGGTAACATTTCCGCGCCGGCGGCCCGATACCTGCAATGGCGCGCGGAGCTCTCGGGATCCGGTCAGGTGCGGCGCGTGCGGGTGGCCTACCGCGAGCAGAACCTGGCGCCCGAGATGGCCCCGGTGCGGGTGCTGCCCCAGGAACCCAAGGCGCTGCTCGGCCCGCCCGATGGCGGGTCCATCACCCAGACGCTCTCCGGCGGAGTCAAAGTGGAGTACTCGCTGCCCCGCAGTTCGATGCGCCCGCAGAGCTTCGACGTCTCCTCCTGGGCCCGCGGGATCCGGCACATCCGCTGGGACGCCATGGATCCCAACGGCGATCCGCTGCACTACGACATCGACTACCGAGAAGCGGGAACCGGCGCCTGGAAGCCCCTCGCCCGCTCGCTGGACGAGACGCTCTACGCATGGGACGTGACCTCCGTGCCCGACGGTGCCTACGAGGTGCGGGTCACGGCCTCCGACAGCACGCTCAACGCGCCATCCGAGGCGCGTGCCGCTTCGCGTGTTTCGGAGCCGTTCACCGTGGACCACACATTGCCGGTGTGGCGCGGCCTTTCTGGGGAGCGCTCCGGCGACCACTACCGCATCAAGGGCGCGGCCCACGACGGGGGCAGCTCTCTGGTGTACCTGGCCTACTCGATCGACGGCGGCGACTGGGTGCTGGCGGAGCCGGTGGACGGCGTGCTCGACTCGCCGGACGAAGACGTCTCCTTTGACACGCTGCCGGTGGGGCGCGGCGAGCACACCGTGGTGCTGAAAGCCGTGGATCTCTCTGGCAACGTGGGCACGGCCAACCTGAACCTGCGTTGAGAGCCGCGCTTCCCTGGCTGGCGGCCTTCGCCGCGCTCGCCTGGGCGACCGCGTGGGCCGGGCAGCCCGACTGGGCCTCCCAGCTCCGGGCCTGGCAGCTGAGTTCCATGGGGCTCGCGCTCCTGGTGACCGCGGCCGCGCTCGCAGGGCGGACATCCGCTTCGCGGGCGTGGCCGTGGGTTTTCTGGGGCGCGGCGGCGATGGCCAGGCTGCATCTGGCGCTCCACGCGCCGCCCTTTTCCGGCGACATCTTTCGCTACGTGTGGGACGCCCAGGTGTGGCGGGCCGGCATCAATCCGTTTCGGTACGCGCCCAGCGATCCCCACCTGGCATTTCTTCGCACGTCCGCGATCTACCCGCACATCAATTACCCCGAAATCCCGACCATCTATCCGCTAGTGGACCAGTGCCTGTTCCTGCTGGCGGGCTGGATCGCGCCCGGGGTGACCGGACTCAAGGCGCTGCTCGCCTCGCTGGACATGGCCCTGGTGCTGTTGGTCACGCGCGAACTGCGTCGCCGAAACTTGCCCGCGGCCTGGGCGCTGCTGGTGGCGTTCCATCCGCTGGCGCTCACCGAGACGTCCGCGAACGGTCACGCGGATGTCCTGGGGGCGCTGCTGCTGACACTGGGCTTGCAGAGCGTGGGGGAAAAACCGCTCCGCGGGGCGCTGGCGATCGCAGGAGCGGTGCTGGCCAAGTGGAACGCGGTGGTCGTGGTGGTCGTGCTTCGCCTGCCGGCGCGCGCATGGGTGGCGCTGGGGGCCTCGGTCGCCCTGGGGGCGGCGGCTTTCGCGAGGCCGGATGTGAATCCGTTCCTCTCGCTGGGCCAGTACCTGGTGCGATGGCGGTGGAACGATTCGATCTTCTTGGCGATCCGGCAGATGACGCCGGGACTCGTGAGCGCCAAGATCGTGGCCGCCATCCTGCTGGCCGCGTGGCTCTTCCTGGTCGCCCGCCGCGAGAAGGATCCGCTGCTCGGGGCCCGCTCGGCGCTGGGCGCCCTGATGCTGCTCTCGCCGGCCATCCATCCGTGGTACCCGCTGTGGATCCTGCCGCTGGCGGCGCTCGCCCCGGAGCCCGGCTGGTTGTGGCTCATGGGAGCGATGCCGCTCGCCTACGGGCCGTGGCCCCACCGGTTGGCGGACTCGCAGGCGGAGCTGGGATTGGCGCTCAAGGCGCTGGAGTTCGGGCCGGCGTTCGCGTGGTGGACCTGGGCGGCATGGCGGCGCGCGCAGGCGGCACACGCCTGAGACCGGAGATCCCCGGAAAAAGAGAACGCCGCCGGCTCCCGGGAACCGGCGGCGTTTCTGTTTTCTTCAGCGAGGGCAGCTACTCGCTGATCATGGTCATCTTGAGCACCTTGACCGGCTTGACCGGACGGTGCATTCCGCTGGTGAGCGGAACGGTCTCCACGTTGTTGATCTTGTCCACCGTCTCCATGCCCTCGACCACCCGGCCAAACAGGTTGTACTTCTTGGGCAGGCTCCCGATCAGGTCGGCGGTGCACACGAAGAACTGGCTGCCGTTGGTGTCCGGGCCGGAGTTGGCCATGCACAGCGTGCCCTTGGTGTATTCGCCCTGCACCGGCTCGTCGGGGAAGGTATAGCTCGGGCCGCCGGTGCCCCAGGTGGAGGGATCGCCCGACTTGGTGTTCGGGTCTCCACCCTGGATCACGAAGCCCTTTTCCACCCGGTGGAACAGGGTGCTGTCATAGAAGCCCTGTTTGACCAGTTTCTCGAAGTTCGCGGCGGTCTTGGGGGCCTTGTCGGGCCACAGCTCGACCACCATGTCGCCCATGCTGGTCTCGACCCTCACCCGGGGGTGCCGGGCCGCAGGCTTGGGGCTCGACGAGCGGTGGTGCTTCTTCTTGGAAGTCTTGGCGGCCACCGGGGCGGCCATCATCACGGCCAGCCCCAGGGCCAGCACGGCAGTCAGCCTCATCAGCCTCGAATTCATCCACGAACCTCCTGGAGTGTGGGGATCTATCTGGTAGATACGCAACCCTCGGATGCTAACAACCGGGCCCCGAAGGGTCAAGCGCGCCAGGCCAGCGCCACCATCCGCCCGGTGGTGCCCTGGTCCCGACGGTGCGAATAGAATCGCTCCCCCGAGCAAGAGGTGCAGGCGCCGGCTTCGTGGATGTGGCCGGAAAGCACTCCCAGGGAGAGCAGCTCGGCACGGATGGCCTGGCCCAGGTGGAGCGTGGACCGGTCCCCTCCGCGCGGCCCGCTAAAACGGCCCCCGAACGCCTCCACCACGTCGGGTCCCACTTCGAAGCAGCAGGATCCGAGGTGGGGCGAGACACTGGCCCAGGTTTCGAGGGCTGGGACGTCCATGGCCGACAGCATCGCGGAGATCACGCCCGCCGCAGCCCCGCGCCAGCCGGCGTGGGCCAGGCCGATCCGGCCACTGGGAGGGTGGGCCAGGGCCACCGCCGCGCAATCGGCCACCCGGATGGCCAGGGCCAGGCCGCGCAGATCCGTGCACAGGGCGTCCGCTTCCCCCAGGTTCCCGGGTCCTCCGGCCCGGACTACGCCCTTGCCGTGCACCTGCCGCACCGAAGCCCAGCCGCCAGGGGCTCCCGGAAGCGCCGCCAGGAGGGCGTTCCTGTTGGAGGAAACGCGCTCGGCGGTATCTCCGGTGGACGTGCCGTGGTTCTGGGAGTCCCAGGGCGGCGGGCTCACACCCCCGATGCGGGTGGAAAGGATGGCCCGAAAGGGTGGCGGCAGGTGAAGGTCGAGGAACATCGGCGAGGGGTCCATGGGGCCAGTATCGGCGCGCGGGCGGCGCGCGGTCAAGGCCCCGGGGCGGGCGGGACCCAACGGCGGAGCCGCGGGGCCGCGGGCAGGCCTCCAGCCACTCAAGCCGCTGCGGCCATTGATATTTCCGGCCCTATCGACTAGTGTTTGGGCGGTTATCCCCGACTTTGACGGTGGGATCCGCCGGACCCGCGAGCGGGCCCAAGAGGGGCCAGTGCGTCCAGAGCCCGGCGCCATGAAAGGAAGAGCAGTCATGTCCCAGAGCTCCACTCAGACTTTGCCCGGAGGCGCCCCGGCCACGGGCAAGACCCGCATCACGGTCGCACGCGGGGACGGTATCGGCCCCGAGATCATGGAAGCCACCCTGGCCGTCCTGGACGCCGCCGGCGCCAATCTCGACTACGACTACATCGAAGTGGGAGAGCAGGTCTACCTCAAGGGCAATGCCGCCGGCATTGAACCGCGCGCGTGGGATTCGCTCAAGGAGACCCGCGTGTTCCTGAAGGCCCCCATCACGACGCCTCAGGGCGGGGGCTACAAGAGCCTGAATGTGACCACGCGCAAGGCCCTGGGACTGTTCGCCAACGTGCGCCCGTGCGTGGCCTACCACCCGTTCGTGCGCACCAAGCACCCGGCGATGGACGTGGTGATCGTGCGAGAGAACGAAGAGGATACCTACGGCGGCATCGAGCACCGGCAGACCGATGAAGTGGTGCAGTGCCTCAAGCTCATCTCGCGCCCGGGCTCGGAAAAGATCGTCCGGTACGCCTTCGAATACGCCCGGCGCTACGGCCGCAAGAAGGTAACCTGCTTCACCAAGGACAACATCATGAAGATGACCGACGGTCTCTTCCACAAGTTGTTCGAGGAGGTTGGCGCCGAGTACCCGGACATCGAGAAGGAGCACTGGATCGTGGACATCGGCGCGGCCAAGCTGGCCGATACGCCGGAGGTCTTCGACGTGATCGTGATGCCGAACTTGTACGGTGACATCCTGTCCGACGTAGCCGCGCAGATCGCGGGGTCGGTCGGGCTCGCCGGCTCGAGCAACATCGGCGCCGGCTATGCCATGTTCGAGGCCATCCACGGCTCGGCCCCGCGCCGCGCCGGCCAGAACCTGGCCAACCCGTCCGGCCTGATGCTGGGCGCGGTGATGATGCTGGTCCACCTGGGCAAGGGCGAGGTGGCCGAGCGCGTGCACAACGCCTGGCTCAGGACCATCGAGGACGGCATGCACACCTACGACATCTTCAAGGAAGGCACCAGCAAGGAAAAGGTGGGCACGAAGGAGTTCGCGCAGGCGATCATCGCGCGCATGGGCCAGGAGCCGGCCACGCTCAAGCCGGTCCGCTACGCGGGAGGAGCGAGCAAGCCCATCCAGATCACCATCAAGGAGCGCAAGCGGGCCCGCAAGGAGCTCGTGGGAATCGACATCATCGTGGACGACCCCCGCAAGTCTCCGGCCGGCCTGGCGGACGTCATGCAGAAGCTGGGCGGGAAGGACTTCGACCTGGTGATGATGTCCAGCCGCGGGATGAAGATCTGGCCCGACGGCAATCCCGAAACCATCATCATGGACCATATCCGCTGCCGCTACATGGGCAGGGACGGACAGGTGGTGTCCCACGACGGCCTGGCCGAGCTGCTGGGTCGGCTGGCGAACACCAACATCGATTTCGTGCAGATCATGAACCTCTACAACTTCGACGGTCAGCCCGGCTTTTCGCTGGGACAGGGCCAATAATCATCCGGGGAAATCCATTCATGCACTCAACAGGAGGTCGTGTGAGAAGAGGAGCAACCGCTCTCCTCGCGGTCGTTCTCTGCGCGGTGGCCGCGCTGGCCGCGGCGCAGAACAAGGGCACCAGCGCGGGCGCCACGCGAGCGCCCAAAGGCGCGGCAAAGCCGCCCGGGGCTCCGGCGCCCGCCACCCCGGTGGCGCAGGTGAACGGGGACGTGATCCAGGGCAAGGATTTTGACGCGCTCCTCGGCACCTACCTGCGGCAGTCGCGCGAGCAGGCCAAGAAGTTCAACCAGAACTTTGGCAAGAACGAAGAGCGGCTGGTGGCTTCGAACGTCCTGAGCGGGCTCATCAACGACCGCCTGTGGGTGCAGGAGGCGAATCGCAACAACATCGCGGTGCAGGATTCCACGGTGGACAACAAGATCCGCCAGGACGCCTTCTTCCAGACGGGCGGCAGGCTCGACGAGACCAAGTTCCAGGCCTTCAAGGTCTCGCCGCAGTCCAACTACAAGGAAGTGTTCAGGCGGGCCCGGGACATCGCCATGGTGGA
>JANXVU010000020.1 GCA_025351485.1 Candidatus Eiseniibacteriota bacterium | reverse complement strand
CACGCGAAATTCCCGGGCAAGATGCTGGCCTACAACCTTTCGCCCTCGTTCAGTTGGGACACGACCGGAATGAGCGACGCGGAGATGAAGAGCTTCCCCGAAGAGCTGGGCAAGATGGGCTACGTGTTCAATTTCATCACCTACGGCGGGCACCAGATCGACGGCTTGGCCGCCGAGGATTTTGCGATGGCCCTTCGGCAGGACGGCATGCTGGCGCTGGCCAGGCTTCAGCGAAAGTTCCGGCTGCTGGAATCTCCCTACCGCACGCCGCAGACCCTGGTAGGTGGTCCGCGCTCGGACGCCGGCCTGATGGCCATTTCCGGCCGCACCGCCACAACCAAGGCCATGGGCAAGGGCTCCACGCAGCACCAGCACCTGGTGCAGACGGAGGTCCCGTCCAAGGTGCTGGAGGAGTGGCTTCAGCTGTGGCGCGCGCAGCACGGTTATGCCGGGAAGATCAAGGTGTCCCTGCGCCCTCACACCGCGGGCTCGGACGTGCTGGAGCTCTCGCTCCTGGGAGATGGGGGAGCCAAGCTCCTCAACGTGGTGTTCGCCAGCGTGCAGGATCGGCGGGGCCACAACATCCTCTCGGTGCGTGACCAGAACAACTTCGACACGAACATGCGCCAGAAACGTCTGATGACGCTCGCCCACCTCTTCCTGATCCATCGCTACCGCAGCCACACCGTTCACTACGTGGCGCCCACCGAAGACAACCAGCGCATGAGCGAGCGGATGCGGGCACGCGGGATTTTCGGCCCCGTCAATACCGAGATCGGCCAGATCATCGTGGCCGAGGTGATGCAGGAGCGCATCCAGGAGTTGTGCGGCCCGGATCGGGGACCGCTGGAGGCGCTGATACGAGGCTAGGCGGCGGGCCCCAGGCGAATGCGACCGGGGTCGTGGCATTGGCTCTTCCGAGCCCGGATACGGGCGCCAGCTGGAGAGGACATGAAGCCGAAAAATCTTCCGAATGACGAGAGCGCTTCAGCGAACATCACCAGACGAAATCAAGAGCTGGGGGATTGGAGGGGCGAGACACTCGCTCGGGTCCGTCAACTCATCCACGAGGCCGACCCCGGAATCCAGGAGGAGTGGAAGTGGGAGAAGCCGAAATCTCCTGGAGTTCCCGTGTGGTCCCATGACGGCCTCGTGTGCACCGGGGAGTCGTATAATCAGGCCGTGAAGCTGACCTTCGTCCGCGGGGCCTCCGTCAAAGATCCGAAAAAGCTCTTCAATTCCAGCCTGGAAGGGAACACGCGGCGGGCGATCGACCTGCGCGAAGGGGAGAAGATCAACGCGGCTGACTTCAAGCAGCTGATCCGCGCCGCCGTAGCGGCCAACTCCGCAGCCCTCGCGGCGCGGGCGGCCAGTAAGAAGTAAGGCCGGGCGCTCCAAGCCTCCGGTTGAGCGACGAATACAATCTGGTGGACTCGATGGGTCAGCACTGGCACACTCAGATAACTTGGGGTGGGTGTTGTGTCTACCCGCCCCATATCGCCCCGAGTCAATCCCATTCCTCGTTGAAAAGCGCCGGCCCCGCTCTCAGGCTGCTGCCTGACGTTTCTTGATTCCCAGTTCTTTCTGCACTGCCTCACGGAGCGCCGACAAGTGACGCTTTCCCCGCACCCGCCGCAGCCGCGGCTCGATCTCCATCAAGGCGGCGCCCACCCAGCGCTGCTTCTGCTCGCTGTTCCGGTAGCGGTCCACGTGATCGGTCAGCCGGCCGATGTGCGCCTGGATGGATTCGATCACGTTGGTCGTCGAAAAGGACAGAGCGAGCTCCTGGCTCAAGCCCAGACGATGCAGCGTGAGCGTCTCCTCGAGGCCCTCGTCCAGGCTCTTGGCCGCCGACTGGTTCATCAGCGAGAGCTCCGAGCGCACCTTCCTCAGCGACGCCTTCGCCTTCTCGTACGTCGGCTGCTCGTAGGCCGCCTGGAGCTTGCGACGCATCGCGCCACGCCGGGAGTCCGGCAGGTACTTCAGCACGTTCTCCCGCTTGTGCCAGCGACACCGCTGGACCACCGCGCTCCCCGAGAAACACGAGCGCACTGCGGCCGAGAAACCCTTGGCCCCGTCCAGAACGAACAGCAACCCCTGCTCGAACTTCAGCCCACGCCCTACCAGCGAGTCCAGGAACTCCCGACACACCGCCGCGTTCTCGCTGGCTGTCTGCACCAGCCCCAGCAGCACCTTCTCACCGCTCAAAG
>JANXVU010000184.1 GCA_025351485.1 Candidatus Eiseniibacteriota bacterium | reverse complement strand
TGGTGGTCACCCGCACCGAGTGCTCGCCGGACCTGACGCACATCAAGGTGGTTCCGAACCCCTACCGGTTCCACGCGGCGTGGGACCTGCAGGGCAGTTCCGCGGACCCGACGGGCACGCATGTCGACTTCAATCACCTGCCATGTGGCGCGTACACTCTCCGGATCTTCACGCTGGCCGGAGACTTGGTGCAGACCTTCCACGAGAGCAGCGCCCGGAACGGTGGGGGCACGATCGAATGGAACCTGGTCTCGCGCAACGGGCAGGACATCAAGGCTGGAATTTACGTGTACTCCGTGGAATCCGCGAAGTACGGCAAAACGGTCGGCCGTTTCACGGTCATCCGCTGATCAGGGAGGTCTAGCTTGAAACGCTTTTCCGCGGCACTGATCCTGACGGGCCTCCTGGCTGGCAGCGCCCAGGCAGCCCAGATCTTCGAGAAGGTCGGGACCTTCGATGCCGTTTTTCTGAAGGTTCCGGTGGGCGCTCGCTCTGCAGGCATGGGTGACGCCTTTGTAGCAGTGGCCGACGACGGTTCCGCGACCTACTGGAATTCGGCCGGCATCGCGCACATCAACCGGACGGAGATCAGCTTCGACCACAACAGCTGGATCGGCGGACTGCTCATGGAGCATTTTGCCTACGTCTTCAATCTGAAGCAGATTCCGGGCACATGGGCCGTGGACGCACGCTCCCTGACCATGGATCGACAGGAGGTCACCGACCCCTATCATCCGGACGGGACGGGAGAGACCTTTGACGCCGGCTACGCGGCTTTCGGGCTCACCTACAGCCGTTACTTCACCGACAAGTTCTCGGCCGGTGTGACCGCGCGCTACGTGACCGCCGGCCTCGCGGACAACAGCTGGCACACCATCACGTTCGACGTGGGATCGCTCTACGACGTGGGCCTCTCTGGAATCCGTATCGGGATGGTGATCCAGAACATCGGCGGAAACGTGAAGTACGACCACGGCGCGGAGGTCACGGAAGCGGATGTGCGCACCAGCAAGATGCCGACCATGTTCCGGGTCGGCATCTCGGCGACGCCGCTGGGCGAGGGCAACAACAAGCTTCTGACCGCCCTCGAGTTCTCGCACCCGCCCGACAACAAGGAACACTTGAACATGGGTGCCGAGTACCAGTTCAACAACTACCTGTTTCTCCGGGGCGGCTACAAGTTCGGCTACGACAGCGAGAACTGGGCCGGCGGAGTGGGACTGCGCTTCCCGGTGAGCGTCAAGACCAAGGCCCAGGTGGACTACGCCTACTCCAACATGCAGTCGCTCAGCGGGGCCCACCGGATCTCGGTCAAGTTCGACTTCTAATCGGAGGCTCCATGCGGGTTCGGCAAAGCCGGCGGCCTTTCGAATGGATCGGTTGCCGCCAGACCCGGGACGCCGATGCAAGATCCACGAAGGGGCGGCGCGCGGCGCTGCCCCTTCTGCTGTTTGTGCTGCTCCCCCTGGTGCTCGCCGCGCTGTTCCTGCAGGCTTCCGCGGCCTTCGCCCGGGGCGGGAGCGACTCCGACGCGGATTCCCTGGACCGGGCGGACCTTCCCGGGGTCATGCCCCAGCTGTCCGAGGGCGATGTTCTGTTCGTCATGGACGCGGTCGCCGCCCCCATGGACAGCGACCTGGCGCACGTGGAGATCTACCTGCGGGTCTCCAACGACCAATTGCTGTTCCTGGGCCGCGATTCGGCGCTGGGGGACAGCCTGAACCTGGAACTGCGCTTCCTGAACCCGTCCGGAAAGCTGCTGCGGAAGTGGAACCGCCTGTCCCTGGTGTCCGCGCCCGACTCCGCCACCGCCGCCAGCCCCGCAACGCGCCAGATCCTCCTGTGGCCCGTCAGCGTCGAGCCGGGTGAATACATCGTGGAGGCGCGCATGGAGGACCTGCAAGCCGTCAAGAAGACCCTCCTGGGGATGATCCGCAAGGAGCACCGGAGCGGCACCGCCCGCGCGCTGTTGCGGGTGCGGCCCATGCACCCGGATTCGCTGGAGTTGTCCGACCTGGAATTCGCGGAGCACTGGGGCGCGCTCGATTCGTCCGTCTTCCGGAAGCGCCGTCTCACGGTGCATCCAAATCCCGGCCGCCGCTACGGCCGGGACGGAAGCGAGGTGATGGTCTACTTCGAAGGGCACCTGCCGTCCGGCGTCCCGTCCGCGGAACTCCGTCTCTCATGGGAAATCCTGGACCGGCGGGGCGCGCGGCTGCGCCTGCTGGCCGACACCCTGCAGGCGGCCCACGACTTCGACCGGGCTCAGACCCTTCGCGTGGGCGGGCTTCCCGCGGGAAGCTATCGGCTGCGATTGACCGCCCGGATCGAGGGTGGCCCCTCGCGGACCGTCGAGTCCACGTTCGACATGACGTGGGCCTCTGCTTCCGGACTGGACCGTTCGCTGGTCGCGCTCGCGGACGAGGCCTCGCTGGCGCTTACGGACTCCGAGATGGATGACTTCGAAGGATTGAGCCCCGGCGAGCAGGAGCGGTACTGGAACGAGTACTGGAACAAGCCCCGCGGCGAGCCGGGATTCGAGGACGTCAACGCCCTGAGCGAATTCGAGCACCGGATCCAGATGGCCAACGGCGTCTACGGCGGCAATGAACGGGGCATGTTCACCGACCGCGGTCGGACGTTGATCCGCTACGGCCCGCCCGACGAGGTGTACCAGCAGGTGCTGCCGGGCAACGGGAACACCCTGACCGACATCGGCGCCGACCTTCCCCTGGAGCAGGGCAGCAAGAAGGGCGAGGTGCTCCGGCAGCCCGGCGACCGTGCGGTGGGGGACACCCGGGCCTACGAGGTCTGGGACTACGACATCAGGGCGAGGCTCATCTTTGGAACCAAGCGCCACGGTGCCCGCCAGGGCAGCCGCATGCGGTTCGTGTTCGTGGATGACACCGGCGTCGGAAACTACCGGCTCAAGTACAGTTCGGAGTGAGCCCGCGCCTCGCCCTGGAAGCGGCGGCGGGCCTGGCCTCGGCCGTCACCGCCCTGTGCATCTTCACCGGTGCCGTCCTGGCCGCGCTGCGCCGCCCGCTCGGCCGGCCCCTCCCGGACTATCCCGCGGTCACCCTGATCAAGCCGGTCAAGGACCTGGACCCCGGCGCGCGGGAGAACTTCGAGGCTTTCCTCCGCCAGGACTATCCCGGCCCCCTGGAATTCCTGTTCGTGGTCGAGTCCGATTCCGACCCCGCCCACGCGCTGCTTCTGGAAATCTGTTCCGGAGATCCGGCGGGGCGGGCCCGCTTGCTGGTTGCCGGGATCGCGCCCCGGGGCTCGCAGAAGCTCCACAATCTCGCCTTCGCGGAGTCCCACGCTTCCCACCCGATCCTGTGCGTGTCCGACAGCGATGTCCGGCCCGCGGGGGAAACGCTGCGGCTCCTGGTGGAGGAGCTCGAGACCACCGGGTGCGCCGCCGTGTGCGCGACCGTCTTCTATGTCGAAGCGCGCTCCCCGGGGGCGCGCGCCCTGCAGGCCTTCGCCAATACCGACCTTGCGGGCATCCTGGCCGTCCAGGAGCGGCTGGGGCGCTACGACACGCTGATCGGGGGCATGCACGTGTTGCGCCGGGCCGCGCTCCATGCGGTGGGTGGCTACGCGTCCCTGGCCGGGCACATCAGCGACGACGGCGCCCTGGGCATGCGGCTCTTCGGCAGGGGGCTGCGGGTCCTTGGCAGTCCCGTGCCGGCCCCCATGATCCATCCCCGGGCCTCCCTCGGGGAGTTTCTGGAAATCGGGCACCGGTGGTGGCTGATGATGCGAGTTTCCGCCCCGCGGCGCTTCCTGCTCGGACCGGTCCTGGCCGCACCGCTCTACGGTATGCTGCTGTTCGCCTTCGAGACTGTTCACGGTGGCGCCGGACCTCTGGCATGGTTCTCGGGCCCGGGCCTGTGCGGCCTCCACGTGGTGAGCGCGGCCTTCGTGGGAAGGGTGCGGGGCCCGCGGGGCATGGGGCTCGGGTACGCCTGGCTGCGGCCCGTCGTGGATGCGGCAGGAGTGTTTTTCTGGATGGCTGCCCTGGTCTGGCCGGTCATCCGCTGGCGGGGTCACCGCTACCGGGTCGCCCCGGACGGCCAGGCGGTGCGGATCTGACTCCGAGGGTATCTCCCTCCCCGCCCGTTCGCCTGCCGCCATGCGCCTCACGGCGGCGGCCCTTCGGGTATCGCCTTGCGCCCCGTCCCCCCGCCTTGACACTCCGGCCCCGCGGACCTAAAGTTTGCCTGATCACATCTCATTGTGCGCGGCGCAGATGCCGCGCTTTTCCCGTGCCCGGCCGGACGCCGGCCCCGGTGGGATCCGCCGCGGAATCGAGTTCCGCAGGCTGGAGAGCACCCGCCCCACTATCGAACCGCGAGGAGTCCCCATCATGTCCCACAAGATTGGAATCAACGGTTTCGGCCGAATCGGCCGACTCATGCTTCGTGCCGGCCTCAAGGACAAGTCGGTCGAGGTGGTGGCCATCAACGACCTCACCGACGCCCGATCCCTGGCCCACCTGCTCAAGTACGACACGGTCCACGGCGTGATGCCCGAAGAGGTGAAGGCCGACGGCAACAACATCCTGGTCGACGGCCGCCGCATCCAGGTGCTGTCGGAAAAGGACCCGGCCAAGCTGCCCTGGAAGTCGTTGGGAGTGGACATCGCCGTGGAGTGCACCGGACGGTTCACCGATCGCGACAAGGCCGCCGCGCACCTGGAGGCGGGCGCGAAGAAGGTGCTGGTTTCGGCCCCTGCAAAGAACGCCGATGCCACCCTGGTCTTCGGGGTGAACGCGAAGAGCTACGACCCGGCCAAGCACCACGTGATCTCGATCGCTTCTTGCACCACCAATTGCCTCGCGCCGGTGGCCAAGGTGATCCAGGACAACTTCGGAATCCAGTGGGGCGTGATGACGACCATCCACGCCTACACCAACGACCAGGTCACCCACGACGGGCCGCACAAGGACCTGCGCCGCGCCCGCGCCGCCGGCGAATCCATGATCCCGACCAGCACCGGCGCGGCCAAAGCCATCGGCCTGGTGCTGCCGGAACTGGCCGGCAAGATGGACGGCGTGGCCGTGCGCGTGCCGGTGGTGGACGGCTCCATCATCGACCTGACGCTGGAGCTCGCCAGGACCACCGACGCCGCCACCGTGAACGCCGCGATGAAGGCGGCGGCCGACGGCCCGCTCAAGGGCATCCTGGAATACCAGACCGATCCCATCGTTTCCAGGGACATCGTGGGCAACCCGCACTCGTCCATCTTCGACAGCCTGCTCACGCAGGTGATGGGCGGGGGCAGGATCCTGAAGGTGTTCGCCTGGTACGACAACGAGTGGGGCTTCTCCAACCGCATGGTGGATGCGGTGAAGATGCTGGGAGCGTAGAGATGGCGGAAAAGCTCTCGGTCCGCGACCTGGACGTGAAGGGCCGCCGGGTGCTGCTGCGGGTGGACTTCAACGTTCCGCTTGAGAACGGCGAGGTCTCGGACGGCACGCGCATCGAGGCCGCGCTGCCGACCCTGCGCTACCTGCTGGAGAAGGGTGCCCGGGTCATCCTGATGTCGCACCTGGGCCGCCCCAAGGGCAAGCCGGATCCGAAGTACTCGCTCCGCCCGGTGGGCGACTATCTGTCCAGGCTGCTCCGCCAGCCGGTCAAGATGGCGCCGGATTGCGTGGGCGGCCCCACGCGCGCCCTGGCGCTGGGCCTGGAGGACGGCCAGGCGATGCTCCTGGAAAACCTCCGCTT
>JANXVU010000157.1 GCA_025351485.1 Candidatus Eiseniibacteriota bacterium | reverse complement strand
GCCGGCCGCCGCGTGCGCCGATCGGATGGATTCAAGGCTGGGACTTCTCGCGGGAAGGCCGGGCCTTCCTCAGAACGAGAAGAACTCCCCGGGCGAGGGCTCGAACCCTTTGCAGCGGAACTCGCCCGTGCCTTCGTCGATGGTGTACTCGCCCTTCCAGCGCTTGCGCACGATCATGCGCAGGGCGGTGAGGAAACGGTTCACGTCCTCTTCGTTGCTGTAGATGCCGAAGCTCAGGCGGACCGCGCCGGGAAGCTCGGCCCGGTAGCCGTCGGCGATCTGGCGGCCGTACCTGGCGGCGGACTCGTCGTTGCAGCGCAGGATCCGCTTGATGTAGGGGTGGGCGCAGAAGCAGCCGTTCCGCACTCCCACTCCGCCCTCCACGCTCAGGATGGCCGCCACCAGCGCGTGGTGCATGCCCCGTACGTTGAACGCGATCACGCCCACGCGCTGCTCCACGGTTTCCAGGTCGATGTCCCCGTAAAGCTCCACTTCCTTGATCTTCTTCAGGCGCTCGAGCGCGTATCGGGTGAGGTGCGCCTCGTGACGGGCCACCTCGTCCATGCCCACGCTCTCCAGCACCCGGATCGCGGCGGCCATGGCCACCGCTCCCACCACGTTGGGCGTTCCGGCCTCCTCCTTGTCGGGGGGCGCGGCCCACTGCACCGAGTGGTCGGTCACGAAGCTCACCGTGCCGCCGCCCACGGAGAGCGGGATCCCCTGGTCGAACAGCTTGGCGTGCCCCACCAGCGCGCCCGTTCCGAAGGGCGCATACATCTTGTGCGCCGAGACCGCCACGTAGTCCAGGTGCTCGGGATCTCCGTGCGGCTTCATGTCCAGCGAGCGGTGCGGGGCCATCTGGGCCGCGTCCACCAGGATCTCGGCGTCCGCCTCGTGCGCGAGGCGCGCGATGTGATGGATCGGGTTGAGGTAGCCGGTCACGTTGGCCGCGCCGGTGACGGCCACGAGCCGCAAGCGCCCGCGGTAGTGGTTGATCAGGCGGCCCATCTCGGTAAGCTGGAGCGCGCCGCGATCGTCCACCGGCGCGGGCACCACGTGCGCCACGGCGCGCCAGGGCAGGACGTTGGAGTGGTGCTCCATCTGGGTGGTGATCACCACGTCGCCCGGCTTCATCGGGTAGCGGTACGCCAGCTTGTTGATGGCCTCGGTGGTGTTGAGACAGTAAATGACCGTATCCAGCGAGGGATCGCCGCCCAGGAAGCGAAGCAGGATCTCACGGGTCTCGTCGAACACCCGCGTGGCCAGCAGCGACTTGAAGCCCGCGCCCCGGTGAACGCTGGCGTACCAGTCCATGAAGCGATCCACCTGTTCCAGGACCGGCTTTAAGGTCGGCGTGCTGGCGGCGTTGTCCAGGAATACGTAACGGCGCAGCGCTCCGGAGAGCACCGGTACCCTGCAGCGCAGGCCCACCACCTGCCTTCGAATGTCGGCGATGGGCAGGCGCGGCCCCGCGGCGGGCACCATCGATTCACTGTGCTTTCTCTGAAAAGCCATGAAGTCGTTCCTCCACGGCCCAGTATATCACGGCCCGCGGGGACGGGCGCGCGGCGTGCCTGCGGGGTGGCGCAGCCCGACCCCCGCCCGTCCCGATCAGTTTCCGTCGCCGTCCAGCAGGTTGCCGAGCCCGCCCAGAATGGAGCCCTCCTCGCGGCGCCTCCCGCCGGTCTGGGGAGCGGCGGCGTAGATGCGGCCTGCCAGGCGGCTGAAGGGGAGCGACTGCAGCCACACCCGCCCCGGGCCCCTCAGGGTGGCGAAGAACAGGCCTTCCCCGCCGAACAGGGCGGTCTTGATTCCCCCCACCATCTGAATGTCGTAGTCCACGGTGTTCTGCATGGCCACGATGCAGCCGGTGTCCACGCGCAGCGTTTCCCCGGCGGCCAGGGTGCGCTCTTCCAGCGTGCCGCCCGCGTGCACGAAGGCCAGGCCGTCGCCCTGCAGCTTTTCCAGGATGAAGCCCTCGCCGCCAAAGAGCCCGGCGCCGAACCGCTTGGTGAACGCGATCCCGATGCTCACGCCCTTGGCCGCCACCAGGAACGAATCCTTCTGCGCCAGCAGTTCCCCGCCCAGCTCCGGGAGCTTGATGGCAACGATCTTGCCCGGGTAGGGCGCGGCGAAGGCGGCCTTGCGCTTCACCCGGCCCTGGTTCTGGAACACGGTCATGAACAGGGACTCCCCGGTGAGCAGCCGCTTGCCCGCCCCCAGGAGCGCGCCCATGATTCCGCCCTGCTGCTGCGAGCCGTCGCCGAAGATGGTCTCCAGGGCGATGTCGTCCTCCATGTACATCATGGCTCCAGCCTCGGCCACCAGAGCCTCGCCCGGGTCCAGCTCGATCTTCACGAACTGCATGTCATCGCCGAGGATCTCGTAGTCCACTACATCCATTCCAGGCATCTTGCGCTCCTCCGGATTCCTGATTTTCGCTTCCCGCGCCGCCCCTTGGGGCGGCATGAGTGTCGGAACAAGGGTACGTGAGGCGGGCGGTCCTTGTTCCAAACCGGTTGGGCCAGGGGGCTCCGGGCCGTTGACGCGGGCTCTCTAAACATGATATAATGCTGCTATTGTTGAGTTTACAGCGAATATCTCTCCGTTGGTCGAGGGCGCGGGACGCCCGCAACGCACCCGGTCGTCATCGCACCTGCCCAGCGGACTCCCCCGGCCAACAGGCCGTTCCGCAGGCCGGCGCAAGCGTGAACCCTTCAGGACCACGAACGCTCCAGAGGAGACCCCATGCGACTTGCCCGTGTTCTCTTTGGCCTGCTGCTGCTGCCGTTTTGCGCGGGCGGGGCCAGGGCCCAGCTCATCACCCCGATCGACAGCCTTCACTACAACAGTTCCAACGGCATCCCGGTCCTGGCCACGCAGCTGCCGCGCCGGCGCATCACGGTGCAGGGCACCGTGGTGGCCCCGGATTCCATTTCCAGCGTCACCAACACCGACGTGTGGATCATGGACGCCTCGGGCGGTTGCAACGTGTTCGCTTCCGCCGGCATCGGGTCGTTCCACTTCGGTTACGGGGACAGCGTCCAGGTGAGCGGTTTCGTCAAGCACTTCAACGGCACCGCCGAGATCGACTCGTCCGTGGCCCAACTGATCGTGACCCACCTGGGACCGGCCACGGTCAATCCGGAACCGCTCAACTACCACTGTTTTGACGTCGCCAACGCCTACAAGGCGGACAACCACGACGGCCTGGAGGGGCGGCTGCTGCGCCTTTCGGGCGTGCACATCACCGCGGGCTCGTGGCCGGTCTCTGCCGGCTCGGTCAACGTGACCCTGACCATCGCCGACTCCACCGGCTCCACCACGCTGTTCATTCCCAAGGCCTGCCCGCTGAACGGCTCGCCCGACCCGGGCGCCAAGTTCGACGTGGTCGGGATCATCAAGCAGTTCGACAGCACCAGTCCCTACACCACGGGCTACGAGATCATCCCGCGGTTCAAGAGCGACGTGGCGCCGGCCTGCCCCGGGCCCACCTATGTCTCCGTGCCGGCGGTGGTCTACATCGACAGCCTCGCCGCCACCATCACCTGGGGCACCGACACCCCGTCCAGTTCGACCCTGCGCTATGGGCTCACCGGCGCCTACACGGACAGCGTGACGGATGCCACGCTCATCACCGTGCACACGCTTTCCCTGACCGGGCTTTCGCCGCGCACCGTGTACCACTTCTCGGCCAAGTCCACCGACGGCGCCGGGACCTGCGCTTACCCGGACCAGGTGCTGGTGACTTACCCCTCGCCGGGCACGCCGGGTGACATCGCCCTCTACTTCAACTTCAGCGTGGACACCACCGTGGCCAGGGTCGGCGTCCCGAAGGCCCAGGGCAACGTGGACGTGCACCAGCAACTGATCAACCGGATCAACGCCGCCAAGTCGTCCCTGGATTGCGCCCTGTACAGCTTCAGCCTGTCGGACGTGGCGGACGCGCTCATTGCCGCCCACGCGCGGGGCGTGACGGTGCGCCTGATCCAGGACGCCGGCAACTCCACCACCCAGGCCACCCGGCTGCAGACCAACGGGATTCCCTACATCACCAGCACCTACGCCGGGAACCACGGACAGGCGCAGACCTTCGGCATCATGCACAGCAAATACCTGGCGATCGACGCCAACACGGGCAACAAGGACGACGCGTACGTGTGGACCGGTTCCTGGAACTGCTCCGTTTCGGGGCAAAGCGACTGCAACAACACCCTGGTTATCCACGACTATGGCGTGGCGCAGGCCTACACCGGCGACTTCAACCAGATGTGGGGCAGCGCCACTACGGTGCCGGACGGCAACGCCTCCAAGATGGGATCGCGCAAGGTGGACGTGATCTTCCACCAGTACCTGGTGGGCGGGATCCCGATCCAGGTGTACATGAGCCCCAGCGACAAGACCGAGAAACACATGATCGAGAACATCTGGCAGTCGCAGTTCTCGGACCAATTCTGCATCCTGGATTTCACCAGCGACTCGCTGAGCCATTCCATGAAGGCGCACCGCGACTCGATCCCCGGGTACGTGGTGCGCGGTTGCTTCGAGCCTTCCTCGATCGACGCCTTCTCGGAGTGGTGCAAGCTGGACGGGCAGGCTTCCTGCGCCGACTATTGGAACCCGCGCGCGGACGTCCTGCAGGACGGGTCGACGGTGTTCTCCCTGCTGCACCACAAGTACCAGATCCTGGACGAGGGACAGCAGAACCCGGTGGTGATGACCGGCTCCCACAATTTCAGCAACGCCGCCAACACCACCAACGACGAGAACACCGTGGTGATCCACGACTACAACATCGCCAATGTGTACTTCCAGGAGTTCTGGGCCCGCTACAAGGAGTCGGGCGGCACGGCGGTGCTGGGGATCGGAGGCGGCGTGAATCCGCGACAGGTCTCGCTACTTCAGAGTCTGCCCAACCCCACCCGCGGCACGGCCCTGATCCGCTACTCGCTCCCCACCACCCGCCCGGTGAGCCTTGACGTGTACGACCTGGGCGGCAGGCTCGTTCGAAGGCTGGCGAGCGGATCGGTTACGGCCGGCGCGCACGAGGCCCGCTGGGATGGGCGCGACGCGGCCGGCCGCGCGGTCGCGGGCGGCGTGTACTTCTACCGCCTGGCCTCGGGCGGCGACGTGCTCACGCGCAAACTGGTGATGGTGCGGTAGCCCCGGTCCGCGGGCCGCAAACAGAAGAGCCCCCGCCCTTGCGGACGGGGGCTCTTCCTTCATGGCGCCCTCACGGCGGCGCGGACATGAAGCGGGGAGCGGTCATGTGGGCGACCGCCCCCCTTGGCGCATCCCGCGGATGCGCGCAGTCTATTTCAGGAAGGTCAGGGTCCTGGAGAAGCTGCCCTGGGCGGTGAGGAGCCGGGCGAAGAACACGCCCTGCCCGACCGTCCGGCCGGCTTCGTCACGACCGTCCCAGGATCCGCTGTAGCTGCCGGCCTCCCGGGTGCCCTTGTACAGCGTGCGGATCCGGTGGCCGTCCACCGAGTAGATCGACAGCTCCGCCGAGCCGCGCGTCGCCATGCTGTAGTTCAGCGTCGTGCCGCTGCGGAACGGGTTCGGGGCCGGAGCATTCAGCCGCGTCGCCGCGCCCGCCACGCCACGGACCACCTTGCCCAGCTCCACCGGTTGGTTGTTCGAGTCACGCGCGTCCGCCCTGGCCAGCGCGATCCCAGGGTCGCCCTCGCCGATCCGGCGGAAGGTGACCGTGGCCAGCGTCCCCGTGCCGGTCAGGCCCAGCGTGCGCGCGCCCAGAAGAGCCGCGTCCACCGCGCCCGGCGCCGGCGAGAACGCCACCCCGTTCTGCGAGTCCAGCATCGAGCCCGCCGCATAGCCGGTCGGCTCGACCACCTTCGGGTTCCACGTGAACCGGGTCGAGATGCCCTGGACCCTTCCGGTGCCTTCAAAGCCCAGCCGGGCCGTGACCACCCCGCCGTCCTCGGAGACTTCCGTGCGGAGCACGTCCGAGGCCGAGCGCGGACCGGTGAGGATCCCCGGCTTGCTGACCGCCCCGTAGTTGATCGAGAAGATGATCAGGTCCTCGAAGTCGATCATCGCGTCCGGCACCGGCCGGCCGCTCGGCAGGAAGGTGGTCGTGGGACCGACATCCAGGTAGAGGAACCCGGCCGAAGACGTGCCGTAGTGGCTGCCCAGGGCCGAGATGTCAACCGTGTTGACCAGGTTGTCGCCCTTGCCCGGGAACGGCCAGCCGTTGGCCACGTCGCCCAGGAAGTAGTTCAGGCACCCGCCGGTCATGTTGGAGACCGCCGAGACGTTGCCGCAGGCGTCCTTGGTGTACACCACGTAGTACCACCAGCCGCGCACCGGCGGGTGGTCGACGCCACCGGTGGTCGTGACCGGCGAGAGGGTCCACGGGCCGCCCGGCGGGTAGGAACCGGGGACCGAGGGAGCCGAGCCGGTGTACAGCGGGTAGCTGCCGCCGGCGCCGCCGCCCCACGGAGCGCGGTACACCTCGCGGGTGATCCCGTCGCCAGGAGCCGTGAAAGTGATCGTCACCCCGGTCGTGTCCACCAGGTGGCTGTTGCCCGAGGTCACCTGCGCGGCGCCCAGGTTGGCGATCGCCACCGGTCCGTCGGCGTCGATCGTGATGCTCAGCGGCGCACCCGCGGTGGCGGCCACCGGGCCGTTGGCACAGTCACGCAGCTTGACCAGGGTAATAGTGATGGTGCCGGTTCCGTCCGGGCCGTTCTTCTTCACGCCCAGGTTAAACAGGTTACCCGTCGCCGCCGTGGCGCCGCAGGGCGTGCCCAGGATGGCGCAGTCCACCGTGTAGTTCGGGTAGGTGCCGCTCACCTGGAAACTGGTCCCGCTCACCGCAGACAGGTACGTGCCCTGGGTGACACTGCCGGGGCCGGTGCATAGCGCCAGGTTCGAGGACAGGGTCAGCTTCACGCTGTAGCCGCGGACGTTGTCCGAGGTGGTGCGCGCGATGTTCACCGGGATGGTGACGCAGTCGTTGAGCACCGAGATGCAGCTCGGCGCCGGTCCGACGCTGACGGTGTTGTCGGCCAGCGGCGCAAAGCCGCAGCCCGGGTTGGCGTCGGTGCCCGTGATCAGCCACGGGGCCGAAACCACGGCGGCGCCCACGACCGGGTTCGCTCCACCCACGCCGGGACCGCCCGCGTTGCCCCACCAGTTCAGCTGGGCGAGGTTGGTGTTGGTGTTCACCAGCGGGGCGTAGTTGTCATAGCCGGCGGTGAGGTTGCCGGTGAGCGAGTTGTGGTTCGCATTCACCGCAACACCGCCCGGGCCACCGGAGCCGATGCCCCAGTCCCAGCCGCTGATCTCGACGCCGGTGATGGTGGCGTTGAGACCCGCGCCCTCGGAGAAGACGTCCACTCCTTCGGAGCCGTTCCCCGGGGTACCGCCCGGGCCGGTCATGCATCCGCCCGTGACGGTGAGAGAGAGCGGGGCGGATCCGATGGACTGCGGGCGCATTCCTTTCTGGGACACGCCGGCGTCCATGGGCTGGGGCAGCGGACGTGCGGAGGCGCTCACGCCCATCGGCCGCGTGGAGGCGCTCGCCCCCAGCGGCCGGCTCGTGGCGAGCAGGGTCAACTGGCTGTTGTAGCTGAGGACGCCCCAGGCGCCGATGCCCCCGAGCGTCGGGGTGGAGAGGCTCGATCCCGCCACCGAGCCGTTGCAGTCGATGAAGTAGGCAGCCGACTGGCAGCCCGTGATCGAGCCGCCGGACACATTGACCGTGCCCGCGCTGTAAAGGAGCAGGCCGGTGGCCGTGTAGGTGGGTCCCGTGTAGTACGACCCGGAGACCGCGCAGTTGGTGATGCTGCCGGCGGCTCCGTTGATGTACTCAATCCCGTTCTCGGCGTTGAGCGGCGTCATGCCCTGACCGGTGACGGTGCAGTCGTGCATGTTGACGCTATAGCCGGCGCCGGTGAACACCGTTCCGTTCTTCTGGAAGTCGGTGACATTGACGCCTCCGACTTCGAGCGAGAAGGGCGTGGTGTTGGTGCCGCCAAAGATGCCCACGCCGTGCTGGTCGCCGTTGAAAGGCGTTTCGCGTACGTGCACCACGTCGCAGTTGAGGAGCTTGCCCCCGGCGTTCCAGTACGCAACTCCGTAGATGCGGTAGTTGGCGTTGCCCTGGCCGTCGCCGTCCACGGTGAGGTCCTTAACCTCGATGTCCGCGGCGTTGGCGCAGAACAGCACCGGCTTGTTCGGGCCGCTGGTGGTGAACTGGGTGGCCAGCATCGCCGGCGACTTGATGATCGTCGAGGTGCGGCCGGCGCCCTGGATGGTCAGGTTCCTGCCGTCGACGGCCACCTGCTCCACGTAGGTTCCGCCCTTGACCAGCACCTGGTCACCCGCGAGGCCGTGGTCCACCTCGCCCTGGATGATGGCGCCGATGCGGCGGACGGTGTTGTACGTGCCATAGAAACCCACGTAGGAGTAGGTTTCGAGATTCGCCGGAGGGGCCGGACCGACGCACACGGCCTTGTTGTAGTTGTTCCCGTTGAAGTAGGAGGCCCAGTCGAACTGGGAATTGTCGTACGTGCCCCGGGCGCGGATGTGCTGCCCGGTGGGATCGGCGTTGATGAACGTGTTGCCGGTGATGACCGCCCCACCCACCGAGTACACGAACCACGGCACGCCGGTGCCGGAGCCGTTGAAGCTGATGCACGGCCAGTAGGAGCCGGCCAGGTTGGTGAACGTGTTGCCGGTCACGACGCGGCCGCTGGGCGGTCCGGAATAGCCCGCGCCACTGGTGAGGTCGATGCTCAATCCATCCTGGAAATTGTTGCCCTGGATGGTGTAGGTCTGGATGTGCGAGGTGCTGGTCCCGACATCGTACGCCATGTCGTTGAAGTAGATGGACCCGCCGATGTCGGCCAGGTCGCAGTTCTTCAACGTGAAGTTGTCGCCGCTTATTTCGGCGGTCTTGTTCTGGCCGAGCGAGTTGGTGCCGAGCCGCACGCCCTCGATGGTCACGCCGTCACCCTCGATGTAGAACCCATCGGGGCCGAAGTTGGCGTCGGAGTTCGTCTTGATCGTGGCCAGCGCGCCGGCTGCCGAAAGAACCGGGTTGCGCGCGGCGTCCACGCCCTCGAGATGCAGGGCACCCTGGGCGACCGAGAAGAACAGCCCGAAGTTGTACAAGCCCGGGATGTAGGCGGGCGTGCGGGCCGATGCCGTCTCGCTGTAGGTGCCGGGGTAGACGTAGACCGTGCCGCCCGGGGCCACCGCGTCGATGGCTTCCTGGATGGTGGCAAAGCCGTCCGTTCCGAAGGTGTAGCTGTGCGGAAATGCGTCGAGCACCGTGCTGCCGTTGCCGCTACCGGCCCACGCAATGTTGGCGGCCGTTACCGCGGGCGCGGAGTTGACATGATTGGGAGTGGCGACGCGTGCCTTCGCAAGGTTGGAAACCTGTCCGACCCGGCTGGACGGTTCGTGGATGCGGGCTGCAGTTGCGTTCGCCACGAGGACGAGGAGCGCCACTGCGGCGGCGGAAACGCCCAGGAAAGGTTTCCAAAGTCGGGTGAACGGAGTCATCGGTGCAACCTCCTTGCGGTCTGCTTGGGATGGTTGGCGTGCGCACGGTGTGTTCTCGGACACGTCGCCACGAGCGCGGGCGGAACTCTCTGGAACTCATCCGAAGGAGGCTCGACGGTTTCGAACATCCCGCGGATGCGATCGCACTGCTGTCTGACGGGAGGAACCCGTCGGTCTCGCCAGCGGGTTGCCACGCGGGAACCGGCTTGATCGACCCTGGATTCCGGGCCGACCCTCCAGATCTGCGTGTGAGTGAGGTAGGGTGTTTATTGAGCGTAATTACTATAGCGGATTTGTGCGGTTTGTAAAGATGAAAATCACAGTTTGTGGGCGTAAAAAGTATAATAGAATAATGGAATATTTACATACCGCTTTAGTTAGCATATTGCTTTGTATTAAGGGGTTGAGCCGCCATGAGGTGGGTAAAGCGGGGATTGGACAGGGAGCCTGGAAAGAGTCTGGAAATCCGGGGATGGATTGTACTGTATCTCGTCCAGTTCCAATTTGATGTACTCGTAACTGGAGTTCGCGGCATGCCACCGGGCCTCACCGCTGCCAATAATTCTTCGAAAACCTAACGAACGATAGTTTTGAACTGGTGTCGACCAGCGCATCGTACTGAATGACTTGCCGTCGGGGGACGAGCCGAAACGGTCCTCGGAAACGAAGTCCACCAGTTCTCCGGCGTCGTTGAAGAAGAGTGTCGCCGTCACCGCGTGGCCGGCGCTGGTGAATGAGGCCGTGGACGTGCGCGCGTTCGATTGCTGCCATCGAATGGCGGGATCCACCAGTGATCCCGGAGCGAACAGGCACATGTCGTTGAACAGGGTCACAGTCTCGGAAACGTCCATTTCCGGCCCCCGGGCATCGGCCACGGTCAGGAAGGCGGCCACCTTTACCCGCATGCTGGCCGACGGCCCGATGTAGATGTGCAGGGCCTGGAACGGAATCCCGAACATGGCGGCATCGATCAGGAAGTACCGGGAATTGGGATCGAGGAAGTCGTACTGCTCCGCGGTGAATGCCATCCACGGTTGGTCCTCTCCACGGCGAATGCGCCCATGCATCCGGACCCAGAAGCTTCGCACCCGGGGCTGCCCGACGGCCCCGGAGATCCGGACGTATCGCTGCACCACGGGTGGCAGGGGCGCCAGGTCCTGCTCGGTGAGCAACGGCGACGCGGCTGCGCGCTGGAGCGAGCGGACCACGTTCCGGTCGTACTCCGCGCGCAGACTGAATGGACCCTGCGAGAGAAACCCGAAGGCGACACCCACGAGCGCGATGACGTTCAGGACGCTGCCGAACCGGGCATCCTTCCACGAGGTGAGGATCACGACCTGGGACAGGATGATCGCGACCGCGCCGACCGCCCACCAACCCCTTGGCCAGGCGAACAGCGCCGCGGCGGTCGCAAGGAACAGCACCGCCGCCAACAACCACAGGAGTCCGACGGGACGGGATATCGGCTGCGTCGGGCCCGGCGCCTTGGCGAAGCCAAGCGCGCGGGCCGCGCCCACCAGGTGAATGAGGCCGTGCAGGGTGAGTAGTGCAGCGAAGAGATAGTTCATGGTTTCGATCCCTAAGCCTGAACCGCCTTGCTAGTACGTGCTCCACACCCCCGGCGTAGCCAGTTCCACCGAGTTCCCTGCCGGATCCCGCACATACAGGCTCCGCCCGCCGCGCTCCCAGGTCACCCGGCTTTCGATCGGGACGCCGCGCTGCACCAGCAGCTTTTCCCACTCTTCGAACTCGTCGGCGCCGATCGCAAAGGCCAGGTGCGTCGGGCCCTGCCCGTCGCACGGCGGGATCCTGCCGCCGGAGAACTCCACTCCGCGAGCCGAACCGCCCCTCTTGAACACCAGCAGGACCGTCGCCCCGCCCGCATCCAGCCCGGTGATGCGCCCGCCATCGCCCGCGATTACCGGAAACCCGAGCTTGTCGCGGTAGAATGCGATGACCGCGTCCACGTCCTCCACGTACAGGGCGGTCTCGAGGACACGGTGGGTGCGCAGGTCCTCGTTCACGCCCGCGCCTCCCGGATCCGGCGCGCGATCTCCTCCAACTCCCGGTCATCGGCGCGCGGGCCGTCGTGGGTCGACATGTAGCCCTCGTAGCGTTCAAAGAACTTGTCCACGCCGGAACGGATCGGTTCCCATTTTTCGGAACTCGTACCGTGCATGGGGAACAGCTTGGCGTGCGCGTGGTCCACCCCGAAGCCCTCGAAGATCATCCCGGTCCGGCCCACATCGTCGAAGGCCGCATCGATCTTGAGCGCCACCGCGCGCGCCGCCCGGGCGAGCCCCTCGAAGACTTCATCCGGCAACCGGAACACATAGCTTGGATGATGTGCCTTGGGGATCACCACGGTGAACCCGGGGGTGCTGGGAAACGGCGTGAGAAACGCGAGGTGGTCCTGGTCCTCCCACACCCGAAAGCTCGGGATCTCGCCGGCCACGATCTTGCAGAAGAGGCACTCGCTCATGGATCTCCTAGAACCAGTCCAGCACGCGGGTCCACGTGAAGGCCCACTTCACCTTGTGGTCGCTCCTCGGTCCCAGCGGCACGGCCGCCGAGAGCTTCATGCAGGCCTCCGGATCCAGCAGCCCCGGGCCGTACCACAGCCCCGCCCCCACATCGCTCACCCAGTCGCCCCCGGCGGGTTTCCTGGGCGAAAGTCCGTCGCCGGGTTCGAGCGCCGGCGCCGCCCCCGCCTCGGCAAAGAGCGCCAGCGAGAGCGTGAGAAGGGAGGGGTGCGGGATCTTCAGCGAGGCAAGAATATCGGGCCCGAACACCGCGGTGGCCCGCCCCAAATACAGCTGGCGCGCCTGGAGCGCCCCCGCGTCGTAGCCCTGCAGCCCGTGTCCGCCGCCCGCATACGATAGTTCCTGCGCCGGCGCCCCGGAATCCGCCGCGCTCCACTCGGCCTGCAGGGCGAACAGCGCCGAGCTTCCCACCCGGAAAATACGGCCCAGGTCCAGGCGGGCCCGGTTGAACTCGAATTTGCCCCCGAATCCGGCGTGGTCGAATCGCGCCTTGATCAGCCCATCCTCGGGGCTCGCCCCGAATGCCAGCATGCCCCCGAGAGAGCGCACCGTGCCGGCAGCGGCCCGGCGCGATTCGGGCGTTCCGCTCAGAAGGTAGTACTTGAAATCGCCCGGGTAGCCCATGGAGTGCGCCTGCTCGTCCCGAAAAGTCCCTTCCAGCGCGAACAGCCGCCGCTGCAGCAGCGCGCGGGCGCGCCATCCCTCGCGCCGATACGCCAGATCTCCCGGACGTTGCACCAGGCGCGGAGAGCGAAAGCCTGGATCCGGTTCGGCCTGCAGCGCGTCCCGGTGTTCGGTGCTGCGGAACCCTGATAGATGCAGCGAGAAGGCCTGGTCTTCGGTGCGAAAGGCGCGCGTGAGCCCCACGGCGTAGCGGCCCTGCTTCTGCCCGAAGCTGTATCCGCCCTCCAGCGACAGCGCCCCCGGCCCGCGTTCGATGCCGTTCAGCTGCAGCCTCGCCCCGACGAACTGGCCCTCGACCCGGGAAAGCCGGCTC
This sequence comes from Candidatus Eiseniibacteriota bacterium, assembly GCA_025351485.1. Taxonomy (GTDB): domain Bacteria; phylum Eisenbacteria; class RBG-16-71-46; order RBG-16-71-46; family JACRLI01; genus JANXVU01. Next base: position 19,591 of record JANXVU010000157.1, on the reverse strand, counting down.
ACCGGCGCGTTCTCGCTCCCCTGCGACCTTGGATCAAAATCCCGCGGCGTGTGCGGCGCGAGCTCCGGGTGCGCGGCGTAGTAGCGCCCCAGGGAGTCCACCCCGGTGGTGTCGAAATCCAGGGTGTCGGCGCCGAACATCGCGCGGCTCGAATCGGACAGGCCCCCGAGGTAGGAGTGAAAGCTGGTGTCGGCCGCGGAGGGGGCCGATTGCGCGCGCGCGCCTCCCGCGAGGGCGGCCGCGGCCAGCACCGCCACGGCGGCGCCCATCCACTTCAAAGCCTGGTTCCCTCTCATTCCTCGACCTCCGCCTGTTCCTGCCGGGCTCCGGCAAACATCTTCGGGTCGATGCCCTGGTTGATGCGGTAGTTGTGGTAGGAGATCACCATGTCTCCCTGCGGCGGAATCCCCAGGATCGGAAGGGCGAAAGTGACCCGTCCCATGACCCGGCTGATCACCCAGTAGCGGCCGTCCACCCGGGTGCGCTCCACCACGAAGTTGTCCAGGGACTTGAACACCAGCGGCGCCGGCGAAGAGCCCCGGTACCAGAACTCCTCGCGCAGGATCACGAATTCGTTGGTGTCCACCCACAGCCGGCCGGTCGGGAGCTTGTAGAAGTCCGACCGCGGCTCGAATTCGATCCGGTAGACGATGTGCCCGCCCGCGAAGTCGCGGCCCACGATCCTGAACCTGTACAGCTTGCGAAGCGCGGGGTCAAAGGCGAACTTGATGATTCTCTCGCGCATGCCTTGTCCCGCGGAGATTTCCATGTCCTCGCGCCCGGAGCGCTTCACGATGATCTCGCGTTTCAGGCGGGGCTGCTGGCGGTACACCCGGGACACCTGGCTCACCAGGGTCCGTACCGGCGATTCCGCGCCCGGATCGCGCGCGAGCATCCGGACGTAGACGTCGAACACCTCGTCGTGGATCAGGGAGTCCCGGCGAGCCTCCCCGGCCACGATGCGGTCCAGGATCTGGTCCAGGCTCATGCGCCCGGCCCGGACCTCGACCTCCCGGAGCTGGATCCTGGGCACCGGCAGGGTGTCTTCCAGGGCCAGCGTGGGAGGCGCAGGGCCCCGCCCGGCAGGGGTTGCTGGATAAGCTGAAACCGGAACGAACAGGACGAGCCCGAGCAGGGCGAACCCGATCGCGGACCCGCCGAGCCGCTTGCCCGGGACGAAGTTTGTTCGGTGAACTTGTATCCTGGGTGGCGGCAATTGAATTCCCTGTCTCTAGATAAAGTGGAAAACTGGGGTCGGGCGTGCCCCGCTCTCTCCGCCCCGCCGGCGTGCCGATGCTCCAGGGGCCGCGCGCAACCACTCTTCCCCGGCGTAATCCCGATTGACAGGCCGGGTTGCGCCATGTTAGCCATAGTGGGTCTGTTTGTCGAACTTTCTGCCTTCGACGATAAGAATTGACGTTTGATGCTTAGTGATACGGATTTGAAATCGCCCCGGGGTGGGCAACTTACGAAAGGAGTCGAGGAATGAGAAAAACCTGGATGGTTCTACTCGCACTGACCTTGGTCGCCATATCGGCCGGGGCGGTGTGGGCGGACGACCTGACCGGGCGCATCGGTCTCGGCCTGGGAGGCGGAATCTACGGCCTCGCTGGCGGCCGCGACTCGATCCAGAACGGCATTCCGGACGCGTCCAACGGCTCGATCGGCCTGCACATCATGCCGATCAGCCTTCGCTGGGGCATGTGGAAGCACACGACCCTTGAAATCGCCCGGTTCCACTATGGATTCAACAAGAGCAAGCTCGCCGGCGAGGAAAACTTCCGGACCGTGGTGCGCCCGCTCTCGCTGAACCTGATCTTCCCGCTTTCGCCCGACAACCAGGTGGTTCCGTTCGTCACCATCGGTGGCGGCGTGCTCTCCTGGACCAACACGTCCAAGGACAGCTCCGAGGCCACCCGCGGCACGGCCACCGGCACCAAGGGCACCTCGGTCGGAAAGAAGCTCGAGAACGCCGACCCGATGTGGACCGTCGGAGCCGGCGTGGAAGCCTTCTTTGGTGGCGAGACAGCCGCCGAGCGCAACCACTCGTTCGAGGCCCGCTTCAGCTACTCCGGTTTCCACAACGAGTTGACCGATGTCGGCCTGAACGACAACAACAACCGCCTGTGGATGGCAACCGTCGGGATCAACTGGTACAGCAAGGGCGGCGCGAGCTCGATCGCGGTCGCTCCGGCCCCGATGCCGGCTCCGGCCCCCGCTCCTGCTCCAGCGCCCGCGCCCGCACCCGCGCCGGCTCCGGCTGCGATGGAGCTGACCGCCGTGAACCCGGGCACCGGACCGAACACCGGCCCGATGAACATCACGTTCACCGGCAAGGGTTTCTGTAACCCGCCGACCCTGGAGCTCCGCCGCGGTGGTAAGACCATCCGTGGAACGGGCTCGCACTGGGTCAGCGATGGCGAAGCCGCCGGCTCATTCGACCTGAAGGGCGCCGACGTGGGCATGTACGACGCGTACGTGACCTGCTCCGACGGCCGCGAGGCACACCTGAACCAGGCGTTCAACGTCCGCGGTTCGGGCCCGTGCATCCAGGAAGGTTCGCTGGAAGGCCTGTACTTCGACTTCGACAAGTCGGAGGTGAAGCCGGAATTCAACCCCGGCCTGAACGACCTGGCCGACAAGCTCATCAAGGATTGTCCCACCGCCGAGCTCGAGCTGGTCGGTCACACCGACAGCAAGGGCACCGCGGCCTACAACATGAAGCTCGGCCAGCGCCGCGCCGACGCCGTGAAGGCCTACCTGGTCTCCAAGGGCGTGGACGCCGCTCGCCTCGGCACCAAGAGCATGGGCCTGTCCAAGCCGGTCGCACCGAACAAGATCAAGGGCAAGGACAACCCGGACGGCCGCGCAAAGAACCGCCGCGTGGAAGCCAAGGTCACCAAGCAGTAGTTTCCGCGGAGCACCGCGCGAAACAGCAACACCGCGAAGGGGCGGCCCACGGGCCGCCCCTTTCGTTTGTGCGATGGGTTCCGGGAGAAATCCGCGCAGCCCGGGGTTCCGGGCTGGCCATGGGGTGCGGGGAGGATTTCGTGATGCGGGCGAGGCGGACGGGTTCGGGGAAGACGCGGGACTAAAGCCCCAGTTCCCTGCGCGTGGCTTCAAGCCCCGCATGCCGCGCGGCCGCCCGGAGCCGGGCCATCTCCGCCGGCCCCCCGGAAGCCGCTTCGTCCTGCTCGCGCTCAAAAGCGCCGCTCCGGATATCCTGCAGGATTTCCTCGAACACCGGCTGGAGCGCCTGTGCGATGCGCGGTCCCCGGGTCAGGTCCCCAAGGAGCGCGGCCGGACTGATGCGGTCGCGCATCCCCTCCAGCCCGCCCTCGTGGATCAAACGGGCGGTGAGGTTCACCTGGTGCACGCACTCGAGGTAGGCCATCTCAGCCGGGTATCCCACAGCCACCAGCGTATCGAAAGCCGTGGTGAGGAGCGCGCCGAGGCCGCCGCATAGAACGGCCTGCTCCCCGAAGAGGTCCACGTCCGTTTCCTGGGCAAAGGTGCACTCGTAGATCCCGGCGCGGGCGCAGCCGATGGCCGCGCCGTAGGCCAGGCCCAGCGAACGCAGGCGCGCATCGGCCGGATCGGACAGGGCCAGGAAGGCGGTGACTCCCCCGCCCGCAAGAAAGCGCTCCCGCACCTGCACGCCCGGGCCCGCGGGAGCCACGCAGACCAGGCCCCCGCCGGCGGGCGCCTTGACCCGTCCACGCGCGGCATTGGCCCCGTGCGCGATAAGCAGGACCACGCCGGGCCGAAAGCCCGTCCGCAGTTCCTGGACCAGCTCGGGCATGGCATCGTCGGGCACCAGCAGGGCCGCCACTTCGGCCAGTGCCGCCCCTTCATGGAGCCCTACGCACGCAAGCCCGTCTGCGTGCGCCGCGGCCGCGCCACGGCTTCCCTCGCGCAGCGCCACGCGCACATCCACGCACGAATCTCTAAGATTCAGCGCCTGGGCCCGGCCCTGGTTGCCGTAGCCAAACACCACCACCGTCCGGCCCAGCAACGGCTCGATCGGGGCATCGCCGGTTCCAAAGCGCGGGAGCATGGGACCTCCGGAAACAAGTTTCCCCGGCCGCTCGGCGGCCGGGGAAACGGAAGGATTCTGGCTTCGGTGCGCGTCCGCGCGGGCGGGTTCGCCGCCCGGTGTTACTGCGGCGTCCAGCCCGACTTGCCGACCACCTTTTCGCCCACGAATGCGTAGGTCTCGCCGGTCTTGGCGTAGAACCAGACCGAGCACGCGCCGCCACTCTCCGTAAAGCTGTAGACGCGTGTGGGCTGGCCCAGCCTCGCCAGGAGCTTGCCCGCTTCGGTGGCCGCGGGGACCTTGGGCGCGGCGGGCAGCAGCTTGCCCTTCGCCGGATCCAGGGCCTGCATCGACCACTGTTCGGCGATCTTCGCGCCCTGGTTGTGCCCGTTCACCAGCGCCGCCAGCAGGTTCTGGTGGTAGTCCTTGCGGTACGGGTCGCGGCCCAGGATCTTCTTCGCGATGGTGACCGAGGCGGTGGTGTCCCGCGCGTTCTGGAGCGCCACAAAGTAGTTGAACGTGGCGGTGGTGTCCTCCGGGTGCATGTCCGCGTAGCGGCCGAAATACCCGGCGGCCTTGCGCATATTGCCGAGCCGGGTGGCCGTGTCGGCCGGTGCGGCTTCCTTGGCCCGGGTGAACGAAACGTCGCCGAGGTCCAGCAGGGAGGTCGTGTCGCCCGCGTCCACCAGCTCGGTGTAGATCACGGTGGCCTTGGCCCAGTCCTTGTTGAATTTGGCTCTCTCGGCGGCCCGAATCTTGGACGAGCGGATGTTGTCCCGCGCGGTCTTGTAGTCCCCGTTGATCTTCAGCGCCTGCTGGTAGGCGGCCATGGCGTCCTCGTCCCGCTCAAGATTCGAGTACGCCACTCCCAGCTGGGCCCAGGTCTTTTCGTCGTCGGGCTTCAGGGCCAGCGCCTTCTTGTATTCGCCCACGGCGCGGTTGAACCCGTCCATGGCCTGCTTCTTGACGGCTTTGACCGCCGGATTCTTGTCGTCGGCCTTGGTGCCGAGGGAATCCAGCAGATTGGTGGCATCGCTCAGGATCTGGTAGCCGCTGTTGGCGTGCGCGGCGTAGTAGTGCTGGCGGTTCTGCTTGATGTCCTTGGCGATCTCGTCTTCCTTCTGCGCCTCGGCCAGCTGCAGCCCCTTCGCGAACACCTCGCCGGCATGCTCGAGCGAGTCCAACTCGGCCAGGGCGATGCCGAACTTGTTGTAGACGTCCGAGTTCTCTGGGTCCTCGGCGATGGCCTGCGGTCCCCGCATGGCTGCCTTTTCCCAGTTCTTTTGCCCGATGTAGACCTTCATGCCGGTGTACATCGGTCCAGCCAGCGCCACTCCCTGCAACAGCGCGAGACCGCAGACGACCAGTCCGAGCCAGATCCTGGATCTCATGGGGATTTCTTCCTCTCTCTCTGAAGCCGCGCCACTCGCGGTGCCTCGCTCCATTGGATGGACGCGGGGTCCGCCGGGTTGGCTGCCGTCCACAACATCCTTCGAAGCTCATAAGTTATGGAGGGAAAGGCGGTTGGTCAAGCCCCACTTTGCCGGGCGCCGGAGGTGGAAAAGCAGAGGGCGACCTGCTCCTTGCTCAAGGGAGTTTGACCAGGTCGCCCCTCTGCTGTATTCACCGGACACCTCCCCGTGAGGGGTCCGGGCATTTCGGGAAAGGCCGCGCCAATCCAATTACCGGCCCTTCCCTTGATCCCCGGAGCGGGCGCCCCGGGGTTTTCCAGCGGCACGCCGAGGCGTCCCGTGTCTTCCAAAGTTCGGGTTTGCTAGCGCTTTTCGCGCTCCATCATGTCCTTGAGCTGGGTGCGGAGCTCTTTCAACTCCTGCCGCATGTCCTTGATCTCGGACCTCAACTGGTCGCGGCTGGAGTCGAAATTCCAGCGCCACTGGCCCATGTCGGGCAGGGTGACGCGGGACGTCCGGCGCTGGGACGAGCCGTTCAGCTCCGCGGTGAACTTGCGCCGCTCCCCCTTGCGGATCACCTCGATCACCGCGCTCTTGCGCGAGTCGATCTTCCGCAGCTGGCGGCGAAGGTCGGAGGACGACTCCAGGCGCTCCCCGTCGAAGCCCACCAGCACGTCGCCGGCCTTCATGCCCGCCTTTTCGGCCGGGCTGCCCGGGACGATCCGGGACAGGAGCACGCCTCTGCCATCAGGCACACCGAAACTCTCGCCAAGTTCCCGGTTCAAGTCCTGCGGCTCCACTCCAAGGAAGGCTCCGCCACCGGTCATGATGGTGATATCCCGCGGAAGGCCCTGGATTTCAGGACCCTCCGGTGCTTCCGGGGCATCGGGGGCGTCCGGAGCTTCCGGCGCATCGGGGGCGTAGTAGTCGCTGTCCTCGTCGTCTCCCATCTGGCCCTGCTTGTCCGAGAGTTTCACTTCAAAGGTCTGGGTGTGGGCGGCGCGCATCACGTCCACCTTCAGGGCCTGACTGGCCTTGCCGCGGAGCTGCTCGCGCAAGTCCGTCTCGGAGCCCACCTTGGCGCCTCCGGCGCGCAGGATCACATCGCCCCGCTTGAGCCCGGCGGCCGCGGAGGGACCGCTCTTGACCGTGCCGGTGATGGCCACGCCCTCGTCCTCGGCCAGGCCGAGCGCGGAGCGGGTGATCGGGCCGAGGTCTTCCAAGTACACCCCCATCCAGCCGTCGTGGCCGGTGGAGGACACCGTGGCCTTCTTTTCGTCCGATCGGCTCTGGGTGTGCGTGTAGGTGCGGGTGGAGCTCTTGGCCAAGGCGCTGCCAGCGGCCAAGGCCAGGGCAGTCACCAAGGCCGGGGCGATCCATCGGTTGGCAAGGGGTCTCATGGGCTTTCCTCCAGGGATTCCACCCGGGTCGGGCGGACGGGTCTCGGGCGCGGTTTGCGCCGCCAAGTGGCTATGCCACCTTCGGTTAAAGCTTCAGGGCCCGAGACTCTCCCCGGAGCGTTCACGTTTAGGACGCCTCGTGGGGGCGGGGCGTTGTCCGGGCTAGAGCGTCTCCACGGGGTCCACGTCCACTTCCAGCCGGACCGCCCGGCGACCGCCGGTGCCGGCCTGGGCCAGGTCGCGGGTCATGGCCCGCAGCGCCCGCAGGTCACCAGAGCGGAGCAGCAGATGGTAGCGAAACCGGTTCCGGAGCCGGGCCAGCGCCGCCGGCGCTGGACCGAGCCGGCCCACCTTGTCGGCCTCCGGGTGCGCGGCCGCCCGGCCCGCGATTTCCTCGGCCGCCGTCCGCACTTCGGTCTCGTCCTTGCCGCTGAGCCGCAGGCTGACCAGGCGCACCGCCGGCGGGTAGTGAAACAGGGTGCGCTCGGCCAGTTCCAGTTCCGCGAAGGCTTCGCTCCCGGTCACCAGCGCCGCCCGCACCGCCGGATGGTCCGGGAAATAGGTCTGGAGCAGCACCGTTCCGGGCTGTGATCCGCGGCCGGCCCTTCCGGAGACCTGGGTGAGCAACTGCCAGGTCCGCTCCGAGGCGCGAAAGTCCGGGATGTAGAGTCCGACGTCGGCCAGGATCACCCCCACCAGTGTCACGCCGGGAAAGTCGTGGCCCTTGGCTACCATCTGGGTGCCCAGCAGGATCTGGGCGCGCCGGTCGGCGAACTCGCCCAGCAGGTCGGCGTGCGAGGTGCGCCCGCGGGTGGTGTCCAGGTCCATCCGGACGATCGGGAAATCCGGGAACAGCCGGCCCAGCTCCGACTCCACCTTTTGCGTTCCGGCGCCCGCCAGCTTGATCTCGATGGACTGGCAGGCGGGACACACGGTGGGCTCGGGCATGCGAAAGTCGCAGTAGTGGCAGCGCATCTCGCCCGGGTTGCGGTGCACGGTGAGCGGCACGTCGCACCGCGGGCACTTGCAGATCTCGCCGCACGCGCGGCACTGCATGGTGGAGGAAAATCCGCGGCGGTTCAGGAACAGGATGATCTGCTCGCCGAGCCCGAGTTTTTCTTCCATGGCCTCGAGCAGCGGCTCGGACAGCAGCGTGGACCGCTGGCGCACCGTGCGGTCGCGCATGTCCACCAGGCGCACGTCGGGGAGCGGTCTCGAATCCACGCGCCGGGTGAGGCGGAGCAGTTGGTAGCGCTCGCGGATGGCGTTGGCGCGGGATTCCAGGCTGGGGGTGGCGGAGCCCAGGAGCGCCACCGCCCCGGCGAGCTGGGCGCGCTTCACCGCCAGGTCGCGTGCGTGGTAGCGAAAACCCTCCATCTGCTTGTAGGAAGGCTCGTGCTCCTCGTCCACCACCACCAATTTCAGATTCGGAAGCGGGGCGAACACCGCCGCGCGAACTCCAAGCACCACGGCCGCCTCGCCGCGGCGCGTCCGCAGCCAGGCCTCGCGGCGCTCGCGGTCGGTCTGGCGGCTGTGCAGCACCGCCACGCGCCCGGGGAACCTGGAGGCGAAGCGGGTCTCCAGCTGCGGCGACAGGGCGATCTCAGGGACCAGCACCAGCACCTGGCCACCCGCTTGGATGGCCCTCTCGGCCGCGCGCAGGTACACCTCGGTCTTGCCGCTGCCGGTCACGCCCTCCAGCAACAAGGTCGAGTAGCCTCCCGCTGCCAGCGCCTGATCCAGGGCCGCAATGGCCGCGGCCTGCTCGTCCGTCGGCAGGTGAGTGGAGGCAGGCGCCGGCGAGTCCGGGCGCAGGCGGGCTTCGTCCTCCTCCGGGGCCTTCTTCTTTCGCGCGCGGCCTTTTCCCACGCCCGAGGGCACGGCCGCCATCAGCACGTCGCCCCACGGCGCGAAATAGTAATCCGCGGCCCACGAAGTCAGTTCGAGCAGGTCCGGGGGAAGCGAGAGCTCCTCGGGCAACACCTCCGCCACGGCCTTCAGCCCCGGCTTTTCCTCGCCCTTGAAGTCCACCAGGAACCCTTCGCGCGAGGACCGCCCGAAGGGCAGCCGCAGGCGCGATCCCGGGCGGGCCACGGCCTGCAGTTCGTTGGGAAGAGAATAGTGGAAGAGCCCCGGGACCGGGGAAAGGACAACTGCGCGGATCAGAGTCATGGGGCGATTATAGTAGACTCGGCCCGGCTCTGCCGAAAGGATGGAAATTGGCCGCGACCGAACGTCACATCGTGACGGTGGCAGGCCTGGCGGTGGCGCTATGGGCGGGGATAGGGCTCCTGAACCCGCAGCTGCGGCAGGTGGAAGACCGGGAGTGGATCGAGCGGGAGGCGGCCCGGCGCGCGGGAGCGGGCCGGTGGAAGCGCTTCTAGCGTTCTTCCTTCACGCGCACGGCCACGCGGCGCCGTTCGCGGCAAAAGAGCGTGGCGAAGACCGAGAGCGCGAAGAACAGCAGCACCGCGAGTCGCATGATGGCTCTCATTTCACCGGAGCCAGGGCGCCCGTGCCGGCGCGCGCTGTCCGGATATCCGGTTTCCGCGCAGGGCGGTCCGGCGGGTTAGACCGCTTCCTGGCGCGGCTGGGGCACGCCCGTGTTCAGCAGGGCGTTGATGCGCTCCGCCAGCTTGCGCGGGCTGAACGGCTTGGTGATGTAGTCTTCCGCGCCCGCCTCGAAGCCCATCTTCTGGTCCACGTTGCGACCCTTGGCCGAAAGCAGGATCACGGGAATGCCGCGGGTGGCGTCGTCGGCCTTCAGGCGCTTGCAGACTTCGTAGCCGTCCATCTTGGGCATCATGATGTCGAGCACGATGAGGTCGGGCTTGTGTTCGAGCGATTTGGCGAGCGCCTCTTCGCCGTCCAGTGCCGTGACGACTTCGTAGCCTTCCATGCCCAGGCTGAAGTCCAGGATATGAACGATGTAGACTTCGTCGTCCACCACCAGGATCTTGCCCTTCTTCATGTGCTCACCTCCTTGAGCCCTCAGGCGGCCCGCAGCTGCGGGCCGGCATCCTTTCGGGACAGCGGTATGGTCAGCGTGACTGCCCGGTTGTCCGAGCCGAGAGTGCTCTCCCTGAGCGATCCCCCGAGCGCGAGCGCCACCGCCTGAGCCGCGTGCCACCGCGGCGACCGGACTTCTTCGGCGCTCAGATCCATCCCGCGCCCCGAAGCTCTCCAGTGGATGTGGACTTCATCGCTGTCCTGCCATGCAGACAGGGAAACTTCGTTTCCGCGCAGGCAGCCGGCGAGGAGCTCGTCCGAGACGAGCACCAGCAGCCGCTTGAGCGCCCCCGAAGGCTGGCGCAGATACAGCCCGCCCTGCAGGGGAGGCCCGTTCAGCGTCACGCCCTTGTTTTCGGCTCGCTTACCCAGGAACTGAAGGGATTCGGCGAAAAGATTCGAGAACTCCACGGCCTGCACGTCGGCCCCGCCGTCGCGGTCGGTGATGTCGGCCATATCGCCAACCAGGAGCGCGTCCTCGAGGATTTCCGAGCACTCGTCCACCACCACCTGGGCCAGGCGCTTCTCTTCGTCCCAGGGCAGGTCCCGGCCGTATTCCAGGATGGTCTGGGCGTAGCCCTCGATGTGCCCCAGGCCGGTGCGCAGCCGCTCCGAAATGTTCCGCAGGGTGTTCCCATAGGCGGACAGGGAGGCCGCCTCCAGCTGGGTGGTCCGGAGCTGGTCGCGCGTGCGGCGGGAGAGGTTCACCTCGCGCAGCTGCAGTTCGAAAATGGACTGGCAGAAAATGCGGGCGGCGTCGTAGAACGCCAGCTCGTCGGAGTCCGGCAGGCGGCACGGGTTGGGCTGCGCCAGGGACACGTACGCGCACACCTGCTGCTCGGCGTCCATCAGGGGGATCAGCCATGCATCCTGTGGTTCCAGCGCGGCGCCCGGGGAATTCACGGCACCGCCCTGGAGGCCCTTGGCCCTGAGCACGAACCCCGATCCAAAAGCGTTTCGCGGGTTCATCCATTCGGTCAGCACCGGCTGCGGCACGCGCGCCTCCCGCAGGCGGGCCGCCACATCGGCCGGCAGGCCCACCAGGTGCTCCAGCAGGAAGGAGCCGGAGTCCTCGTCGCGCACCCGGATGGCCGCCACGCGGAAGTGGCCCGCGGCGGCGAACAGCGCCGCCATGCGCGGCCAGCCGTCGGCGGCCGACGAGGAGGCCAGGTCCAGGCCGTGCTTGTAGAGTGACTTCCATCTTTCCGCGCGCGCCTCGGAGGCGGTGGTGTGGCCCTCGCACTCGGTGCGCAGGTTCAGCGTGTCCCGGTCGAACTGGGCGCGCTGCGCGTCGTTGCGGACCTTTTCGGTCTGGCAGGTTTCTTCGACCATGCGCAGCTTCAACTGCGTGGCCACCAGGCCCAGCACGAGCACCAGCGTGATGATGGCGAAGACCAGGATCATCTAGCCGACCTTCCGTTCCGCCAGGTCCTGGGCGCGGCGGCGCTCGGTGACCAGGACGTTGTCCCGCTTGGTTTTTCCGTGGCTCTTCAGCTCGGCGGCCCGGACGGACAGTTCGGCGGCGTGGGTGGTGGCAAACTGGTCGGAGGCGATCGCGGCCACGGTCAGGGTCAGGAACGGAAAGCGCTCCATCTCGTCCTTGCGGTTGGAAACCTCGATGTATCCGCGCGCGCGATCCTCTGGGTCGTACAGGTGCGGCACCGTTTGGGCGTAGGCCTGCAGCAAGCGCTCGCCCATTTCCTCCACCACGTCGGCGTCGGTGAGGATCACGAAGTCGTCGCCCCCGATGTGGCCCAGGAAGTGCGACTCGCGGCCCATCTCCTGCAGGATGCTCCCCATCAGGCTGGCCGTTTCGCGGATCACCATGTCGCCGCGGGCGTAGCCGTAGTGGTCGTTGTAGGCCTTGAAGTTGTTGACGTCCACGTACAGGAAGCCGAACCGCTCGCCGGTCTCCAGGCGCCGGGTGACTTCCTTTTCGATGCACACGTTGCCGGGCAGGCCGGTCAGCGGGTTCATGTCGCGGTTGTCGCGGGTCCAGTTGAGCAGGTTTCGGATGCGCAGCAGGAGTTCCGCGAAGACGTAGGGCTTGCTGACGTAGTCGTTGGCGCCGCTCTCGAGCCCGTGCACGCGATCCGAGGTCTGGGAGCGCGCGGTCACGACGATCACGGGAAGATAGCGGGTGCGGTAGGAGTCGCGCAGCTGGCGCAGCACCTCGTAGCCGTCCATTTCCGGCATCATCAGGTCCAACAGCACCAGGTCGGGAGACTGGGCCCGGGCAGACTCCACGCCGGCCCGGCCGTTCAGTGCGACCAGGACTTCGTACCCCTCGGCCCGGAGATGGAATTTCAGCAATTCCACGAGGTGTTCGTCGTCCTCCACCACAAGGATGCGATTGACGCGCGATGCCTGCACACGGAGCTCCGGATCTGGGGGGAAGAAGCATGCGGACGGATGGCTGCACGGAGCCTCCGCCGCATGGCTAACTGCATGAGTTCGTTAGGGGGAATATCGGCCGGCCGGGGGCGGGCCTTTACCCCGGCGTAACACCGAAACAAATTCCGCCGGGAGACCGAATGGGCCATCAGGAGCATCTTTGGCAGGAGCGGGTGTCCGATGCGGCGGGTCAGGGCAGGAAGAAGCTCATTTCATCCAGGGCGGGCGTGGCGGTGGTCTCGTCCCCCGAGCGCTCGCCCCGCTCCAGGCGTTCGGCGCCCGCCAGGGCGATCATGGCCCCGTTGTCCCCGCACAGGCGGGGAGGCGGAAAGATGCACCGGATTCCGGCGGCCTGCGAGGCCTTATCCATGGAGGCGCGCAGGCCGGTGTTGAGCGAGACGCCCCCCACCACCGCCACGCGGTCCACGCCGGCCGAGCGGGCCGCGTCCAGGGTGCGGCCGGTGAGCACGTCGGACACGGCGGCCTCGAAGCTGGCCGCGAGGTCGGCGCGCCCCTGGGCGGAGAGAGCGGGGTTCTTTTCCATGTACAGGCGAACCGCGGTCTTGAGCCCGCTGAAGCTCATCTCGAATCCGGGCTCGTTCATCAGCGCGCGCGGCAGCTTCACGGCTCCGGGATCGCCGGAGCGCGCCAGTTTGTCCACTTCGGGCCCGCCGGGATAGGGCAGATCCAGCAGCTGGGCCACCTTGTCGAACGCCTCGCCGGAGGCGTCGTCGCGGGTGGAGCCCATCAGCGCGTACTGGCCGAATCCTTTCACATGCACGATTTCCGTGTGGCCACCGGAAGCGATCAGGCACACGAACGGCGCCGACCACCCGGGGTCCGTGCCCCACACCGACCACACGTGCCCTTCCAGGTGGTTCACGCCCAGCCACGGCTTGTGGTGCGCCAGCGCGAGCGCCTTGGCGGTGCACAGGCCGACGAGGAGGCTCCCTACCAGGCCCGGCCCGCGGGTGACGGCGATGGCGTCCACGCCCTTCCAGTCCAGGCCGGCCTGGCCCAGCGCGGCATCGATCGCGGGCAGGATCAGTTCCAGGTGGGCCCGCGAGGCCAGCTCGGGCACGACGCCGCCGTACTCCCAGTGCACGGATTGCGCGGAAGTGATGTTGGAAAGGATGCGCCGGTCACGAGATACGCCCGCCGCCGTGTCGTCGCAGGAGGATTCGATGCCGAGGACGTTCAAAGGGCCTTGAGGACCACCAGGGTCTGGTCGTCGGTCTGGGGCGCACCCTGGGAGAAGCGCTTCACCATGAGGAGCATCTGCTCGACGATCTGGTCGGGCGGCAGGTGCGCGAGGCTCTTGAGCAGCACCTCCACCCCCTCGTCGCTGAATTGGGTTCCGCGGGGATTCTCGGCCTCGGACAGGCCGTCGGAGTAGAGCAACAGCAGATCGCCGGTGCGCAGCTCCGCCTCAGCCTGCTCGTACTTCCACTCGGGCATGAAGCCCACGGGCACGCCGCCCGCCTCCAGATGCTCCACCGTACCGTCCGCGCGCAGCAGCAGCGGCGGATTGTGGCCGGCGTTGCAGTAGGTGATCCGGCGTGTGGCCAAATCGATGGTGCCGTACCACATGGTGGCGAAGCGGCCCGGCGTGGTGGCTTCGCTGACCATCCGGTTGATGCGGCTCACGCATTCGCTCACCAGTCCACCGGTCTGGGACAGGCACTGGAGCGTGGCGTGCAGGCTGGCCATAAGCAGCGCCGCCGGAACGCCCTTGCCCGAAACGTCGGCGATGGAAAGCGCCACGAGCCCCTCGCCCAGTTCCAGGAACTCGAAGCTGTCTCCGCCCACGTCGCGGGCCGGGATGTTCTTGCCGGCCACCTCGAAGCCTGCCCACGCGGGCTGCTTGCGCGGCAGCAGTTGCTGCTGGACGGTGCTGGCCAGCTTCATGTCTCGCTCCAGCGCATCCTGCTGGCGCTGCTGGTCGGTCAATTGGGCGTTCAGGATCGTCTGCGCCGACTGCGCCCCCAGGATGGTGGCGAGCTGCTCGTCGGAGCGCGTGAACTTGCCTTCCCGCTTGTTGAACAGGGCCAGCACTCCGATCAGCTTGTCGTGCGAACGGAGCGGCGCCGCCAGCACCGACCTCACGCCGCTGGTGTCCCTGGCGATCCCCGGAAAGCGCGGATCGGTCGCCAGGTCGTCCACCACCAGCGTCTGCTGATGCTTGCTCACCCATCCCGCCAGGCTGGGCCGCAGGCGCATGGGGCCACCGGCCGCGCCCTCGGAGCGGCGGATCTGGGTCTTGAGCGGATTGTTCTCGTCCTCGGTGAACAGCCAGATCACGCCCTGCTCGGAGCCCATGTACTGGAGTGTCTTGGACACCAGCACGTCCAGGACCGCGTTGGCGTCGTTGGCCGTGGAAAGGGCCTGCGCGATGTCGTTCAGAACCGTCAGCTGCTTGATGCTCTCGCGCAGCTCCACGATCTCCGTCTGGAGACGGAAAAGTCCGGAGTTGGTGACCGGGCCCAGGGGCGGAACCATAGGGTTCTGGGGTTCGTTCATGGGGTAAATCCTACGCCTTTTACCGGGCGGGCACAACGAAGCGGATTGGTCTAGAATGCCGCCATGGACATGACTCAGCTCTCGCATCGGACGGACTGCCGATGACGGATTCTCCCCGGGACACGGGTCCGGAGGGGCCTGCCCCCACCGGGCCGGCCACACCCCCCGCGAAGGAAGCCGTCTTCAACATTCCGAAAAATTTGAAATGGTACTTCCTGGCCGGGGTGGGGGCGGCGCTGTTCCTGGCACAGTACCTGTCGTCGCAGAAGAACCCGTTCCCGGAGATGGTGCCGGCCAGATCGCGGGTGGTGGCGGTGTTCCCGTTCGAAGGACCGGAGGAGCCGGCGGCTGCGGGAGACACGCTTCGAAGCCGGATCGTGGCGGCACTCGCCGGGCGCAAGGCGCTGCGGGTGATATCCCCCGGCGCCGTCGACTCATCCCTTCGCGCCCAGGGCTACTCCGGCCAGGGGCACATCGCGCCCTCGCTCGCACTGAAAGTCGCCTCGGCGATCGGGGCCACCCGGTTCGTGGTCGGAAGCTATTCGATCCTGGCCGGACGCATGGAAACGGACGCCAAGGTGGTGGATCCAAGTTCGGGACATTACCTGGGAACGGCCCACCGGAATGAGCCGGTCAATAGACCGGATTCATTATGCTTCGACCTGTTGCACGTGCTGGATCCTGTAGATATACATTAAGTATATGCATATATGAAAATGCAATAGTAGGTATATATAAATAGCAGATATTACTTAAATACGTTGTGTTGTTTTAGACTGTTGCAGGTTAATGATTTGAGGAAACCCATGTCAAATCGCCCGATCTGGATTATGTTTGTTTTGTGCATGTGTTTGTCGATTTCGGCCGCCGCCAAGCCTGGACACCGGGCCTCCACACGCTCTCCGTATGCAAGATCCATCCAGGGCGCCTGGGAACTGGTGTGGCCGGAGCCCGCCCCGGGCACGCGCGAGATGAAGCTGATCACCGCGAACCGTTTCACCTGGACCACGTGGAATGTCGAGACCCATGCCCCCCTGGCCTCCGGCGGCGGGGGCTATGCCCTGGAGGGAAAGTCCTACCAGGAGCAGTTGCTGTTCGCCTCCGGCGGGGCCGCCGGCATCGCGGGCACAGTGCAGGGTTTCCACGTGGAGGTGAAGGGAAACACGCTCTACCAGTCGCGCCCCCCCGGCCCCGACGAGGGCAAGGAAGTGTGGCGAAGGATCCGGTAGGAACCCGGCCGCTCCACGCAGCGACAAACGAAGAGGGCGGAGCGCGATGTGCGCCCCGCCCTGGTCAGTTCATTTTACGCGAACCGGAGCCGCCTACTTCCCCTTGCCGTCCCCCAGCCGCTGCCGGTTCACGGCCCGCTTGAGCGCCGCTTCGGCGCGGGCCACGTTCACCGCGCTCTCGCGGGAATGCAGCCGCTGCCGGGCGCGCCGCTCGGCCTCGTGGGCGCGCGCCACGTCGATCGACGCGGTGTGCTCGCACGAGTCGGCCAGCAGCGTGGCGTGGTTGTCGGCCACTTCCAGGAACCCGCCGCTCACCGCGTACTCGTCCATCTGGCCATCGGCCTTTCGGATGGAAAGCTTGCCCGGCGTCAGCGAAGTGATCAGCGGCGCGTGATGGGCCAGCACGCCGAGGTAGCCCTCGGCGCCCGGCGCCGTCACCGAAATCACGTCCTCGGAAAGGACGGTGGATTCGGGAGTATGAATCGTCAGCTTGAATAGACTGGCCATGTCGGGATCCTCGAAGTGGTCGCCGGAGCGACTACTTCATCTTCTCCGCCTTCTCGATGGCCTCTTCGACGGAGCCCACCATGTAGAACGCCTGCTCCGGAAGATCGTCCAGTTCGCCCGCGACCAGGCGCTTGAAGCTGCGGATGGTGTCTTCGAGCTTCACATACTTGCCCGGGGACCCGGTGAACGCCTCGGCCACGAAGAACGGCTGCGACAAGAACCGCTGGATCTTGCGTGCGCGGGCCACCAGCAGCTTGTCCTCTTCGGACAGCTCGTCGATCCCCAGGATGGCGATGATGTCCTGCAGGTCCTTGTAGCGCTGCAGCACCCGCTGCACCGAAAGGGCCACGTTGTAGTGCTCCTCACCGACCACCCGCGGGTCCAGGATGCGGCTGGTCGAGGTGAGCGGGTCCACGGCCGGGTAGATCCCCAGCTCCGAGATCTTTCGGTCCAGCACGGTGGTCGCGTCCAGGTGCGAGAACGCGGTGGCCGGCGCCGGGTCGGTAAGGTCGTCGGCCGGAACGTAAATGGCCTGCACCGAAGTGATCGAGCCTTTGCGGGTGGTGGTGATGCGCTCTTGCAACTGGCCCATCTCGGTGCCCAGCGTGGGCTGGTAGCCCACCGCCGACGGCATGCGCCCGAGCAGCGCCGAAACTTCCGAGCCCGCCTGGGTGAAACGGAAGATGTTGTCGATGAACAGCAGCATGTCCCGGCCTTCCGCGTCGCGGAAGTACTCGGCCGCGGTCACCCCCGTGAGCGCCACGCGAAGGCGGGCGCCCGGCGGCTCGTTCATCTGGCCGAAGATCATGACGGTCTTGGCGATGACGCCCGACTCGGTCATTTCCAGCCACAGGTCGTTGCCTTCGCGGGTTCTCTCGCCCACGCCGGCGAACACCGAGTAGCCGCCGTGCTGGGTGGCGATGTTGTTGATCAACTCCTGGATCAAGACGGTCTTGCCCACGCCGGCGCCGCCGAACAGGCCGATCTTTCCGCCTCGGGCGTACGGGGCGAGCAGGTCCACCACCTTGATGCCGGTCTCGAACACGGTGGTCGTGGTGACCTGGTCCTCGAAGCTGGGGGCCGGGCGGTGGATGGGGAGGCGGTTGACCTGGCTGACCGGGCCCTTCTCGTCGATGGGCTCTCCCAGCAGGTTGAACACGCGGCCCAGGCAACCCGGACCCACCGGCACCGAGATCGGCCCTCCGGTGTCGGTGACCGGCATGCCGCGCTGCAGGCCGTCGGTGGACGCGAGCGCGATGCACCGCACGATGTTGTCGCCGAGGTGAAGCGCCGCCTCGACCGTGAGGTTGATGTTGCGCGCCTTGTCCTCGATCTTGATGGCGTTGAGAATGGCAGGAAGCTTGTCGCTGTCGAACTTGACGTCGACGGTGGCCCCGATGACCTGCACGATCGAACCGATATTAGACATTCCGTTTTGCTCCCAAAAGCGGCCGCGTTGAAGGGGCCATTGCGTCCCGGGCGAGGAAGTCCCGCGCCCTCTTAGAAAACTCTAGGCGAGCGCGTCCGCTCCGCCGACGATTTCCGCCAGTTCCTTGGTGATCGCCGCCTGCCGCAGGCGGTTGCGCGTGAGCGTCAGCGTGTTGATCATTTCGCCGGCATTCTTGGTGGCCGAACCCATGGCGATCATCCGGGCGCTGTGCTCGGAGGCGTACGCCTCGGCGATGGCCACGTAGATCCGGGTGTTGGCGTAGCGCGGAAGCAGGGCTTCGAAGATCTGCTCCGGGCTGGGCTCCAGGATGAAATCCCGCGACTTCTGCGGGGCCGCGCCCTTGACCGCCTCCCCCGAAATGGGCAGGAAGGTCTCGGTCAGCACCTTGCGGTTGGCCGTGGAAATGAAGTGGGTGTAGATCAGGTCCACTTCGTCCACGCGGCCTTCCAGGAAGTCGTCCATGGCCTGGCGCGCGATGCCCTGGGCCGTGCCGAAATCCGCGTTGGCCGGCAGCTCGGTGAATCGGCCGGCGATCTCGCGCTTGCGCCGGGTGTTGTATTCCGCGGACTTGCGCCCCACCACATACAGGGTGACCGGAACGGTCTGGGCCTTCAGGTACATCTCGGTGGCCCGCATGAGGTTCGAGTTGTACGCGCCGCACAGGCCGCGGTCGGACGACACCACGATCAGCGCCTTCTTCTTGACCTCGCGCCGCTGGAACAGCGGATGCGCCTGGGCCGCGGCCGAAGAGCTGAGCGCGCCCAGCACCTCGATCATGCCGTTGGCGTAGGGCCGCGCCTCCAGCGCCCGCTGGGTGGCCTTGCGCAGCTTGGCCGCGGCGACCATCTCCATCGCCTTGGTGATCTGCTTGGTGCTCTGGACGCTCTTGATGCGCCGCTTGATATCGCGAAGGGTCGCCATGGAAAACCTTTAGGCCTTGAACTGCGCCTTGAACGCCTCGATCGACTGCTTGAGCTTGGCCAGGGTCGCTTCCGACAGGTCCTTCTCGGTGTCGATGGTGCGCTCGACGTCCGGGTACTGGGACTGCATGAACGCGAAGTACTCCTTCTCGAAGCGCCCCAGGGCCGCCGTCGGCACCTCGTCCAGCAGGCCGTTTCCGCCGGCCCAGATGATCATCACCTGGCGGGCGAACGGCATCGGGACATACTGGCCCTGCTTCAGGATCTCGACCATCTTTTCGCCGCGGGTCAACTGCGCCTGGGTGGTCTTGTCCAGGTCCGAGCCGAACTGCGCGAACGCGGCCAACTCGCGGTACTGGGCCAGGTCCAGCCGCAGGCGTCCGGCCACCTTCTTCATGGCCTTGGTCTGCGCGTTGCCGCCCACCCGGGAAACCGAGATGCCGACGTTGATGGCCGGCCGCACGCCCGAGAAGAACAGGTCGGCCTCCAGGAAGATCTGCCCGTCGGTGATCGAGATCACGTTGGTCGGGATGTAGGCGGACACGTCGCCGGCCTGGGTCTCGATGATCGGCAGCGCCGTGAGCGATCCTCCGCCCTTGGTGCAGCCGACCACCGTCTTGTCGGCGTCGTTGGCCAGCTTGGCGGCGCGCTCGAGCAGGCGGGAATGCAGGTAGAACACGTCCCCGGGGTAGGCTTCGCGGCCCGGCGGGCGGC
>JANXVU010000086.1 GCA_025351485.1 Candidatus Eiseniibacteriota bacterium | reverse complement strand
GGTCATCGCCGATCTGCGCGAGATGGAAGCCCAGGTGAGCGTGGACGAGAACGACATCTCTTCCATCGCCAAGGGCCAAGACGTGGAGGTCGAGGTGGACGCGCTGCCCGGGCAGAAGCTCAAGGGCGCAGTCTACGAGATCGCCAGCAGCGCCAAAGGGGCCGGGAACGGAACCAGCGACCAGAAGACCGGGTTCCAGGTCAAAGTGAGCATCACCCATCCTCCCACCGCGCTTCGCCCGGGGATGACTGCCAGCGCGGACATCATCACAAAGACGAACATGAACGCGCTCAGCGTGCCGCTGCAGAGCGTCGCGGTGCGCACCGTGGACCAGCTCACCAGGAAGGGCGAGAAGCGCGCCGATGCGGAAAAGCGCTACAAGGCGGACACCGACGGGTTCGTGGAGATCGTCTTCTGCCTCCAGAACGGCAAGGCGACCGCCCGCCAGGTGAAGACCGGTATCCAGAGCACGGATCTGATCGAGATCCTGGACGGACTGAAGGAAGGCGAAGAAGTGGTCACCGGCAGCTACCGGGCGATATCGAAGGACCTGGAGAACGGCGCGGCGGTGACCATCGACAAGAACCCCAAGCCCGAGGGAGCAAAGCCCGATGGCTCGGGCGCCTGAGGGCTCCGGCATGAAACTGGGCCTGGATGTCCGCGAGTCGCTCCACATCGCGCTGGGCGCACTGAGGGCGAACAAGGGCCGGGGGATTCTGACCACGCTCGGAATCGTCATCGGGATCGTGGCGGTCATGCTGACCATGTGCGCCGCGAACGGCCTGCAGAACCGGTTCCGGGAGAGTTTTTCCTCGGTGGGCAGCGACGTCCTGTACGTCTCGCGCATGCCCTGGGTGAACACGGACGACTTCTTCCAATACCGCAACCGCCCGCCGCTCGACCTGCGCGAGGCCCGGGCCCTGGAGCGCCAGCTCCGCGGCCGGGCAATTGTCAGCCCCACCATGAACCGGCGACTGGACGTGAAGTTCCGCGACGAGACCATCAGCGACGTCACCATCATCGGGGCCACCGAACGCCAGACGCAGCTCTCCAATGCCCAGCCCGAGACCGGTCGCTTTTTTCTGCCCTTCGAAAACCGCTACAACCTGAACGTGTGCGTGATCGGTTCCGACATCCGGAAGGGCCTCTTTGGCACCGCCGACCCGATGAACAAGACCATCCTCATCGGCCGCACCCCGTTCCGGGTGATCGGCCTGATGGAAAAGCAGGGCGGGAGCTTCCTGGGAGGGCCCAACTTCGACCGGCAGGTGACGGTGCCGCTCAACGCGTTTGTGAAGTCATTTGGCGGCGACCACGGCCAGCTGGACGTGGACCTCGCGGTGAAGGCGCCCGCGCAGGAGCGGCTTTCCGAGCTGGAATACACGGTCATCGGGGAGATGCGCAAGATCCGGACCCTGCGGCCGGCCGACAAGGACAACTTCAGCATCAACAAGCTGGACACGCTGGTGACCACGTTCAACAGGGTGATGGGCGTGGTGTTCCTGGTGGGGCTGCTGGTCACCAGCATCTCGCTCTTCGTCGGCGCCATCGGGGTCATGAACATCATGTTCGTCTCGGTCACTGAGCGCACCAAGGAGATCGGGATCCTCAAGGCCATCGGCGCGCGGCAGCGGAGCATCCTGATGCAGTTCCTGTTCGAATCGTCCGCCATTGGGCTGGTGGGCGGGATCATCGGCATCGTGCTGGCGACGGCGCTCACCGCGGTGATCAACGCCTCGGTCATGCCCGCGAGCGTGAGCCTGCCCATCCTGTTGGTGGCCGTGCTGGTCTCGATCGCGGTGGGCGTGTTGGCCGGGATGGTGCCCGCCTGGCGGGGGGCCCGGCTGGATCCGATCGAGGCGCTTCGCCATGAGTAGCGGGCGATTCTTGGGAGATCCTCATGCAAGCGCTTGACACCGTCTTGATGTCGCTGGGGGCCATCAAAGCCAACAAGCTGCGCTCGATCCTGACCCTGGTCGGAATCGTGGCCGGCGTGGCGTCGATCATAGCCGTGATGACCGGGATCTCGGTGGTGCAGGGCACGCTGGAAGAGGAGATGAGCGTGCTGGGTGCACAGACCTTCCAGGTGCAGAAGTGGCCCGCCGGGGGATTCGCCTCGCAGGAGCAGCGCCGCAAGGCCATGCGCCGCCCGCCGCTCACGCTTGCCAACGCCAGGGCGATCAAGGACCACGTGGCATCCGTGGATATCGTGGGCTCAGAAATCTGGGATTTTGGATTCACCGCCGAATACCACGGCATCAAGACCAACCCGAGCCTGAGCATCTGCGGCGGCACGCCGGAGTATCCTCAGAACAACACCCACTACGTGGGCCAGGGGCGCAACCTGTCGGAGATGGACCTTCGTTCGGCCAGCAACGTGGCGGTGATCGGCCCGGGAATCGCGAAAAAGCTCTTCTCCACGGGCGATCCCGTGGGCCGGGAAATCCGGGTGGACGGCCGCAAGTACCGGGTGATCGGCGTGTTCGACGAAAAGAAGTCGGCATTCGGCGGCGGTTTCGACGCCTACGTGCTGATCCCGGTCACGACGTTCGTGAACACCTACGGCATGGTGGGCCGGGACGGTTTCCCGCGTTCGGTGAACATCACGGTGCACTCCAAGACCCCCGAACTCATTCGGGATGCCATCGAGGAGACCCGCCAGGTGCTGCGGCGGGACCGCGGCGTGAAACCCGGCCAGGAGGACAACTTCGACTTCTTCAATAGCGAGAGCCTGATCACCCAGTTCAACCAGACCAGCATGGGCGTGAAGATCGCGGCGTTCCTGATCGGCATCATCGCGCTCGTGGTGGCGGGTATCGGGATCATGAACATCATGCTGGTGGCCGTCACCGAGCGGACGCGGGAGATCGGCATCCGCAAGGCCCTGGGAGCGCGGCCCAGGAACATCCTGATGCAGTTCCTGGTAGAGGCGGTGGTCCTGTGCAACATCGGCGGACTGATCGGGGTGATCGTGGGTTTCCTGATGGGCAACGTGGTCACCATCTTCACCCACTTCGCGGCCCGGGTGCCCCTGGAGTGGGCCGTGATCGGGCTGCTGTTCTGCTCCGCCGTGGGCATCGGCTTCGGGATGCTTCCGGCCATCCGGGCTTCGCGCCTGGCGCCGGTGGAGGCGTTGCGGTACGAGTAAGAGCGCGCGGGCATGGGGGATTTCTGAGGTCCACTCCGCCCCCGGAATGCGCTAGACTGAGGATCCAGCCAGCAGCAACTCCCTGATTGCCCCCGTAGCTCAGACATGGATAGAGCAGCGGTTTCCTAAACCGTGTGTCGCAGGTTCGACTCCTGCCGGGGGCACCACACATAAGCCACGCTGGCTCAACGAAAACCACGTCTGGATGGGGCGTTCCGCGATTCCGGGACGCCCCTCCATTTTGGCCGTCAACGGACCGGAATGGACGCCAGGGGACATTCAAGTG
>JANXVU010000072.1 GCA_025351485.1 Candidatus Eiseniibacteriota bacterium | reverse complement strand
CCGCGGCCGCGGTGGCCGGCGCGCTGGAAGCCTTTGACGGCATTCGCCGGATGACCCTGCCCATGAAGGACTCGCCGGCAGCGCGCGCCATGTCCGCGGGCAGGATCCACTCCAGCATCCCGAAGGAGGAATGGCGATGAGGGGTGGGATGGGCGAGCGCACGCGGCCGGGAGAGGTGAACGCGCACACCCACATCTACAGCGGGCTCGCGCCCCTGGGCATGCCCGCGCCGCCGCGCGTGCCGTCGGATTTCCGCGACATCCTGGGCCTCGTGTGGTGGAAGCTGGACCGGGCCCTGGACGAGGCCTCCCTGCGGGCCTCCGCCCGCTATTACGCGGCCCATGCGCTGCTCCACGGCACCACCACGCTGGTGGACCACCACGAATCGCCGCAGTTCATCGAAGGATCCCTGGACGTGATCGCCGACGCCTGCCAGGAGCTCGGCATGCGCGTGGCGCTGTGCTACGGCGTCACCGAGCGCAACGGCGGAGCGGACGAGGCCCGGCGTGGGCTCGCGGAGTGCGAGCGCTTTTCGCGGAGCAACAAGCGGCCACTGGTGCGGGCGCTGGTGGGGCTGCATGCCTCGTTCACCGTCTCGGACGAGACCGTCGCGGAGGCCGGGGAGCTGTGCTCGAGGCTGGGAGTCCCGCTGCACGTGCACGTGGCCGAGGACGACTGCGACGTGCAGGACGCCCGCGAGCGCGGCTACGCGGGGCCCATGGAGCGGCTGCTGGAACTCGGGGCGCTTCCCCCGGGATCGGTGCTGGCGCACGGCGTGCACCAGGATCCGGAGCAGGTGCGAGGCGCCGGGCGGCGCGGCTGCTGGTGGGTGCAGAATCCGCGCTCCAACCACGCCAACGCGGTGGGCTACGCGCGCTCCCTGGACGCCGCCGAGCGCGTGGCCCTGGGAACAGACGGGTTCGAATCCGACATGCAGGCCGAGCTCGAGGCGCTGCGGATGCTGGCGGCCCGGGGAGAGCCGCACCTGCCGGATTCCGGCGAGCCCGAACTCACCGAGGCCGCCGATCTTCGATTGGGCCGCCGCCTGGAGGCCGGCCGCGACCTGGCGGCGGCGCTGTTCGGCCCGGACTTTGGCGCCGCCCCCGATCAGATCGAAGTGGAGGGGCTGCCGGACGGGGGACGGCGCGTGCTGAACGTGGTCGTGGCCGGGCGCACGGTTGTGGAGGACGGCCGGCTCGTCAGCGGCGACCTGGCCGGGATCGAAGCGCAAGCCCGCGAAGCGGCCGCCCGCCTGTGGCAGCGAATGGAAGCGATGTGATGGACGCCCTGACCCCGCAATCCTTCGAGGCCCTTCTGGCCCGGGCCCTGGCCGAGTTCGAGAAGCACGGCACCATCTTCGACCTGCCCCGCCGCTCCTTCTGGCGCCGCCCCGAAGACCTGGATATGTCGGTAGAGCTCCCGGGCGGCCGCGCGGAAAATCCGCTGGGCCCGGCCGCCGGGCCCCACACCCAGATGGCGCAGAATCTCGTCATCGGCTGGCTCGCGGGCGCCCGCGTTTTGGAGCTCAAGACGGTGCAGGTCCGCGACCGCCTGGAAATCCCGCGCCCATGCATCGACGCCCCCGGCCTGGGCTTCAACGTGGAATGGTCGCAGGAGCTTCGCATCGAAGAGTCCGCCGAGCAGTATGCCTCGGGCTGGTACCTGATCCACATCCTGCGCAGCCTGGGCGTGGTGGGCCCGCCCGAGCCCGGCCCCGCAGCGGTGTTCGAAGCTTCTCTCGGCTACGACCTGGCCGGGATCCGCTCCGAGCCCGTGGCGCGCTTTCTGGATACCATGAGCGATGCCGGACGATTGCTGGAGCGGTTGCGGGAGACGTTGCCCCCGGCGCTGCGGGCCCGGGCCGACGTGGAGGTGCCCGCCCGGATCGCTTCCAGCGTCACCCTGTCCACGTTCCACGGGTGCCCGGCGGAAGAGATCGAAAGCATCGTGGAGCATCTGTTCCGCCGCCACCACTTGAACGTGGTGGTAAAGCTGAACCCCACGCTGCTGGGGTTTGAAACGGTCGAGCATCTGCTCCGCAGCCGCCTGGGCTATCGGGAAATCCAGTTGGACCCCAGGGCCTTCGAGACCGATCTGAAATGGGACCACGCGCTGGGACTTTTCGAGCGCCTGGGCCCGCTGGCCGCCCGGATGGGACTATCTCTTGGAGCCAAGCTCACCAACACGCTCGTCGTGCGCAACCACCGAGGGATCCTGCCCGGGGATGTGATGTATCTCTCGGGTCGGCCGCTGCACGTGCTGGCGGTGACGCTGGCGGACCGCCTGGCCCGGGCCACCGGGGGCCGCGTGCCGCTCTCGCTCAGCGGCGGAGTGGACGCCGAGAATGTTTCCGACGCCGTGGCCTGCGGTTTCGAGCCGGTGACGGTGTGCACCGACCTCTTGCGGCCCAACGGCTACCGCAGGTTGCCGGTGTATTTGAAGAACCTGGAAGCGGCCATGCGAAGTGTGGGAGCGAGCGACCTGGAAGGATTCGTGCGCGCCCGCGCGGGGGGTGGGCCGGAAGCTGGCTCGGCGGGGGAGGCGTCACGCACTCCCCCCGCGGAGGCCGCGCGCGCAAACCTGTCGGCCTATGCCGCCGGGCTGTCCTCGGATTCCCGCTACGGTTTTTCCACGCAGCCGGAGCCGCCGGTCCGCGGCCCCGAGCGCCTGGAACTCCTGGACTGCCAGTCGTGCAACCGGTGCCTGCTGGTGTGCCCCAACGACGCGGTGCTGGCCCTGGCCACGCCCCCCGGCGAAGTGGATGCGCCGGTGCTGGCGCTGGAGGGCGGCGAGGTGCGCCGCCTGCCCGGACGATTCGAGGTGCGCCGGGAAAGGCAGTGGGGCATCTTCGCCGACTTGTGCAACGAGTGCGGCAACTGCGACACCTTCTGCCCCGAGTCGGGCGGGCCCCAGCACGTGAAGCCACGGTTCTGCCTCACGACGGAATCGTTCGAAGCCCAGGGCTCGCGCGACGCGATCCTGGTGGAAGACGGGGGAGCGAAGATCACCGCGCGCCTCTCCGGCGTGCGCTACGAGCTGCGCCGGGAGGGCGGGGAAGAAGTCTTCAGCGACGGGTGCATCGAAGTGCGGCTGGACGAGGCGCACCAGGTGCGCTCCATCCGCGCGCTGCGCGAAGGCGAGGGCCACCGGCTGCCGCTCTCGCCCTACCACGCGCTGCGGCTGCTGCGCGACGGCTTGATGGCGCGGGTGAACGCGGTTTCCGCGGGGTGCCTGCCCGAAGGGGCGGGCCGGCGATGATTCCCTCCCGGGGCCTAGCGCGACACTCCGGTGAAGAGCACCGCCACGTTTTCCTGCGCGCCGACGATTCCGGCGCGCCGCAGTTCTTGAAGACCCGCCAGGCCGGCGGAGCCGGTGGGGCACACCCGGATCGGCGTGACGGAGTGGGCCAGCTCGTGGGCCCGGTGAAGCGCGTCCTCCGAAACCACCAGCGGCCAGCCGCCGCTCCGGCACATGCCCTGGCACACCTGCAGCCAGTCGTAGGTCTCGTCGTCCAATATGCCGTGGGCAAAGCTGTGCGGCTCGGTCTCCCACGGGCGCATGAAGTTCGAGCGGTGGGTGGCCGCGTGACGCAGGGCCGCATCCAGCGCACCTCGCCCGCCCGGGGCCGCGAGGCGCTCGGCGGTGCGGGCATCCTGCTCGAAATCGGCCCCGGGAAACTCCGGTTCCGGGCCCGGGCCCAGCACCCGCTCGGCGAGCCGCTCCCAGGCGCGCCGCAGGGGCCAGGCGCCCCGGGTCTGCACGGTGTGCATGCGCGGCAGTTGCTCGATCGCTCCCAGCTCGCGGGCGAGCCCGAGCGCCTGCATGCAGCTGCTGGCCAGCGCGCCTCCTCCCACCTGCACCACCCAGCGGTCCATGGGCGGGCCTCCGTGGGCGAGCTCCGAGACCACTTCCCAGGCCAGCGTTTCTCCACCCTCGATGGTCATTCCGTTGGCGTTGCCCTGGCAGCAGAAGGGCAGGCTTCCGGCGTGGACGGCGGACTGGAACGCGGAGTAGCAGGGATCTCCCGGTGTTCCCGGCACTCGCGCGGTCACGTGGGCTTTGCAGCCCAGCCGTTCCAGTTCGGCCAGCACGGCGGGCTCGGCGTCCGGTGGCACATAAGCCACCAGATGCCGCCCCGCGGCGCGGGCGATCACCGCGGCGGCCAGCGCGGCGTTGCCGCAACTGGCGATGGCCAGTCCGGGTTGCCGCTCGCGAGGCGCCAGGCCCAGCCGCTCGGAAACTTTCAAATGCAGTTCGATGCCCATCAGGTGGCGGGCCTTGTGCGAGCCCGAGACGTTGCCGGTCTCATCCTTCACCCACACGCCGCCGGATGCGGCAAAGCCCAGCGCCTCGCTGAGCGGGCCATTCCGGGCGAACGGGGTGGCGTGGAAGCCGGCGCCGCACACATCCATCACCGCGCGGTCCAGGCGCTCCACCCATTCCACGTACCCGGCATCCCCGATCCCGCCGGCCGTGGCGCGGTGCCAGGACGAGAGCAGCGTGCGGTAGTGCACGAAGGGATTGTCGGGCGTGCCGGGTGGGAATGTCCGCTGCAGATGATCCAGGCGGGGTGCGAGGACGTGATCCAGGTCGCCGCCCTCGGACCAGGCGGGACAGCGGAAAGGGTAAGGTTCGCAGGGCTCCACGGCCACGCCACAGCCCTGGCAGGCGATGGTCACGGGCGCGGGATGGGCCGGCGCGTCTACCCCGTGGCGACGCATCGGTTGAATTCCTCGATGTGGCGGTCCCAGGCGGGGAGCAGGCCGCGCAGGCCGGTCCAGAATGCGGGCGAGCGCCGGGCCTCGAACTCTTCCAGCGGCAGGTGTTGCTGCTCCACCCAGGTGAAGTATCCGAGGTTGAAGATCCGGGTACGGTCTTCGTGGGAAAGTTCCAGCAGGTCGGCGGTGTCCACGCCCAGCATGTGCTGCCCGAAGATCTCCCCGGCTACGGTGCCGCCCAGGCCCTTCGGGAAGCGCGTGGACAGCGTGCGCTCGCGTTCGCTGCCGTACATGCCCGCACCGTCGGTGGCCACCGTGAGGATGGCGTCGTCCGCTCCAAGGCCCAGGTACTTTGCCGTCTTGATCGCGGCCAGGATGTTGCAGATGCTGGAAAGCCCCAGCGAGCACAGGCCGTCCAGCGCCGGGCCCGGCACACCCCGGCGGCGGAGGTAGTCATGGCCCTCGGGAGAGGAAAACAGCACGCCCAGCGCGTCGGTGCTCCGGTCCGAGATGGCGGCCACGAAATCGGTGTTCATCACGTTGTGGATCAGCGGCACGTGCTTGTCGCCGATGCCCTGGATGTTGTGCTCGCCGTAACCGTTGCGCAGGAGCGTCGGGCATTCCAGGGCCTCCGCCGCCACGATCCGGGAGCCGCATCTCTCTTTAAGATAGTCCCCGGCGGCCAGCGTGCCCGCCGATCCGGTGGCCGAGACGAACGCGCGCAGCTTCAAGCTCGGCGAGCCGGCGCGCTCGGCCTGGAAGATCCGCTCCAGCGCCGGACCGGTGCAACTGTAGTGGCCGAGATAGTTGCCGAACTCCGCGAACTGGTTGAGGATCACGTGGGTGTCCAGCCGCTCCAGTTCGGCGCACTTCTCGTAGATTTCCCGGACGTTGCTCTCGGAGCCGGGGGTGCGGACGATGTCGTCGGGGCTTTCCACCCACTGCTCCAGCCACTGGAAGCGCTCGCGGCTCATTCCCTGCGGAAGAACGGCCACTCCGCGGCAGCCCATGATGCGCGAGATGGCCACGCCTCCCCGGCAGTAGTTGCCGGTGGACGGCCACACCGCGAAATGCCGGGTGGGATCGAAACGCCCGGTGACCAGGCGCGGCGCCAGGCAGGCGTAGGCGGCCAGCACCTTGTGGGCCCGGATCATCGGAAAGCGGTCGCCCAGGGCCACCAGGATCTGCGCGTCCACGCCGGTCAGCGCGGACGGCAGCGCCATGTACTCGGGGGACTCGGTGAAAGCGTCGGGGTGGCCCGCGCGGTTGTGCCAGTGCACCCGGAACAGGTTTCGCGGGTCGGGCGCATCGGGATTCACGCCCTTCAGCGCTTCGCGGATTTGTCCGGGAATCGTGGCAGGCTCGGCGAGCTGGGAGAACGTGGGAAGCACGATGCCGGCCTGCCGGAAGCGCTCCACGGCGTGCCGGTAGACGGCCGGATCTTCGATGTTCGTCTGGAAATCGGGATAAGCCACGGGAGAATCCCTCCACCCTCGCGCAGGATCAGGCCGGCGCGCCCCTCGCACACGATTCGTGTGAAGCGAAACGATCTTACACCCGGCTCCGGTCCCTGTTCAACCGCACGCCGCTGGAGGTGCTCCGCATGACCGCTCCAATCCCCGACCCCAGGCCCTGCGTGATCGCGATGGGAGGAAACTCCCTGCTCGACACCACGCTGCCGCCCACCGTTCCCAACCAGTTCGCGGTGACCGCCCGGGCGGTGGAGCCGGTGGCGGAAATGATCGAGCGCGGACATCACGTGGTGCTCACGCACGGCAACGGGCCGCAGGTGGGCTTCATGCAGCTGCGCTCGGAGCTGGCCAAGGGGCAGCTGCACGAGGTTCCGCTGGATTCGCTGGTGGCGGATTCCCAGGGCGCCCTGGGCTACATGATCCAGCGCGAGCTGCGTGAGGAACTGCGCCGGCGGCGCCTGGATCGCGAGGTGGTGGCGCTGGTGACGGAGGTGGAGGTGGACGCGGACGACCGCGCCTTCACCGAGCCCACCAAGCCCGTCGGCCGCTTCTACACCCTGGAGGAATCGCTGGTGCTGGCCCGCGAGCGCGGCTGGGACATGGTGGAGGACGCCCACCGGGGCTACCGGCGCGTGGTGGCCTCTCCCGCGCCGGTCGCGATCGTGCAGTTGTCCATCATCCGAAGGCTGCTGGAGCAGGGAGTCACGGTGATCGCCTGCGGCGGCGGCGGGATCCCGGTTTCGCGCGACCAGGGCGGCAACATCCGCGGCTACGAGGCCGTGATCGACAAGGACCGCGCCAGCGCGCTGCTTGGAATCGGGCTGGGCTCGGCCCGCCTGATCATCACCACCGGCGTGGAGGGCGTGTTCCGCGACTATCTCACCGAGAGCCCGGTGCTGCTCCGGGAAGCCGGCGTGCCGGAGCTGCGCGAGATGGCCGCCGCCGGGCAGTTCCCGCCGGGCAGCATGGGTCCCAAGATCGAAGCCGCGATCCATTTCCTGGACCGCGGAGGAGAAGAAGTCATCATCTGTCATCCCGACGCGTTGCTGGAGGCCATCGAAGGCCGGGCCGGCACGCGCATTCTCAAGGAGAAACCATGACCGCCACGCATTCACGGCTGCCCGAGCTGGACCCCGCCGCGCTGGAGGGGCTCTTCGGCCGAAGCCTGCTCCTGACCGACGACTGGAACCGCGCCGAGCTGGACACGCTCCTGGCGGTGGCTTCCCGCCTGGAGGCCGCCGACCGCGTCGGCCGCAGCACCGCGCTGCTCCCGGACGAGCTGGCCTATGCGCTGTTCTTCGACAACTCCACCCGCACCAAGTCGGCGTGGGCCGGGGCGGCCGCGCGCTTGGGCATGCGCCCGGTGATCGTGGACGGCAGCACCACCCAGGTGGAGCACGGCGAGACCGCCTCCGAAACGGGCGCCATGCTGGGCATGAACGCCCACGCGCTTGGGCTGCGGCATGACCTGATTCTGGGTGAGGGCCAGAGCTTCATGCGCGACGTGAGCCAGGGCATCGGGGACTATCTTGCCGCCACCGGCGATCCGCGCAAGGTGCCGGTGGTGAACCTCCAGTGCGACGCGGACCATCCCACGCAGACCCTGGCGGACCTCATGTGGCTGCGGGAGCGTTTTGGAGACTCCCTCGAAGGCAAGAAGATCGCCGTCACCTGGGCCTATTCCCCGAGCTACGCCAAGCCGCTCTCCGTCCCGCAGGGACTCATATCGCTGCTCACGCGCTTTGGGGCCCACGTGACCCTGGCCCACCCCGAGGCCTATCCGCTGACGCCCGACCGCATGGATGCGGCCCTCCGGCATGCCGGGGAGTCCGGGGGATCCTTCCGCTTGGTCGATTCCATGGACGAGGCTTTTGAAGGCGCCGACGCGGTCTATCCCAAGAGCTGGGGGCCGCTGGGCCACATGCTGGAGCGCGTGGAGGCCAACCGGGCGCGGGACCGCGAGCGGATGAAGGCCATCGAGGCGGAAGCGCTGGCCGAGAACGCCCGGCATCGCGACTGGATCTGCGACGAGCGGCGCATGGCCCTGACCGCCGCGGGCCGGGCGCTGTACATGCACTGCCTGCCGGCGGACATCGGCTCCGAAGTGACGCCCGGGGTGATGCACGCGGCCCGCGTGGACGTGGCCCGCGAGGCCAACAAGAAACTCTACGTGATCATGGCCCTGCTGGCGGTGGCCAAGGTGAGGCGGCTCGGGGAGCGCCTGGGGGAGGTGCGGTCATGAGCCCGTCGTCAAAGCAGGGGTTGGATTCGAGGATCGCGGAACTGGCCTCGCGCGACCTGCCGGCCGCGGCCGCCGTGCTCCGGGAGGCGGTGCGCATTCCGGCCGACCACGTGGACCTGCCCACCGACAAGGGCGGCGACCCGCGGTGCGGGCTCAGCAACCACGAGGGCCCGCGGCTGGAGTACCTGCGCCGGGCGGTGGTGGCCTCGCGCGCGGTGCGCTCGCCCGACGACGTGGGCTTCGATGAGTTCGGCAACCTGGTGTGGCAGGTGGAGGACCCCGACGACGGCATCCCGCGCGAGGAAAAGAAGGTCATCTACTTCGACGGGCACGTGGACACGGTGCGCGCGCTGCGCGAGAGCTGGCACAGCAAGATCGGCGGAGGGATCGATCCCTACCTGGGCCTGACCGATGCCGGCAAGGTGGACCGCAAGTACCTGCGCTCGGAGCTGGGCTGGATGCCCGCCGACGATGAATGGGGCCACCTGCTCTTTGGCCGGGGTTCGGCCGACCAGCTGGGAGGGGTGGTGGCGCAGATCTTTGCCACCCGGATCCTGCTGGAACTGGCCGGCGAGGGCGCGCTTCGAGGGACCATCGTGCGGGCCCACGCCACCGTGGCGGAAGAAGACAACGACGGCGGCGGACCGCTCTATCTGATGAAGATGCTGCGCCAGGCCGCTCCCGCGAGCCGGGTGCCCGATGTGGTGATCCTGACCGAGGGCACCGGGGACTCGAGCGACGGCGCGCTGGGGATCTATCGGGGCCAGCGTGGGCGCATGCAGATCGAGATGGTCGTGACCGGGCGCTCGTGCCACGGCTCCATGCCCGCGGAGGGTTTGAATCCGCTCGAATGGGGTGGGGCGATCCTGGCCGAGGCGGCCCGCCGGCACAAGGATGGCGACGGATTCCTGGACCACCTGTTCCTGGGGCGAGGCACCCGCACCGCTTCGCAGTCCAGCCTGGACACCCCCAGCGACTGCGCCGTGCCGGAACGCTTCACGGTGCGCTTCGACCGCCGGCTCACGGTGGGCGAGACGCCCGAGCGCGCGGTGGCCGACCTGGACGCCCTGGACGCGGTTCGCGCGGCCCGCGCCGCGGGTCTGGGGGTGACCATTTCCGTTCCGCTCTACGATGACCCCACCTGGACCGGTTACCGGCCCGGGAATCCGCAGATTTACCCCGGGTGGGTGACTCCCGAAGAGCATCCGGCGATACGCGCGGCAGTCGAGTCGTACCGGCGCGCCCTCAGCCCACAGCTGCAAACGTCCCCCGGACTGCTCCGGCCCGAACCGCGCGTGAGCCGGTGGATCTTCTCCACCGACGGGGTCGGATTTCCGGTGCCGCTGGCGGAGTCCGGCATCGCCGGGGTGGAGCGCAAGGACTGGGTGGTCTCAGGCGCGGTGAAGCATCCGGCCATGTTCGGACTGGGACCCGGGATCGAGCAGAACACGCACAAGATAGGCGAGTGCGTGGATCTGCGCGAGCTGCGGCATGCCATCGCGTTCCTTTCGCGGTACCCGGGAGTGTTCGGGGGGACGGCGGTGTAGTTGCCGCGCCAGCCCTCAATCCTGCTGGACCGTGGTGACCGGAGGGGGCCCGGGGTTTACCGTGGCCGTGAACTTCTTGCCCTTCAGGGCCGCGAGGTCCACATCCGCGGGATTGGTGCCGCTCGTGGAAATGTGAATTCGCACGTTGCCCTCGGGCACGTCGTAATAAGTGGTGGTGGCGCCGGCACTCACATCCTTCACGTTGAGCGTGGAACCGGCGGCCGGCTGGAGCGAAACATTGATCTTGCCGGAAAGGTTGTTGACGATGCGGATGCTCGAGTTGCTGCTGCAACCGGCCAGGACCAGCGCCAGCATTCCGACGAACAGAAACTTTTTTATGGGGATCTCCTTGGTTTGAGGGATGGGCGCGGATCCAGGATCCGAACGCCCTTGGAAACTTCCACCGGATGCTTGCTGCATTCCACTAATCGCCGGATCCCACTCGGATCTCGACCTGTTTGTCCTTGCGGTCATCCACCAGAAGGATGGCCCCGCCCGGTTGCTGAACGCCGTCCACACTGACGGTCGTGCCGGCGGGCACCGTCGCATCCAGGGTTAGGTGGATGTGATAGACCGTCTCCCGGAAGCGGTAGTGCGCTTTCACGCTCTTCCAATCCCGTGGCAGGCAGGGCTCCACCCGCAAACGTTCCCCCTCCAGGCGCAGGCCCAGCAGGGATTCCATCCACAGCCGGTACATCCATCCGGCGGAGCCGGTGTACCAAGTCCAGCCGCCGAGTCCCGCATGGAGCGGGAGCGAGTAGACGTCCGCCGCGACCACATAGGGTTCCACCTTGTAGACCGCGATGGCCGCCGCGGAGCCGCCGTGGTGGACGGGATTGATCATGCGTGCCAGCTCCCAGGCTCGCTCCCGCTCGCCCAGGGCCGCGAAGGCCATGACCGCCCAGATCGCCGCGTGGGTGTACTGCCCGCCGTTTTCCCGCACGCCGGGGGGATAGCCGCGGATGTAGCCCGGGTCCAGGTCCGAGGCCCCGAAGGGTGGGTCCAGGAGCTTCACGATCCCGATGTCGGGGCACACCAATTCCTCGTCCAGGGAGCGCATCGCCATGCGGGCGCGGTCCGGATCGCCCGCTCCCGACAGGACCGCCCAGCTCTGCGCGATCGAGTCGATCCGGCACTCCGGGCTTTCCTTGGAGCCGAGCGGCGTGCCGTCGTCCATGTAGGCGCGCCGGTACCACCGGCCGTCCCACGAGGAGTCTTCGATGCGTGCGCCGAGCCGCGAGGCCTCCTCCAGGCACTCCCGCGCGAACTCCTCGTCTTCCCGAATGCGGGCGACCTCGCTGAACCGCTTCAACACATCGTGCAGGAAGAACCCCAGCCACACGCTTTCGCCCCGGCCCTTGGCGCCGACCAGGTTCATGCCGTCGTTCCAGTCTCCCGATCCCATGAGCGGCAATCCGTGGGCGCCAAAGCGCAGGCCCAGCGCGAGGGCGCGCTTGCAGTGCTCGTACAACGTGTCGGACTCCGCCGAGCGGCCCGGCAGGTCGTAGTAGGCGTCGGCATCCGGGTTCACGGGGCGCCCTTCCAG
>JANXVU010000056.1 GCA_025351485.1 Candidatus Eiseniibacteriota bacterium | reverse complement strand
TTCTCGCCGTCGTTCACGCCGACCACGAGCGGGCTGCCCATGCGGGCGCCAACCAGCTTGTCCGGCTCGTCGGCACAGACCACCGCGATCCCGTACGTGCCTTCCACCAGGTTCAGCGCGTAGGTGACGGCCTCTTCCAGCTTGCCGTTGTAGAACTTTCCGATCAGGTGGGCCAGCACCTCGGTGTCGGTCTGGGTCTGGAAGACATGCCCCTCGCTCTCCAGCTTCTGCTTGAGCACGCGGTAGTTTTCGATGATGCCGTTGTGGGCCAGGGCGATGCGGCCGCTCTGGTCGGTGTGCGGATGCGCGTTGGTGTCGTTCGGCACCCCGTGGGTGGCCCAGCGGGTGTGGGCGATGCCCAGGCTGCCCTTGAGCATGTGGCCCCGCAGGCGCTCCTCGAGGTTCTTGATCTTTCCGGCGGCCTTTTCGATCTCGATCCCGTTGCCGTTGACCATGGCAATTCCCGAGGAATCGTAACCGCGGTACTCCAGACGCTTGATCCCGTCGATGAGCAACTGGACGCCGTCCCGGTCACCGATGTAGCCGACAATTCCGCACATACTCTAGACCTCCGCTGCGGTGCGCCACGCGGCCTGCGCGCGAGTGCACAGTTCCCGGGCCCGGCTCTCGAAGCGGGCTTCGGACATGATACGGCTGATGGGTTCGGTACCCGAGGCGCGAAGCTGCACCCAGGCGTCATCGTAGTCCACCCGGATTCCATCGCGCTCGTCGAAACGACCGTCCGGGAAAGCCGCCCGCATGGCCGAGCGGACCCGGTCCACCGGGACAGAACCTTGTTCCCGGGCCTTGATCATGGAGTACGCCGGGACCTTTCCGGCCCACTCCGAAATCGTCCATCCGCGGGCGGCCAGGCCGGAGAGGATCACCGCCACGGCGGCCGAGCCGTCCCGGCCCATATGGCACTCGGGCAGGATCAGCCCTCCGTTCCCTTCCCCACCCACGATCGCGCCGTGCTCCCGCATCCCCTGCACCACGTGGGCCTCGCCCACCGGGGTTCGGAAGAGTTCCACGCCGTGCGCCCGGGCGACCTCGGCGGTGATGTTGCTGGTGGAAAGGTTGGTCACGACCGGCCCCTGGCGGATCCCCAGCACGTGGTCGGCCCCGAGGGCCAGGGTGTACTCTTCGCCGGCCGGTTGGCCCTTTTCGTTCACCATGGCCAGGCGGTCGGCGTCCGGATCATGCGCGAAGCCCACGTCGGCCCCAAGCCGCAGGACCTCGGCGCACAGGCCGCCCAGGTTCTCCGGGACGGGTTCGGCTCCGCGCGAAAAGATGCCGGTCGTCTCGCCGTCCATCACCGTGGTCTCGCAGCCCAGGGCCTCCAGGAGCCTGGCGGTCACCACCGCGCCGGCGCCGTGCGCGCAATCCAGCACCACCTTGAAACGGCGGCGGCGAATGGCCGGAACGTCCACCACGGAAAGACCCAGGACCTTTCTTAGATGCGCCTCGGCGGCTCCTGGCTGCTCCTTCATGGCGCCCAACCGGTCATAGGGGGCCCAGCGCTGCAGGCCCTTCCCGAACAACTCCAGCATCTGGCGGGCGTCCTCGGCGCACAGGAAGCTTCCCTGCGGCCCGATGAACTTCAGGGCGTTCCACTCCGGAGGATTGTGGCTGGCGCTGACCACCAGGCCGCCCCGGGCCGGGATCTGCTCCACCGCCAGCTGCACGGTGGGGGTGGGAACGATTCCCAGGTCCAGCACGTCGGCGCCCACCGCGCGCACGCCCGATGCAGCGGCCTGCAGGACCAGCGGGCCCGAAATGCGTGAATCGCGGCCGATGGCGATCGGGCCGCCCCCGCAGAAGGTGGCATGGGCGGCGGCCAGGCGGGCCACCAGGTCCGGCGTGAGGCCGTCGCCGACCACACCCCGGGCCCCGCTTACAGATACGATCAGGGGCATGGGAGGTTCCCGGGTGGAAATGAAAAGGCCGGTCCGGCGGCGAGGCCGGACAGGCCGGGGGTGTTCATTCGGATGGAGCTGGTGAGCGGAATCGAACCGCTGACCTGCTGATTACGAATCAGCTGCTCTACCAGCTGAGCTACACCAGCCCCGAACAGGCGTTTAGGCAATTGGAACGACGGAGCCGATTTCACTGCCGAACCGGAAGACCAGCGCTGCACTCCGGCGCAATTCGCCTCGCCCGCAACAAACATGGTGCGACCCCCCAGAATCGAACTGGGGACACCCAGATTTTCAGTCTGGTGCTCTACCAACTGAGCTAGGGTCGCCAAGCCCGTGTAGGCTAGCATGTTCGCCCGGCGGGGGTCAACCATCGGCGTCGGGCCGGTTTCCGGGGTCCCCCGGCTAGGCCGCCCGGGCCTTCCGGCGCCTGAGGACCTCGCGCACCCGGGTCTTGAGCTCGCTCAGGTCGCTCGACTTCACCACGTAGGCGTCGGCGCTCCAGGTCCCAAAATCGGTCTTGAAGTTGGAGTACGCGGTGTTGATCACCACCGGGAGTTCCCGGCGGACCTTGAAGATCTCGGCCAGTGTCTCCAGCCCGTCCATCCCTTCCATCCGGATGTCCAGCACCACCAGGTCGGCGGGCTCGGCCCGCAGGCGATCCAGGGCTTCCTGGCCGTTCACGGCGGTCAGGACCCGGTAGCCCTCGTCTTCCAGCTCCAGCCGGTACAGCTCGTTCAGGCTTGGGTCATCGTCCACGACCAGCAAGGTCTCTCTCATATTCACTCCTTGTGCCAGCCTCTACGCCGCCGGACGGCGGCGATCGGCGCGTATGCGGCTCCGCCGCTCGCGAATTCCGGCGCGCCGGTCTTCGTTTTTCTCGACCGGCAACACCACCGTGAAGACACAGCCCCAGTCGGCATCACAGCGCACCCGGATCTCTCCGCCATGCTCGTGCACGATCTGGTCTGCTACTGCCAGCCCCAGGCCCGTCCCGTTCTGGCGCGCCGTGAAGAACGGCACAAAGAGCCGCTCCATCACGTCGCCGGGAATCCGCGGGCCATCGTTGGCCACATCGATCTGCACGCTGCCCGAAACGTTCCGGGTCTCGACCTTGATCCGTCCGCCCGTGGAGACGTTCTGTAGCGCGTTCTGAAGTATGTTGAGCAGGACCTGTTTGATCTTGTCGGCGTCCAGCAGCAGCCGGGGGATGTCCGGGCCCATGCGCTTGATCAGCCGAACGCGGCGCTCCAGGAGCGAGGGGCCAAGGAGTTGCATGGTCTGGGCCATCACCTGGTTGAGGTCCTCCAGCGCGAGCCTCGGGCGCGACAGTTGGGCGAACTGGAGCTGTTCGGACAGGATCCGCTCCAGCCGTTCGGCCTCGCGCACGATGATGTGGACGTACTCGTGATTGGGGTCGGTCTGGGCCACGGTCCGGGAAATGCGCCGGGCGAACCCGCCTATGGCTGCCAGCGGGTTTCGGATCTCGTGGGCCACCTTGGCGCTCATCTCCCCCAGCGCCGCCAATTTCTCGTTCTGCAACAGGAGCGCCTGGGTCTCCCGCAGCCGCCGCTCCGAGCGGCGGAAACTTCCCAGCAGCCGCAGGTTTTCAACCGCGATCGAGGCCTGGTCGGCCAGCGTGCAGAGAAACTGCAGGTCTTGACGGTCGAAGGCCGGGATTTCGAAGCTGGTCCTCGCGATCCGGTCGAAGACCACCAGGGCGCCGATGCCCCGGCCGTAAGCGACCAGCGGGACACACACTACGGATCCCGCTTCCGTCAGCCCCGCGGGAGCCCCTTCGGCCAGCGGGTCCCTTACCAGGACCGGCCGCTGCCGCCGCAGACAATCTTCGGCGAGGTTTCGCAGGGCCGCATCGAGTTCCGGCGAGGGCCGGGCATCGCCCAGGTTCCACCTGGCCTCCACCGCCAGCTTACGATCCGGCTCTCCGGCCAGGAAGATCGCGCTGGAGCGGGCCGAACTGGCCTCCGACGCGGAACGGGCCAGGAGTTGAAGGTCGTCCCCGAGATCGGTGCTGCCCAGGAACTTTTTGCCCAGTTCGTGGAGCGTGGCGAGTTCGGCGGCGCGAACGCTCACCTCGCTCAGTTGCTGCGCATTGCCCATGGCGATCCCGGCCTGCTGCGCCACATCCAGGGCCAGGGGCAGGCTGGACTGAAGATGGTCCCGTGAGCCGGAGAAAGTGTCCGCCACGATCACCCCCAGCATGCCGTCCACCGACCGCAGCGGCAGCACCATGCCGGCGGGACCGTCGAAGATGGTGCGGACCAGGTGGGGAAGCACATCCTCGTCTCCAAAGATCGCTCCCTCCCCTTCCAGCGCCCTGGCGAGCGGCCCCTCACCCAGGGCGCCCAGCGGCAGTCGCAGCGCGCCCACCCGCTCGAACAGGGCCAGGTCCGCGGCCGCGCCACCCGAACCCAGGGCCCGGCTCACCAGTTCTTCCAGCGAAAGCGGATCCCGGCCGAGGCGCGCCCAGATCTCGGCGGCCTCCTCGCGGGTGTTGGGCCCGACGGCCATGTAGCCCCGAAGCGTCCCGGCCTCGCGGTCGCACAGCAGCACCGCGGCCCGGTTCATTCCCAGGGCGGTTCCGGCGGTCACGGCGGTCAGCGTGATCCTGGCGATATGGGCCGGGTCCATGGAGGAGTGCATCAGATTGACCACCCGGAAGAGCAGGTGGAGCTCCGACAACTCCCGTTCCGCATGCGCGGAACCGGGGAGCCGGGGTTCGGCCTGCGTCCCGGTCGTGGCGGGACGGGCGGGGCCTGCAGGAGCTTGCTCGGACATGACTTCGGCGTTCCTCCGAGACCGGAAACCGGGAAATAGGGCGCGGGACGGCCTGATTCAAGTCGTTGCCGGGAGCCCGGAAACACGGGTCGCCGCAGGCCGGGGAATCGTCTACAATCATTAACGGCTTAGGACATTTGAACTTGACCTGATTCTGGCCGGCCCGGCCTGGGCCCGGCCCCGGAGGATTCCCCCCATGGGTAACGAGGTCCCGGCGAATTTCGGCCCGTCCGACAAGAATCCCCAGTCCATCAACATCGAACTCGGGGAAAAGGAGGCCGAGGGGATCTACACCAATCTGGCCCTGATCAGCCATTCCCCCTCCGAATTCATCATCGACTTCGCCCGGGTCCTGCCGGGAGTTCCCAAGAGCCGAGTGTACGCCAGGGTGGTGATGACCCCGCACCACGCCCGGCTGCTGGCGAACGCCCTGGAAGCCAACCTCAAGAAGTTCGAGGAGCAGTTCGGCCGCATCCACATGCCGGGCGATCCCAGCCAGGGCAAGGGGATCGGATTCTAGATGGTGGCAGCCCGCGGGCGCCTTCTCTTCTCTTTGCACGCGCACCTTCCCTACGTGGTCGGCCATGGAATGTGGCCCTTCGGGGAAGAGTGGCTCCATGAGGCTGCCGCGGAGTCCTACCTGCCGCTGCTCCGGATGCTCCAGGGACTCTCCGAGCGGGGCATGCGAAACCTCCTGTCCATCGATTTCAGCCCCATCCTGTGCGAGCAGCTCACCGACCCCCGCTGGCAGGGCCGCTTCATCGAATACTGCGCCTCCCGGAAGCGGTTCGCCCGCGAGAACCGCCGGCGCCTCGAGCGCGAAGGCGCCCCGGACATGGCCCGGGCCGCCCGCATGTGGCACGAGCACTACTCGCGGGTCCAGCGTGATTTCGAACTCCTGGGCCGGAACATCGTCTCCGGCTTCCGGGAACTGGAGCAGCGCGGGGTGATCGAGATCTACACCTGCGGGGCGACCCACGGCTATCTTCCGCTGCTGGGAGAAGAGAGCTCGGTGCGGGCGCAGGTGAGTGCGGCGCAGGCTGCGCACCACCGACACTTCGGACGCGCTCCCCGCGGGATCTGGGCTCCCGAGTGCGCGTACCGGCCGCGCGGCGAGTGGGCCCCGCCCGGCGGCGGCATCCCCAGGCCCCGCGCGGGCGTGGAGGAATTCCTGGGCGATGCGGGCCTGGACTACTTTGTCGTGGACACCCATTTGCTGCACGGGGGCCGGCCGTCCAGCTTCTACCGTTCGACCCTGCCCGCCCTGGCCCGCATGCCCCTGGAAGAGCACCTGCCGCCGCGCGAAGGGTTCGACACCCGGGACATCCACCTGGCCGGAACGACGGAACGGCCTGCCGAAGACGCGCGAGTGGCCTTCTTCACCCGGGACGAACGCACCGGGATGCAGGTGTGGAGCGGCGAGCACGGCTACCCCGGCGATGGCCGCTACCTGGAATTCCATCGCCGCCACGAGGAAGGCGGCCTGCGGTACTGGCGGGTCACGCGCTCCTCGTCGGGCCTGGACGAAAAGCTGCCCTACCAGCGCGGCCCCGCCCTGGATGCGGTCCGCGACCACGCCCGCCACTTCGTGGAGTTGCTGGAGAGCGTGGTCCTGGACTCGCCTGGCGGCGCCTGCGTGTGCGCGCCCTACGACGCCGAGCTGATGGGACACTGGTGGTTCGAGGGGCCGCAGTGGCTGGAGGCGGTCCTGCTGGAAGCTTCGAAGAGCCGGGTCATTTCCCCGGCCACATTTTCGCACGCGCTTTCCAGCCGCTCCCCCGAACGCGTGGTGGACCTTCCGGAAGGCTCGTGGGGCGAGGGCGGCCGGCACCGGCTGTGGCGCAATCCGGAGGTGGACTGGAGCTGGGAGCTGATCCACCCGGCCGAGGAGCGCATGGCGGACCTGGCGCGGGAAGCCCTGGACTGTTCCTCCCGCGATGCCCGCGAGGCGGCCAAGTGCGCCGGGCGGCAACTCCTGCTCCTGGAGTCCTCCGACTGGCAGTTCCTGATCAGTACCGGCGGCGCTCCGGAGTACGCGGCGGCGCGGCTCCGGGGTCACGCCGAGGACTTCCACGCGGCGGCCACCCTGGCCGAAGCGCTGCTCCGTCGCCGCCCGGTAACGGCCGCGCAGCGGGAAAGGGTTCGCATCCTGTCCGACCGCGACCGCATCTTTCCGGACCTTGACCTTCAATGGTGGGCCTCGGGCGCCCGTGCGAAGTCCGCGTCAGTCGCGCCGCGCGTAGAAGCCCCCGGGAAGACTCTCGATCCGGCCTTCCAGCTCAAGCCGGACCAGCTCGGCTCCAAGCTGCCCCGGCCCGGCCCAGCGGGAGGCGATCTGGTCCACTTGCAGGGGCTCCACGGCAAGCAGATCAAGAATGGGGTCCGCCGGACCCGGCCGCGCTCCAGCTCGCGCCCCTGAGCTCCCGCGCCCTGCCGCCTCCTCCCATCCCAGCGACCTCAAGACGTCCCCCGCCCCCAGCAGCATCTCGGCTCCGGCCCGCAGCAGGCCATTGGACCCCCGGCAGCTCTCGGTGATCGGATCCCCCGGCGCCACCAGCACCGGCATCCCCAGCGAGAGCGCCCAGTTCACCGTGCTGAGCGCGCCGGAGCGCGGCCCGGCCTCGATCACCGCCAGGGCATCGCACGCCGCCGCCAGCAGGCGGTTGCGCCGCGGAAAGTGATCCCGGAGCGGCGGAGCCCCCGGAGGAAATTCGCTGAGGACCGCCCCGGCCGACGTGATCCTGGCTGCAAGATCCCGGTTCTCCTCCGGATAGACCACGTCCAACCCGGACCCCAGCACCGCCACGGTGCGCCCTGCCTCCAGCGCCCCCTCGTGGGCCGAGGAGTCCACGCCCCTCGCCAGCCCGCTCCACACCTCGATCCCGCTCGCGGCCAGGTCGCGCGCGAGTTCGCGGGCGAATCTCCTCCCGTTGCGTGTCGCCCGGCGCGATCCCACGACCGCGACCCGGGCCCGGGTCTTCACCAGGCTTCCCGTCACCCAGAAGCAGGACGGCGGATGTTCCAGCCGGAAGAACCCCGGCGGAAAGTCCGGCATGGCCGCCGTCACCAGCAACATGCCGGGCGGATTCCCGGCAAGCTTGCTCCGCCCCGCTCGAAGCGCCCGCGCCACGAGCGTCGCCTCACGCTCCGAGAGACCGGGACCCTCTTCCGCATCCGGGCGCCGCGGCTCCCGCAGCGCCCCCTCCCAGCCCTTCGCCACCAAAAAGATGAGCGCGCGGCCGGATAGCCGCGCGCCCAGGTGAATCCACGCCTCGTCCACCACCCCAACCTCCCATGAACCACCGTTCGGTTCCGCCCGGGCCCCGGCCCGGCGCGCCTCAGCATCCCTGGATCAGGTGCCGCTTTCCTTGGTCTTTCCCGTGAACACTTCCCAGACCAGCCCGTGGCTACCGCGCGGGTGGCTGCCCTCCTGCTCCCACAGTTCTTCGTCGTCCTCTCGCGTGCTCATCAACTGGCCGTCGGCCAGGAACACCCTCAGGCGCTCGGCCACGGGGGCATCCTTGGGCTGGATCACCGCGAGATACCGCTCGCGATCGGCCGGCGCAAAATTGAACAACACCCGGCTCACCGCCGCGGCCCCGCCCCGCTTGCACACCTGGCGGAGCCCCGCGATCCCGGCCTCCCTCACCGTCCGGTTCTCGTCTTCCAGCATGGAGACGAGAACATGGATGGCGTCCGCGCCTCCCACGGCTCCAAGGACATGGGCCGCCCCGGCACGGGAAAACCAAACGCCCGAACGAGCCAGCGGCAGCACCGAGTCCAGTACCTGCGGCCCCATGCCGGCAAGCGCCTCGGACGCGGCCTGACGCAACGTCCAGCTATCGTTGCCGAGCATCTCCACGACCAGCGGAATCGCTCCCGCTCCGCGCTCGGCGATCAGGGCATCGATGGCGGCGCGCTTTTGGCGCGCGTCGCTCTGGCCCTTTCCTTCCGCGTCCCTCATCGGCAGATTTCTTCTTTCATCCATGGATCACCTCTCCGGGGGCTGCGGTTCAAGGAGGGCCCAGATGCACTTCTGAAGTTCCGGCATGCCCGCCCCGGTGTGCGCCGAGATCGCGAGGGGAGCCCCCTCGTCCCACGGCTCGATGACGGCGTCGGGCGCCAGCAGGTCCACCTTGGTCAGGACCGGGATGCGCGGCTTGCCCATCAGGACCGGATTATAGTCCATCAGCTCCTTCAAAATCATCTTCGCGGCCGCGGGCGGGTCTTCCGTGTCCGCCGAAACCATCAGGAGCAGTACCCGGGTGCGCTCGACGTGCCTCAGGAACTCATGCCCCAGGCCCTTTCCGCCGGCCGCCCCTTCGATCAGGCCGGGGATGTCGGCCATCAGGTAGCTGCGCTCATCGTCCAGCCGAACCAGCCCCAGGTGCGGCTCCAGCGTGGTGAATGGATAGTCGGCGATCTTGGGGTGGGCGGACGAGACCCGCGAGAGAAGCGTGGACTTGCCGGCGTTCGGCGGACCCACCAGGCCCACGTCGGCGATCAGCTTCATCTCCATTCGGATGTCGAACTCCTCGCCTTCGCGGCCCGGTTCGACGTGCCGCGGGGCGCGGTTGGTGGGGGTCGCGAAATTGTGGTTGCCCCGGCCGCCCGCGCCGGCCTTGGCCACCACGAACTCGTACCCTGGCTCCACCAGGTCGACCAGCACGGCGCCGTCGGCCGCGTTGCTCACCACGGTGCCCGGGGGGACCCGCACGATCAGGTCCGCGCCGGCCTTGCCATACATCTTCTTGCCCATGCCATGCTTGCCGTTCTCGCCCTCGTAGATCACGCGAAAACGA
This sequence comes from Candidatus Eiseniibacteriota bacterium, assembly GCA_025351485.1. Classification (GTDB taxonomy): domain Bacteria; phylum Eisenbacteria; class RBG-16-71-46; order RBG-16-71-46; family JACRLI01; genus JANXVU01. The sequence goes on along the minus strand of JANXVU010000056.1, from coordinate 12,516 downwards.
AAATCCAGCAGCGTGCGCATGTGGGGATCCACTTTCAGGATCACGCTGCCGCCGTGCCCGCCGTCCCCACCGTCGGGACCACCCTTGGGCACGTACTTCTCGCGGCGAAAACTCATGCACCCGTCGCCTCCGCGTCCCGCCCGGACGTGGATCTGTACGCGATCGATGAACATGCGCTACGCCCCGGCCGCGAGTTCGTGCATCCCATCGATCACCGCCGTGGACTCCAGCCCCATCCCGTCGCCCGGGATGAACGTCACGCGTTGAGGCATGCAGGCTCCACGAAGAGGCGAGTACCCTTGTTTCGATCAGTCCTTGCCACCACTGCCACCCTTCTTCCTGGCGCCCCCTTCGGGCCCGCCCTTTCCGCCGCTCCCGCCGGATCCAGCCGTTCCGCCGCTCCCGCTGGCGCCACTCGTTCCCTTACCCCCAGGACTCCCGCCGGTTCCGCCGCCTGCGCCACTCCCGCCACCCACGGCCCCACCGCCCTCGCTCCTGGCCTTTTCCTTGTAGCTGGCGCTGCGGTTCTCGGTGATGTAGAAGCCCGATCCCCGGAAGATCAGCCCGCTGCCGCCGCTGATCAGCCGCTTCACCTTGCCCCTGCACTTGGGACAGGTGGAAACCGGCTTGGAGGTGATGGGCTGGAACCTTTCAAACAGGTGACCGCACTTGGTGCATTCGTACTCGTAGGTCGGCATGGTCTGGGTTTTTCCCCTCTCTTACAACAGCGCTTCCAGGGCGGAACCGATCCGCCCGAGCGCTTCGTTCAGGATGTCCTCGGAGGTCGCGAATGAAAGCCTCGCGTATCGGGCGTCACCGAAAGCCTCTCCGGGCACGACCGCCACGCGCGCCTCGGCGAGCAGGTGCCGCGCCAGGGCGTTGGGATCGAAGGGCCCCGGAAGCCTCGCTGCGTATTCAGAAAGGTCCACGAAGGCGTAGAAAGCGCCCCTCGGTGCGTGAATGCGGGCCCCGGACCAGCCCGCGATCGCGCGAAGCACCAGTTCGCGCCGGGCGGCAAACGCCCCCTGCATGTGGCGAAGCGGCCCGGGATCGGCGCCGCGCAATGCGAACGCCGCAGCTTTCTGCGCGATGGAACTGCAGTTGCCCGACGTCTGGCTCTGCAGCGCGGTCATTACGTCCACCACATGCCGGGGCCCGGCGGCGAATCCGATGCGCCAGCCGGTCATGGCAAAGGCCTTGCTGAAACCATTCAGGGTGATGGTCCGCTCCGCGAACTCGGGCCCGAGGGACGCCAGGCTGACCGCCTCGGCGCCGTCGTAGAGCAGCTTTTCGTAGATCTCGTCGGTGATGATCCACAGGTCTCGCTCCACCGCCAGGCGCCCGATGGCTTCCAGTTCCGCCCGGGTGGCCACCGCGCCGGTCGGATTGCACGGGCTGTTGACCAGGACCACCCGGGTCTTCGGGGTCACCGCGGCCGCGATGCGGCCCGCATCCAGCGCGAACCCGGAAGCGTCGTCCAGCGGCGCGTCCACCGGGGTTCCGCCGGCCAGCCGGACCATGTCCCGGTAACTGGGCCAGCACGGGCTCGGGATCACCACTTCGGACCCTGGCTCCACCAGTGCCAGCAGCGCGTGGTACAGCGCGTGCTTCACCCCGGCGGCCGCCATGACCTGTTCGGGACCGACGTGCAGCCCGTTCTCGCGCCCAAGCTTTTCCGCCACCGCTTCCCGGAACTCCGTGGTGCCGGCAACGGAGGTGTACTTGGTGTCGCCGCCTGTAATGGCTCGGATGCCCGCCTGCTGCACATCCTCGGGAGTCTGGAAATCCGGTTGTCCCGCTCCCAGCGAAAGCACGTCCACTCCCTGCGCCTTCAAGGAGCGCACGGCATCGTCGATGGCGATGGTGGGAGACGGGGGTATCCCCAGGGCCACGGAGGAGAGTTTCTTCATGCGCGCTCCGAGAGAACAGCGGCGATCACCGCCACGTTGAACACGTCGGCGGTGGAGGCGCCGCGCGAAAGATCGCAGAACGGCCGCTGCAGGCCCTGGACGATGGGGCCCAGGGCCCGCGCGCCGGCCAGGCGCTCCACCAGCTTGTATCCGATATTTCCCGAGTGCAGATCCGGAAAGATCAGCACGTTGGCCCGGCCCGCGACCTCGCTGCCCGGAGACTTGCGTTCGGCCACTTCCGGCACCAGTGCGGAGTCCACCTGGAGCTCACCGTCAAAGGCCCGCCCGGGCGCGCGTTCCCGGGCCAGGGAAAGGGCCTCCCGGATCAGCCCCAGCGAAGGGTGTTCGGCGCTGCCGCGGGTGGAAAAGGCGAGGAAGGCGGTGCGGGGAACATCGCCGGTCAGCAGCTCGAAGGAATCCGCCGTGGTGACGGCGATGTCGGCCAGCTGGCTCGCGGTGGGCTCCGGCACGACCCCGCAGTCGGCGAAGAAGAGCACCCGGGGCGGGCTTCCCGGGATCTCCATCAGGAAGAAACTCGAGACCGTCTTCACTCCGGGCCGAAGGCCCACGATCTTGATTCCGGCCCGCAGGATCTCGGCGGTGGTGTGGACGGCGCCGCCCACCCCTGCGTCGGCCTCGCCGGAACGCACCAGGAAGGCCGCAAGTCCAACCGTGCCCGCCATGCGCTCGCGGACCACCGCCGGGTCCGCTTCCCCGATGTCCATCTGAAAGCGCTCCACGCGCGCGGCGGTGACCTCGCGCGCCGGGTCCATCACCTTCACGCCCAGCAGGCCGAGCCCGCCCTGGCGCGCCACTTCCCGCACCACGGCTTCGCGGCCGAGCACGACGGGCCGTGCCAGCTTCTCGCGCGCCAGCCGGTCGGCGGCCGCCAGCACCCGCGGATCCTCCCCTTCCGGGAACGCGATCCGCGCCTGGATACGCGCGGCGCGGCTGCGCAGTCCGGCGAGGGCGTCGGCGCTCAACGGCGTTTTCTCAGCCGGGCTTTGAGCCGCTTTTCCACCATCGCGGGCACGAACTCAGATACATCCCCGCCTAGCCGCGCGATCTCTTTCACCACCGTGGAGTTGAGATAGGTGTAGCGTTCGCTTGGCATCAGGAAGAGCGTCTCCAGGCCCGGCCGCAGCTTGCGGTTCATCAGGGCCATCTGTAATTCAAATTCGAAATCCGACACTGCGCGAAGGCCGCGCACCACGGAATCCACCTTTTGCTTGGCGGCAAAATTCACCAGCAGGCCGCGAAAAGGCATCACTTCGATGTGCCGGATCGACCGGGTCACCGACCGGATCATCTCGAGCCGCTCTTCGAGCGGAAAGAGCACGCCCTTTTCCTCGCGCGGGGCCACGCCGATCACCAGTCGGTCGAACAGCCTGGCTGCGCGCTTCATCAGGTCCAGGTGCCCGTTGGTGACCGGATCAAACGTGCCCGGGAACAGCGCGGTCCTCAGCGTATGTTTCTTCATCCGGCCACCCTCCGGTAGATCGTCAGGCCGGTATCGCCGTACCGGCGCTCCACCGCGGCCTCCAGCGAGCCCAGCTTGGTCGGGGCTCCGCTCCGGGCCGCATACTCCCAGCTGATCCAAACGTCCGGCGAAAGTTCCGCCTCTTCGGCCAGATACCGGAGCACTTCGCCGCCCTCCGGGCCGTCCCAGGGCGGGTCCAGGAAGATGAGTTCATACTGCCGGAGCGAGGTCCGCTTCATCCAGGTGCGAGCGTCCACCCGGTGAAGATCCGCTCGGTCCGCGATGCCCAATTCCTGGAGGTTACGGAGGATGACCCGGTGCGCCGTGGCGTCGCGCTCCAGCAGCGTCGCACGCACCGCGCCACGCGAGAGGGCCTCGATCGCCAGGGCGCCGCTGCCGGCAAACATATCCAGCACGGCCGTTCCAGGCACGCGTGCGCCAAGGATGTTGAAGAGGGCCTCGCGAACCTGGGCCAGGGTGGGACGGACGGCCCGGCCGCGCCCCCCGAACAGGGTGCGGCCCCGGAGCTCACCGCCGATAACGTGAATTGCCATGGAGTTCCGGGCGTGCAGTCACGCTCTGGATTATGGGGGCGGGAGGTCCCGGGCGTCAAGGAGAGCCGGAAATGCGCCCGAGGGCAGGCCTGGGGGCCTCTCCGGGCCTAGCGGCCGCGCGGGATGCGGCGGCGGATCTCCCTGGCCAGGGAATCGGCGCGGGCCCGGGTCAGCTTGAAGTCGACGGGGACCCCGCCCTTGTCGCTCTCCTGGATCACCTCCTGGATCACCGGAGCGGCCACCAGGCGCCCTGCGATCACGATCCCGAGCCGGCGGCGCTGGTTTCGAAACGTGAGCCCGGCAAAGGTCTGTGCGCCCAGCGGAGTCGGAAAGATGCGGACCTGCCAGCCGTCCGCCGGCACAACCTCCTGCACCGGGGCCACTCGCGCGACCTGGCTAAGATCGAACTGGACGCTGTCCTCCAGGACCAGCATTTCCCCGTTGAATCCGGCCTTCAGCCTGGGCGAGCGGTTCGAGGGATGGAGAGTCACCAGGCGCATCGAAACATAGTGCGTCCGGGCCGTCTGCGCCGGAAGCGCCGACGCGACGCCCGCGGGCAGGATGAGCAGGGTGGAGAGCAGCAGGGCTTTCATGGCACCTCCTTGAGGAGCTCGATGGCGCGGGCAGCAATTTCCATGGGCGCCATGCCGTCGGTGAATATCCGCGCGTCGGCCGCACGCTGGTACGATTCCCTGCGTGCCTCCAGGAGTTCCTGGAGCCGCGCCTCGGGATCGGAACTCCCCTTCACCATCGGCCTCTCCCTGCGAGCCGCCTCCCCGAGCCGCGCCAGCAACTCCACTGGGGAAGCGTCCAGGAACACGGTCCGGGCCACGGCACGGAGCCGCTCCGGGTTCCCCGGCTGAGCGGTCAGCCCCCCGCCGGCCGCGATCACCGATGGGGGCTCCGCCGGAAGCGCTTCCAGCAGGTCCCGCTCCATGGCGCGAAAGGCTGCCTCCCCGCTCCTTTCGAAGATCAACCCCACGGACATGCCGGCCAGCACCTCGATCCGCTCGTCCGTATCCAGGAAGGCCAGGGCCAGCTGTTCGGACATGAGCCGTCCCACCGTGGTCTTGCCGGCCCCCATGGGGCCGACCAGCGCCACGTGCGCCCGAAATGCGAAAGAACCGCCGGCGGGCAGCCGGCGGTCCCTGTCGCGGTGTTTCTCGCGCACTACTGGCCGGGAGTGCCGTTCACCAGATGGGGCGTAATCAGGATCATGAGCTCACGCTTCTGCTTGACGATGCTGTGGCTGCGGAACAGGCCGCCGATCAGCGGGATGTCCATCAGGACCGGGACGCCCGAGTTCGAGTGGCTCTCGTTCGTCCGGATGAGCCCGCCGATCACGGCCGTCTGGCCGTCATCGACCTGCACGCGGGTGTCCGCCTCGGAGGTGTTGATGATCACGCCTCCCTGCACCGTGGACTGGGATGAAAGATCGCTCACTTCGGGGTGAACGTCCATCGTAATCTTGTTGTCCGTGTTCAGGTGCGGCGTCACCTTGAGCTGGATGCCGATCGTGGTCAACTGGGTGATGGCGTTGCCCGCGGCGTCCGCCACGATCAGGGGAATCTTCTGCCCGACCAGGATGCGCGCCTCGCGGTTGTCCACGGTGGTGATGGTCGGGTTCGAGATGATGTCGGCCTTGCGCTCGCGCTCCAGGGCCTGCAGGCGCAGGTTGAACACGTTGTTGTCCGGGCTGATCGTGCCGATCCGGACCGAGGTTCCCGCGCCTTCGGCGATGCCGTTGTTGAAGTCGGCCGAGCCGTTCAGGGTTCCGCTGGCCTTGGCGGAGTTCCAGGTCACGCCCAGGTCGCGCGACTCCGAGGCATCCACGTCGATCAGCTTGGCGGTAATCTGGATCTGGGGCGTGCGCGAGTCCAGCTTCAGGGCCAGCTTCTCGGCCTGTTCGGCGCGACTCGCGATGTCCGTGATCACCAGCGTGCTGGTGCGGCCGTCGGCGTCCAGGTGGCCGCGGGTGGAGAGCGTGCCGGCCAGCGTGGCCTTGAGCTCCTCCACGTGCGCAAAGGTCACATGCACCGTGCGGGTTTCCAGGGGCAGCAACTCCTCGCCCTTGCGCTCGGCGGTGTGCTGCGCGAGCTCCTCGTTCTGGATCTGCTCCACCGGTCCCACGCGGATGATGCCGTTTTCTTCCTTGTAGGCCAGCGCCTGCGACTTGCACAGCACTTCCAGCGCCTCGCGCCAGGCCACGTTGTGGAGCGAGATCGAGACCTCGCCCCTGACGTCCTTGCTGGGCACGATGTTGCGGCCGCTGGCTTCCGACAGGGTGCGCAGCACGGTCTTCACGTCCGCGCCCTGGACATCCAGGGTGACGTGACCGATGTGCGAGGCCGAAACCGCGTCCACCAGGCCCGCGCTGGACTTGACGTCGCTGCGCTGGATGGAAACTTCCAGAGCCGTCTGCTTCTGCGAGATCGTGTATTCGGACGCGTGCTTGAGAGATACGATCATGCGGGTGGTCGGACCGTGGTCCCCGGTCATGTGCACGAAGTTCACCTCGCGCACCAGGTCATCGGAAAACGTCGGGGCCTGCAGCGCGCCGTCCGTGTTGATGCAGTCCACCACGATGCGGTCCGGATCGCTCAGCGAGAAGTCGCTGAACTGCATCGGTGTGTCGGCGGAGAGCTTCAGGGTGGTGACCCCGCCGCTCGCGCCCACGGACACATGCTGGAGGCGTCCCGCGCACGCCGGAACGGCGAGCGCCAGCAGCGCCAGCGGCGCCAGTCGGAGAATCCAGGTCTTCCGGTAGTCAGCTCGCTTCATGGTCACTCACCCGCTTTCGAGTTGGCATGGTTCAGGTGCAGCCTCACCGTCTGCGACTCGCCGTACGAGCTCAGGTTCACGGTGATGACGTCGCGGTCGATCTGCGTCACCCGGCCGTTCAGCACCGGATCCCCGACGCGCAGGGTAAAGCCATGGTGCTTGGAATCCTCGACCATGGCGTAGTACTCGTTGTTCTTGCGCAGCACGCCCATCAGCTTCAGATCGGCGATGTCCACCAGCGGCTGTCCGCCGTCGCCGTTCTCGCCCTCGAACTCGCCCTTGAGGAGCGACTGGAAGGGATCGCGGCGGCCGTCCGGGTTGTACGAATACTGCGAAGCCACCGGCACGGTGATCCCGAAATCGGCCTCGGGGTCGGACGGGACATTCATGGCCGCCCGGGTGTCCGCCGCCGTCTTTACAGGACGGGCCGGCCGGGCCAGGGCCAGGTTCGGGGCCGTGGCCATCGAAGCCTGGGAGATCTTCTGCGCGACCGCCGGGGCCGGGCGCACCGCCGTCGGGGCCGGATGAGCGCCCTGCGGAGCCGGCTTCACCGGCACCTGGGCCAGCGCCAGCTTGCGCTGGACATCGCCCGGGGCCACCGGAAGCAGCTTCTTCACCTGCACCGAGGCGCCGGCGAGAATGGCCGGCTGCACCTTCGGGGCAGCCGGCGCCGGCGCGGCGGCCAGGTGACCCTTGGGCGCAGCGGTAGGCTGCGCGGCATTGTGCTGCCGGCCGACCACCCTGGCGGCAACCACTTCATTGGCGGCAACCACTTCGTTCTTCTTCGGCACCGGCCGGCGCGCGAAGCGCTCCTTCCGGACCGCGTCGTTCATGGGACCGTGGTGGACCATGGTGGCCAGGGCCACCACCGCCACGACGGCACCCAGGGCCACGAGCCGCGCAGCGGGGCTCTTGAAGACGCCCCGGACGGCCTCAGCCAGGCTAGGGCGCAACTTTTGCAAGAGACTGATTCGCATTCGGTCCCGCTCCTTTTGCTCCGTTCGGGGCAGCCTTGGAAGAGGTCTTGGGTTCATTGCCGCCAAGGGTGTACGCCGAGGCCGTGAAGCTGGCCGAGGTCGTGATTTCGTCGTTGTTCCGCGAGCTGCCGCTCACCGCGAAGGTGTTCAGGTCCACGTGGTGCGTGTTGACCAGCCTGGACAGGCCGGCGACCTCACTCATGAAGGTCCCAATCTGGTGATATCCACCCACCACGGTAATCTGGACCGGATTGTCGGTGTAGTACTCGCTCGTGACCGAGGGCTGCGGACGAAACAGCTGGAAGTGCACTCCCGCCTGGGAGCCGGCCAGCGTGATGCGGCGGAGCAGGCTCGGGACTTCTTTCTGGTCCGGAAGCTCCTCGCGCACCAGCGCCCAGCGCTCGTGCAACTTCTTGCTCTCGACTTCCAGCCGGTCGAGGCTGGCCACGGCCTGGCGCGCCTTGGTCAGGTCGCTGCTCAGATGCTCGTACTTGCCCTTGAGCTCGCCCAACCTTTTGGCCCGCGCCTGGAAGTTGGCCGGAACGAACGGCGCGACGAAGAACAGGTAGGCCAGCGCGCCCACGCCCAGGAAAGAGAGCAGGGCCCGCTGATGGTTCGGATTCTTGAGGTCTAGTTTCATCAGCTCTCCCGCTTGGTGACTTTGGACTTCGGCGGCGGCGCCGGGGCTGTCACGCCCAGTTCCGCCGAGACCTGTGCGGTCAGTGTGAATTTGATCACGTCGCGGTCTTCCATGGTCCCCTTCTCGGAGACCGACAGGTCCACCTTTTCGTACAGCGGGGAGTTCTCCAGCCGCTGCATGAAGTCGGCCACCATCAGGTTGCTGAAGGTGACCCCGGTGATCTGGACGGAACCGGGAGTGCTTTCCTTGACGCCCGAGAGCCACACGTGGTCCGGGAGCTGGCGCGAGACTTCATCCAGCATCTGGACGCGGACGTAGCGGCTGGACTCCAGGCGCTTGATCAGGGAGATGCGCAGGTCCATGTCGGCGCGCTCCTTGGCGAGCTGGCCGATCCGGTCGATCTGCGGGGCCAAGGACGCAGTTTCCCGCTCGGCCTTGGAGACTTCCTTCTCCAGCGACCGGATCTGGGCGGTCTGGACCGCCGTGGCCGCGAAGATGACCATCACCAGGGCCGCCGCCGCGGTCACCGGGCCGACCATCCAGGAGACGGCCGGCATCTTGCGGGCTTGCCCGACCCGCTCTTCGGCGGGCAGCAGGTTGATCCGAATCATTTGTCCCCCATGCTGCGCAGCGCGAGCCCGAGGCCGACGGTCAGGGACGGGGCGACCGTCTCCATGTCCTGGCTGCCGAAGATCGCAGGGTCGTAGGGTATCCGGGCCGTGGGGTTCACCACCTCGACCGGGACCTGGTGTCTTTCCTCAAGGAACGTCCTGAGCCCGTCCACCCGGGCGCAGCCGCCCGACAGGAAGATCCGGCTGATCTTTTCGCTTTCGGAGCCGCTCTTGATGAACGATCCGGCGCGCTCGATCCCGGTGGCCAGCGGCTCGAAGGCGGCGCGGATCGTCTCCGCGTACTCGGCCTTCGCCGGAGCGCGGCCCTGCACCACCGCCTGGGCCTCCGACTGGGTCAGGTTCTGCTTGCGCTGCAAGGCCTCCTCGACGTTGTTGCCGCCGAGTTGAAGGTCCTTGGTGAAGATCGGCTTGCCGTTCTGGATCACGTTGATGTTGGTGAGCTCGGCGCCCACGTTGACCAGCGCGACCATTTCCTTCTCGTCCAGCGTGTAGTTGGCTTCGACCGCGTTCTGGATCGCGAAGGAATCGATGTCGATGATCACCGGCGTCAGCCCGGCCTCGCGAAGCAGGTCGGCGTGCGAGAGGACCAGGTCCTTCTTGGCCGCGACCAGCAGCACGTCCATCTGCTTGCCGTCCCCGTCCGGGTCCATGATCTCGAAGTCCAGCACCACGTCGTTCACGTCGTACGGCACGTGCTGCTCGGCCTCCCAGACGATCGCCTGGCGGGCCTCTTCCTGCGGAAGGCGGTCCATGGTGATCTTCTTGACGATCACCGCGCGGCCGGAAACGGCCGAAACGACCTTCTTGGACCTGAAGTGACGGCTCTCGAAAAGCTTGCGCAGCGCCTCGAGCACCAGTTCGCGGTCGATGATCTCACCGTCCACGATGGCCTCGCTGAGCGGCTCGGACACCCCGAAATTGATCAGGCGCGGGCCATTCGGCGTCGCCTGGAGCTCGACCGCCTTGATGGTGTGGCTGCCGAGATCGACACCCACCACGGATTGCTGCTTCTTGAACATCACTTCAGGCCCTCCAGGTAGAACCCGCCGCAAGCCTGGCGGAGAGGTGCGCCGCTGCGTGCCTTCTACAGCACTCCGGGTTATTGGCCCGGTCGTATTGAGGGGATCACGCTCCAGCTGCTGCAACGGATGTGCCACGATTTTGCAAACAGGCCGCAGGCTGCATGTTGCTTGCGGCAACTCGGACTAGCCTTTTAACCCGGGTCCGGCTCGACAGCCTTGTCGAGACCCGGATTGCACATCGCAATTCGTAATCGGCTTTATGACGGGCAGCTTTAGAACTATTTTGAGGGGGTGTGATCCCGGCCCAGCCGCCCCGGAAACCCGCTAGCGGTGGAGCAATCCTCCGTACCACTGGAAGAACCGGGGCGCCACGAACAGGGACAAGACCGCCGCCGGCGCCAGGAAAGTTCCGAAGGGCAGCGCGGTGCGCCCGTCCGCCTTCTTCCGGGCCAACAGCACCGCTCCCACCAGGGCCCCGGCAAAGGAGGCCGACATCAGCGTAAAGAGCGCCCCCTGCCAGCCGGTGAAGGCCCCGAACATGAGTCCCAGCTTGACGTCCCCTCCCCCCATCCCTTCGATCCCTCGAACCTTTTCGTAGGCAAACCCGATGGCGAAGAGCGTGCCCCCGCCGATCAGCGCGCCGACCAGGGCGCCCACCGGGTGGGGCGGGCCGAAGAACGAGGCGATCAGGCCCAGGCCGAGCCCCGGCCAGGTGATGACATCCGGGATGATCTGGTGGTCCAGGTCGATGAAGACCACCGCGACCATGGCCGCGGCAAAGACCAGCAGGAACATGGAGCCGGGCGTGAATCCGAAGCGGGCCCCGATCACCCCGAAGGTGGCCCCGGTCAGGAGCTCCACAAACGGGTAGCGCGGCGAAATGGGCCCACGGCAGTCCCGGCATCGGCCCCGCAGCAGCGCCCAGGAAATCACGGGGATATTGTCGAACGGCCGCACCCGGTGGCCACAACCCGGGCAGCGGGACGGCGGCGAGACAATCGACTCCCCCGCCGGCAGCCGGCAGATGACCACGTTCAGGAAGCTGCCCACCAGGAGCCCCAGGAAGCCCAGCACGAACCACGGTTCGACGAAGAACGGCATCACAGTCTTCCTTCCGTGCGGAGCCGCGCGAGGTACTTGCGCGCGATCTGCCTCAATTCCACGTTGTCGGTGTTGAGCAATATTTCAGTCCAGAAGGCGGTGGCGGTCCTGGTGTATCCGGCCTTGCCCGCGACCCAGCCGGCCAGCCGGTGCACGTACGCCGGTGAATTGGGAAGGGAGGCCGACTTCTTCAGGTAGTACGTGGCATGGGGATAGTCCCGACCGCTCACGAAGTACAGGAATCCGACATCGAACCATGTCTGCCAATTTCCCGGGTTTTCGGCCACCGCGCGCTTCAGGACCGCGAGCCCGCCCGGAATGTCGTGCCCCTCCTGCCCCAGCGAGAAACCCACGAACCGGAACACGCCCTGGAAGGTGGGATCCAGGTCGGCGATCACCGAGGCCAGGTGCTTCATCATGTGGAAGTCCTGGTCGGTCTTGCGGTGCTTGCCGTAGTACTGGACCGTCTGGAACCAGGACAGGTCCGCCCAGCTGATGGCATGCCCGCCGGCCAGCAGGCGGACCAGGTTGCCGTTGGGGAAGTAGGAGAGCTCGGCCAGCCCTTCGGCCCGTGGACGGGAATCCATCGCCGAGGTGAGCGCGTAGTAGGACGCCAGCATCAGACCCACGACCATCAGGGCGATCCCCAAGGGGTGGCGCAGGATCTTCATGCGAACTCCCGGCGCCGGAATAGCCCCACCGCGCAAGTCAGCACCAGGGTGGAATAGAGAACCGCGTAAAGCAGCGCAAAGCCCAGCTGGTCGGCGTTGGGCCAAAGCCCCTGGGCCACCTGGGAACGGAAATTGAAGAGGTAAAGATTGGGGAGCGAGTAGGAAATCCCGTTCAGCACCTCGCGCCCCGACGGCAGGATGGTCGCCAGCTCGCGCAGGTCCCCCACCGTGTTCCCGATCAGATAACAACCCAGGGTGAACAGCCCCGAGAGGAACGGCGAAGCCACCGCCGAGAACACCATGGTCCAGGCGGTCAGCACCGCCAGTTCCGCCATGGTGCCCGCGCCGCACAACAGAATTTGCGGGTTCCACGAATGGCTCATCCAGCGGTCCACCGCGAATACCGTCAGGGTCATCAACGCGACCGTCACGGCCAGCATCAACACCAGGCCCACGTACTTGCCCACCAGATATTCAGGGCGCGACACCGGCTTGGACAGCAGCACATAGATGCTGCGGCGCTCCAGTTCCTTGGACAGGAGCGAAGTGCCCACCATCACGATCAGGAACATCCCGCCCAGGGAAATCGCCGACAGCCCCACGTCTCGGACCACCCGCGGGCCCTCGCCCAGGGTGAGCGGCGACAGCACCAGGGCCGCTCCCACCAGGAACACCATGAATCCGAACGTGACCCACAGCACCCGCTGGCGCAGGGCCTCCCGGAAAGTGTTGGCGGCGATGGCGAAGA
>JANXVU010000032.1 GCA_025351485.1 Candidatus Eiseniibacteriota bacterium | reverse complement strand
CGTGCCACGTACCCGCCACCGTTGGGCGCCTTGGTGACCAGGTGATGGAAGCGGCGCTGGGGCCCCAGGAAGTCCTCCAGCGGCGGACGCTTCTCGTATTCCTTCGCGCAGTCCTTCACCGCGCCGCCCTTGCCGCGCTCCCACACGAAGGCCGGAAACACCCCGCTCTGGGCGCCCAGCAGCGCCAGCCGCACCGTTTCGCCGTCGTCGAACTTCCAGCCGCTGATGCACGGCGCCGGCACGAAAATCACCGCAGTGCGCCTGCACGCCAGGCCCTTTTCCAGCGTCTGCAGATACAGCTTTCCATGCGCCGGCGACACCTGGGCCACCAGGTCGGCCCCGGCGGCGATGGCCAGGTGCAGGTAGTCCAGCGGCGGCGCCGGGTTGCCCATCGAAGCGGCGCCCACCGGGGTGGTGCTGGTTTCGGAGAACGGCATCGCGGACGGGCTGTACTGGAATCCGGTGTTGGCGAACACCTCGTTCACCAGCACCAGGAACGTGATGTTGGCCCCGCGGTTGATGGTGTGAAGCAGGCTGCGCAGGCCGATGGACAGCGCGCCGCCGTCGCCGCTCGCTCCCAGCACCTGGACCGGGTGGTCCATGGCGCCGTGGGCCTCCAGCACGTCCGCCACGTCGCGCACCGCCTCCGCCAGCGTGGGGGAAGACTCGAACACGTTGTGCATCACCCCGAAGCTCTTGGAGAAATCATCGGGCGCCGCGTGCCCGCGGCCCCAGGCCACGATGTTTGGAAAGGCCAGCGTGGACACCTCGGCGCACGAGGTGCCCAGGGTGAGGATGGTCTTGATCCCGTTGTCGGTGACGCGGCCCATGTTCTGGAGCGCCACCGCCTCCATGCAGCCCGGGCACAGCGAAGATCCCGGGTGGAAGCAGCTTTCGCGCTGCGCGATCTCCTTGTAGCCGCTCACAGCCGCACCCCCGCGTGATAGACCGAACAGGCGGGGCGTGATTCCCCGCGCAGCACCGCGCGCGCATCGTCCAGCATGGCTTCCCAGGTCCCGGTGGAAACGTCCGCGCCGCCCATGCCGGCGAACACGCTGACCACTTTGGGCGGGTTCGGCAGGCCGTAGAGCGCGTCCTGGACATCCAGCGTGAGATGCCCCCTCCCCTGGTGATGGGCCTGGTTCAGCACCAGCACCGCCTTGGCGCCGCGGAGCCGCTCGCGCACCGCGTCGCGCGGGAAGGGGGTGAGCAGCCGCATCGCGATGCCGGCCACCTTCATCCCCTGCCGCTCGGCGTAGTCCTGCCGCAGCGCCTCGAACGTGCCGAAGTCGGGACCGAATCCGACCACCGCGATGTCCACGTCCCCGCCCCGCTCGAATCCCACTTCGTCGTAGTAGGCCAGCCCGGGCCGTCCGAAGGCCGACTCGAAATCCGCGCCGATCCGGGGCAGCACCTCGAGCACCCGGTTCATGCGGCTCTTCTGGTCCACCTTGAAGCCCTGGAAATGCTTGGAGGTGACGCAGTTTCCGAACGCGGTATCGCCGTTGAGCAGCCCCGGCAGCGGGCATGGCTGGATCCAGCGGTCCTGGAAGCGGTGCACTTCCAGATCGGGCTCCACCAGCAGGCGCGCGTTGCGGTGGCTGTCCTTGATGCCGAAGTACCCCGGCATGGTCGGGGTCAGGATGTCGTGCTGCATGCCCAGGCACGGGGCCTGCAGCACGGTGTCGTAGATCTGCTGCTTGCCGCGCGCGCAGATCTGGATGAATCCGTCGTCGCGGTGCGCCAGCGTGTCGGAAGGGTCGCCCTCGATGCACAGCGGGTAGTTCGCCGTGGCGCGGTACACGTCGATCAGGATGATGTTCCCCAACCCGCTCGCTCCCAGCGAGCGGGTGGTCTCGGTCATGTGGTCGAGGCCCACCGAGCTGGTAGCGGTCGGAAAGATCAGGTCGCGGCAGGCGGCGGCGGCGCCGGCCATGTAGTCGGCCACCGCGTGCTCCGCCTCCATCAGCTTGACCCGCTTCAGGCCTCCGACCTCGGACGCAAGCCGCGCGGCCACGGTCTCAATCCACTTGGTGGAAGGCGTGATGGGAAAGCCCGGAAAGATCACGCATCGCCACATCTGGAGCGTGGCGATGGCCGCCGCGGTGTTCCCGTCGGCGGTGGTGTTTTCGCGCGAAGTGGCGATCGGCCGATGCGCGGCCTTCACCCGTTCGAGGTCGATGATTCCTTCGTAGCGCTCCCCGGAGGGCGTGAGCACGTGCGGGGTGGGCGGAGTCATGGGGTTCATGGTGCTCATAGGACGGCTTCTTCCTCCCACTTTTCCTCGAACGGCAGTTCCTGGAAAAGTCCCTCGGGACAGATGGCGATGCATTCGCCGCACAGCTTGCAGAACGAACTCACGTCGACGCCCGTCACCACCGGGCCCTTGCCTTCCACGGGCCGGAAGTGAATGATGCCTTCCGGACAATTGGTGATGCAGTGCGCGCAGGCCGTGCACTTGTCTTCGGGGTCGGAAAACTTCAGCCGCATCCCGCTCCGCGCGTAGTCCGAGGTGCGGTTCCCCTCGGACAGCCGCAGCGCCGACTGGGCACCCACCGGCAGCTCGCCGTAGCCCTGGAACGAGGCCGGAGAGTGGTCGGAGGCGGCCGCCACGTCGAAGTCTCCGCTGCGGATGGACTCGGCGCTGGCCTTGAGCGCGATCAGGTTCTTGTCGATCACCACCTGGGGCAGCCGCCGCTTCTTCAGAGAATGAAGGAATGAGTCGAAGATCTGTTCCTCGGTAAACGTGCCCAGGGCCGCGGCCATCGCCACGTACACCGAGACGTTTCCGATCGTGTGCCCGAGGTGCTTCTCCCCGATATCATCGCCCGGCACGGTGACCACGTGGCCGGAAAGCTTGAAGTGGAGAGCGCACTCCTCGGGGCTGTGGCGGGAGTTCACGATAAAGGTGCCGCCGGGCGGGACGCCCAGGGCAAAATCGGAAGAGCGCGCCGCGACCTCGTTCATCAGGACCGCGACCTGGGGGCGTTCGATTTCGCAGGCCTGGGTGATCGGCTTGCGGCTCACCCGGAGGTAACTCCGGATGTTGGCGCCCCGGCGTGCCGAACTGAAGAAGGGCCACTCCTGGACATGCAGCCCTTCGTCCCGCAGCAGCAGGTCCGCGATGCTCTGGAAGCACAGGACCAGCCCACCGCCGGCCTTCCCGTCCCCCCGGAGTTCCAGGGCCGAAGAGGCCATCACGTCCTGAAGATCTAGGAGTTTCAAGGGATCACTTGTCCTTCCATAAAATGGCGTGTCCCGGACAATCTGTCATTATCTCTTGCAACTTTGGCAGTAGAGTCTCAGTCAGTTCAAAGTTGTAGACCTCGGCAACCTGCTCATCCTCGACCGTCCGGAACGCCTGGGGCAGCACTTTGATACAGTCCCCGCACTCCGTGCACAGGTCCGGATCCACGTAGAACTCGCGGCCTTGGGCCATCTTGCGCTCTCCTTTCCGCCTCCCGGGTGCCCCTTCGGGGACCCCCATGCCGGGAGGCCAGTCCTTGCCAATCGTCCGCAAACCTCACCTATGCGGAAGCTTCCACCCCTGGTCCATCACCTCTTTCTTCTAGCATAAGTTATGCACAGTCAAAGTCGTCGACACCGCGGTGGGTGGTCCGGCCGCTCAGGGGACCCCGACCGTATTCGTTCTGCCATGGAGGGGAGCAATGGATCGTCGTCAATTCTTGACTGGACTTGGCGTTTTTGCCGGGGCCGGCCTGATTGCCCCCCTTGTGGGCCGGCCCTCCGGAGAGGGGATGGTGCAGCTCGACCACGGGCGGACCGGGCTGGGAACCTGGACGCGGATCGTGGCCCGGCATGCCGACGGCGCCCGGGCATCGCGGGCCGTCGAAAAGGCCTTCGCCGCCATCGACGAGGTGGATCGCCAGATGAGCATCCACCGCTCGGACAGCCAGCTCAGCGCGGTGAACGCCGCGGCGGGCCTCCGGGCTGTGCCGGTGGCCCCCGAAGTGCGTGAAGTGACGCGCCTGGCCCTGGATACGTCCCGGCGCTCCGGCGGGGTTTACGACCCCACCGTGCTGAACCTCATGAAGCTTTACGGCTACTACGGCACCGGCCGCACCACCTACCCCACCGACCGCGAGATCGCCACCGTACTGGATCCCATGGGCTGGCAGAACGTGCGGCAGGATGATGCGGCGGGTACGCTGGGGCTTTCCCGGGCCGGCGCCGGGTTGGATTTTGGTTCGATCGGAAAGGGTTGGGCGGTGGACAGGGCGGTGGCTGCGCTCCGCGCCGAGGGGATCCACTCGGGGCTCGTGGACATTGGGGGCAATGTGTACGGACTCGGGTCCCCCGGCGATGGAGCGGCAGGCTGGTCCGTGGGGGTCTTCCACCCCCGCACGGGCGAAACCCTCAAGGTGTACGCGCTCCGCGACCAGGCCGTGGCGACCAGCGCCGACACCGAGCAGTACCGCCTCCTCAGCCAGGTGCGGGTGGGCCATCACTTCGATGCGCGCCGCGGCCGGCCCGGCGGCGGGCATATCAGCGTGACCATCCTCGCCGCGACCGGCATGGAATCCGACGCCTTTTCCTCCACCGCGTTCCTGCTCGGACCCGACCGCTTCCGCGGGTGGCCCGGTGCGCTGGACGCGTTCTACATCGGCTAGGCGATGGTCAAACGCCTGGTCGCCACATTCTTGAGGGGCGGGATCCATCCCGATCCGCACAAGGAAGCCACCCGGGACCTGCCGGTGGTCGACTTTCCGGCCTCGCTGCAGGTGACGCTCCCGCTGATCCAGCACCTGGGGGCGCCCGCCGTGCCGCTGGTCAAGAAGGGCGACGTCGTTCGCCGCGGCCAGAAGATCGCCGACAGCCCCGATAGCGGGGCCCCGCTGCACGCCACGATCTCCGGAAAAGTCAAAAACATCGATCGCCATCCCCACCCGACGCTCGCGATTTCGCAGGCCATCGTGATCGCCCGCTCCGCGGAAGAACCGCTGGTCGAAGAGGAGTGGATCGAGGACCCGAACTGGCAGGAGTGCCCGCCCGCGGAAATCCTGGCGCGGGTCAGGGAAGCCGGAATCGTGGGCCTTGGGGGCGCCGCCTTCCCGACCTGGCGCAAGCTGACCCTGCCGCCCGACGCACGGGTGGACGTGCTGGTGCTGAACGGCGCCGAATGCGAGCCCTTCCTGACCTCCGACTTCCGGCTCATGGTGGAGCGGCCGCGCGAGGTGCTCGAAGGGGCCCTCGTGATCGCGCGCGCCATCGATGTCTACGACGTCCGCATTGGGATCGAATCCGACAAGGGCGAGGCGCTGGAGCGCATGGGGGCCGAGCTCCGGCGGCTGCCGGCATCGCCCGTGGAGATCTCCCTGGTTTCCTGCGCCACCCGCTACCCCCAGGGCGCCGAAAAGCAGCTGGTCCAGGCCACCACCGGGCGCCTCGTGCCCCTTCGCTGCCTGCCCTCCGCCGTGGGGGTGCTGGTGCAGAACGTGGCCACCGCGGCCGCGGTGCGCGAAGCGGTGCGCTTCCGCCGCCCCCTGATGGACCTCACGGTGTGCGTCACCGGCCCGGGTGTCATGCAGCCGCGCAACGTGCGCGCGCCGATTGGCACGCAACTTCAAGAATTGGTGGATTTCTGCGGCGGATCGCGCGAAGGCACTTCCCGCGTCATCGCCGGCGGACCGATGATGGGCCGCAGCCTCCCGCGCCTGGACGTGCCGTTGGTCAAGGGGATGAACGGACTGGTGCTGCTCACCGGGCCCAGCCCCTACACCGGCGGCTACGATGCGTGCGTCCACTGCGGCCGGTGCCTGGAGGCCTGCCCGCTGGGGCTCGAGCCCGACCAGGTGGGGGTCTACGTGGAGGCCGGCCGACAGGTGGAGACCGAGACCTTCGGCGCGCTGGATTGCTACGAGTGCGGCTGCTGCACCTACGCCTGCCCCTCGCACCGGCCGCTGGTGCAGTTCATGCAGGTCGCCAAGTCGGCGGTGCGGCGCTCGCAGGCCGCCAAGGTGTTGAAGGGATGAGCGCGAGATGAGCGCAACACGCCCGCTGATCCTGAGCCCCGGGCCCCACCTTCACTCGGTGGAGAGCACGTCCCGGATCATGTGGTGGGTGAACGGCTCGCTCGCGCCCGCGGTGGCGTGGGGCGCCTTCGTGTTCGGTCCCCGGGTGCTGTTGACGATCCTCGGGAGCATCGCCGGGGCGGTGGTGGCCGAGTCGCTCGCTGCCCGCATGCTCCGGCGCCCGGCCTCGGTGGGCGACGGCAGCGCGGTGTGCACCGGGCTGCTGTTGTCGCTCACCCTGCCGCCGCTGGTCCCCTGGTGGATCGCCTTCCTGGGCGGAGCGTTCGGAATCCTGCTGGGCAAGATGATCTTCGGGGGGCTGGGCTTCAACCTGTTCAACCCGGCCATGGTCGGCCGGGCTTTCCTGATGGCCAGTTTTCCGCTGCCCATGACCGCCGGGTGGGCCGCGCCGCGGCCGTGGTTCGGAGCGCCCCTGGACGCGGTGACCACGCCCACGCCCCTGACCACGCTCCGGGAGCACGGGCTGTCGGCGGCCATGCAGTCGCTGTCCGGCCACGGTGGGCCGTGGAACTCGCTGCTGATGGGCTTCCGGTCCGGATCCATCGGGGAAGTGTCCATGGTCCTGATCGCCCTTGGCGCGGCGGTGATGCTCGTGCGCGGGATCATCCGGCTCACCATCCCGCTGTCGGTGATGGCGGGCCTGGCCGCGGTGACGGCCTTCAGCGGGGCGCCGGGGCTGCACCTCCTTTCCGGCGGGCTGTGGCTGGGCGCGTTCTACATCGCGACCGACTACGTCACCTCGCCGTCCACGCAGGGCGGGCGCATCGCGTTCGGACTGCTGGTGGGCGTCCTGACGGGCGTCATCCGCATGTTCGGCGGGTACCCGGAGGGGATCTGCTACGCGGTGCTCCTCGGGAATGCCATGGTGCCCGCCTTCAACCTGTGGTTCCGCCCTCACCGCCGCGTGCTGGCGGGGAGCCCGTCATGAACCCGACGATGGATCGCGGCCAACTGCTGCGGATCACCCGCAACCTGACGGTGGTGTGCATCCTGGGCGCCGCCCTGCTGGGCGCCGTGTACGTGGGGACCGAGCGCTACACCCGCATGGCCTCTCTCAGCGCCGAGAAGAACTCCATCCAGCAGATGCTGCGCCTTTCTCCCTCGGCGCGGGTGCTGGAGGTCCGGCAGTTCTACTCCGTCGCGGGCAGCCAGGTGATCTACCAGCCCACGCCGCTCGGCGATGCCGGGGCGCAGGCGCGCCGGCTGACCTTTTCCCTCGACGGCATGCTCCTGAGCGATGCCCGTGGCGCCACGCTGAAGCCGCAGGGCACCCCGGAGCTGGCACCCCTGGGCCGGGTGTTCCTGGCCTACGAAGGGGAGCGTTCGGCGGGGTTCGTGGTGGAGGGCCTCACGCAGGGCTACAAGGCGAAGATCCGGTTCATGGTGGCGCTCGACTCGGAGTTCCGGATCATCAGCGTGCGGGTGCTGGAGCACGAGGAAGACCCCGGGCTGGGGGCCGAGACGGCGACGCCCCTTTTCTGCGGGCAGTACGGCGGCCGCACGGCGGCCGACCTGGCGCGCCTGGGCGTCACGCGCGATCCGATGCCCGAGGACTGGAGCCAGGCGCTCAAGCAGCTGGAGCTGCGGGATCCCGGGGCATGGTCGAGCGCCTATGGAGCGCTGCGCGCGCGCGAGAACGCCCGTCCGGTCTACGCCGTGACCGGCGCCACCATTTCCAGCGGGGCGCTCACCCGCGGCGTGCAATCCACCGTGGCGCACTTCCAGCGCCGGTGGGACCTCATTTCCCGGCACCTGGGAGGTGCATGATGCCGATGGTGCTGCTGGAAGGCCAGAAGCCGGGCGCATGGCAGCTGCTGAAGAACGGGATCTTCTCCGAAAACCCGGTGTTCCGCCTGGCGCTGAGCCTGTGCCCGGCCGTGGCCGTCACGACCACCGTGGCCAACGGGTGGATCCTGGGCGTGGCGGTGCTGCTGGTGCAGGTCCTCTCGAGCGGCACGGTGGCCCTGACGCGCCAGTGGATCCTGCCGCAGGTCCGCATCCCGGTCTACACCATCATCATCGCGGTGTGGGTGAGCGCCATCGACATGACCCTGGCGGCGTTCGCGCCGGCCCTTTACGCGCAGGTGGGACTCTACGTCAAACTGATCGTGGCGTTCGCGATCATCATCTCGCGGCTGGAAGTGTTCGCATCGCGCTATCCGCTGGTGCCCTCGCTGTGGGATGCGACCGGCATGGGGCTGGGCTTCCTGCTCGCGCTCTTGACCATCGGGGCCATGCGCGAAGTGCTCGGAAACGGCTCTCTCGCCGGGATCCGGTTGTTGCCGGGCAAGCCGCTCCTGTTCTTTGCGCTCCCCGCCGGGGGCTTCTTTTCCATCGCGCTGCTGATGGCGCTCTTCAACAAGCTGGAGCGAATGGCGGCCACCCGCCACGGGCGCCCGGCAGCCCCACGGGCGGCCGCGGGAGGCTCTCATGGTTAGCCGGCGCAGCGCCTGGATCGTCGCGTCCCTGCTTTCGCTGCTGGCGGGAGCGGTCGGGACATTCGCAACGGCCCGCGCGGAAGTGATCCGCTCGGTGCGGATCGCCCCGCCCGACCGGGTGGAGATCCGCCTCTCGGAGCCGCTGCCGCAGGCCGCCCTGCGGCCGGCCAACTTCCGGATCAGCGACGCCGGCGCTCCGGACATTCCCCTGGCCGTCAAGGCCGTGGAAAGCCCATCCCCCGACCGGGTGGTGCTCACCATGGGCGAGAAGGTCTCGTCCACTTCGGTGTACCGGCTGGACGTCCTGGAACCCCGCGAGAGCCACACCGCCCGCCCCTCGCCGTGGGGCCTGCTGCTCACCGTGGTGGTGTCCGCGGCGCTGATCAACAACTTTGTGTTCACGCGCTACCTGGGGTTGTGCATCTTCTTCGGCGTCAGCAAGAAGAGGGACGCCGCGCTGGGCATGGGGCTCACGTTCACGTTCGTGATGCTGACCACCGGCATGTTCTCGTGGGCCATCTATTCGCTGGTGCTCAAGCCCCTGCAGCTCCGGTTCCTGCAGGTCCTGGTGTTCATCGGCGTGGTGGCCTGCCTGGTGCAGTTCCTGGACACCTTCCTGCGGAAGACCCAGCGCGAGCTGCACAAGAAATTCGGGATCTACCTGGTGCTCATCACCACCAACTGCATCATCCTGGCCGTGCCCCTGCTGAACGCGGCGTCCGACGCGACGCCGCTGGAGGCCTTCGGGCTGGCGATGGGATCGGGACTGGGGTTTGCGCTGGCGTTGTTCCTGATGTCGTGCGCGAGGGAGCGCATGGAACTGGCGCGCGTGCCGGAGAGTTTCCAGGGGCTGCCCATCGCATTTGCGCTGGCGGGGCTCTTTGCCCTGGCGTTCATGGGCTTTTCAGGCCTGACCTTCACCCGGTAGGGAGGGACCGATGGAGCTGGCTCCGCTGCAAGTCGCCCTGTGGGGCCTGGCCGTATTCGGGCTGCTGGGTGCGATCTTCGGCTTCGGGCTGGCGGTGGCGGCCCTGCGCTTCGCGGTGGCGGCGAACCCGCTGGTGGAGCGGATCCGCGCGGTGCTCCCCTCCGCCAACTGCGGCGCGTGCGGCTTTGCGGGCTGCCAGGCGTACGCCGAGGCGCTGGCCGAGAGCCCCGACGTGGCGCCGAACCTGTGCGCTCCGGGCCGCGGCACGGTTGCCACGGCGCTGGCCAGGCTCACCGGACGGGCGGCGGGCGACGTGGTGGACCGGGTGGTGATCCTTCGCTGCCACGGCGTGGACGAGTATGCGCGCATCGAAGCCGAGTACGCCGGCGTGCAGACCTGCACGGCGGCCTCCATGATTTTTGGCGGGCCCAAGGCGTGCAAGAACGGATGCGTGGGCCTCGGGGACTGCGTGCGCGCGTGCCCGTTCGGCGCGCTGAGCCTGGGCCACGGCGGAATCGTCGGCGTGAACGAGGAACTGTGCACCGGATGCGGCCTGTGCATCCCGGCGTGCCCCAAGGATCTGTTCCGGTTCTACCCGCGCCGCCACCGCATCGAACTCTCGTGCGTGGCGCGCGACAAGCAGACGCTGGTCCGGAGCACCTGCTCGGTGGGCTGCACCCAGTGCCGCAAGTGCGTAGCCAAGTGCCCGGCCCAGGCCATCACCTGGGACGGCAGCACCATCCTGATCGATCATGACAAGTGCCTCGCCTACGGCCCATCGTGCGGCGAAGTGTGCGTGGACGTCTGCCCCAGCGTGATCCTGCATCGCCAGGGCCAGCGGCCGCGCCCCGAACCGATTGAAATTCTGTCTGCCCAGTCATAAGGAGATCCGAGCCATGAGTACTTCCAAGCCCGCAGCGCACCACCCTCCCGGCCCCACCGTGCGCCGGGGAGACCCGGATTCGGCCGTCGTCAGCCTGGTGGGAAGCGGGGGCGAAGGCGCCGCGCTGTTTGGCGAGTTGATCCTGTCCATGGCCGCCCGGCAGGGTCTCTACGGGGTCATGGTCCAGTCGTACGGCCCGCAGATTCGCGGGGGAGAGTCGGCCAGCCTGGTGCGCGTCTCGCGCCGCGAGGTGTGCCACGAGGGCGAGGAAACCGACCTGCTGATCTGCTTCCGGACCCCTGACATGGGGCGCTTCCGGGGCTTCATCCGGCTGCACGAGGGCAGCGTGGTCACGCTGGATTCCAAGGACACCGGCGACCTCCCCGAGTGGGTGGGCACTGCCGGCGTCCACACCTACCGCTTCCCCTTCACCAACATCGTGGACGGACACGAAGTGGCGGGCGATCCCAAGAACATGCTGGCCCTGGGGCTGGCCTGCCGCTACCTGGGCTGGGACGCGGACCTGGGACGCCATGAACTGCGGCAACGCTTCGGAAACCGGCCGGCCCTGCTGTCGAAGGACCTGGATGCCTTCGACCGCGGCTACGGCTCGCAGGACATGCCGACCATGCCGCACCTGCAGGGCTCCGGCCGCAACCTGCACATCGAAACGGGAAACGAAGCTGTGGCCCGCGGGGCCATGCAGGCGGGGCTGAGATTCTTCGCCGGCTATCCAATCACCCCGTCCTCCGAAATCCTGGAAACCTTGATCGACGAGTTGCCCGGGCACGGCGGCAGCGTGGTGCAGGCCGAGGACGAAATCTCCGCGCTCGGCATGGTGCTCGGGGCGAGCTTCGGCGGCGTGAAGGCCATGACCGCCACCAGCGGCCCCGGCCTGTCCCTGATGACCGAGATGATGGGGCTGTCGGCCAAATCCGAGATCCCCGCGGTGATCGTGGATTGCCAGCGCGCCGGCCCCGCGACCGGAATGCCTTCCCGCACCGAGCAGTCCGACCTGAACCACGCGCTCTACAGCGGCCACGGCGACCTGCCGCGGGTGGTGATGGGCGTGATGGACGTGGTCCACGCGCGCGACATCATGCACAAGGCGTTCTCGATCTCGGAGGGCTACCAGGTGCCGGTGCTGGTGCTCTCGGACGCCTATATCGCGCAGCGCCACCAGATCCGCGACGAAGTGCCTCCTCCCCCCGCCCAGGTGAACCGTTCCGTGTGGCGGGAGGATGGTCCGACGCGCTTCAACCTGGACACGGCCGATGGAGTGGTGCCGTTCCGGGTGCCTGGCACGCCCGGCGGCCAGTACCTGGCGGCCGGAATCGAACAGACGCCCGCCGGAACGCCGTCGGCCGACACCACGATCCATGCCCTGATGGGCGAAAAGCGGTGGCGGAAGATGGACGCCATCGCCGAGCACACCGAGAGTTGGTTCCGGGTACTCGGCAAGCCCGGGGCCACCCGCGGCATCATCGCCTGGGGCAGCAACTACGGGCTCTTGTGCGAGTGGGTCAAGGCGCATCCCGAATACCGCGCCTTCGTGCCCGAGATCCTGATGCCGTTCCCGATCAAGGGCCTGGAAGAGTGGCGCAAGGGGCTGGGCTGGACCGGCGCGCTGGAGCTGGCGCACACGGGCCAGTTCTACAAGTATCTCAAGACGCTGACCGACGTCGAGGGCACGCGGTCGTTGAAGCGGAGCGGCGGCCTGCCGCTTTCCATGGTGGACCTGGACCGGTTGATCCGGCAGGCGGACTGAACGCAACGGCCGTCGCCGCGGCCAGGGCCGCGGACGATCGCGTGGAGGACATGAGATGAAACCCAAGGACTATCGTTCCGAACTCGAGCCGGTGTGGTGCACCGCATGCGGGGCCTTCGGGGTGCTGAAGGCCATCACCCAGGCGTTGACCGACCTGGAAGTGCCGCCCGAAAAGCTGGCCATGGTTTCGGGAATCGGCTGCACCAGCCGCCTGCCGGGCTACACCAATGCCTACTCGTTCAATTCGCTGCACGGCCGCTCCCTGCCGATCGCCACCGGGCTCAAGGTGGCGCGCCCGGACATGCGCACGCTGGTGGTGGGCGGCGACGGGGACGGGTTCAGCATCGGCCTCGGGCACATCTTCCATGCGGCCAAGCGCAACGTGGACCTCACCTACATCGTGCTGGACAACGGGGTGTACGGCCTGACCAAGGGACAGGCGTCCCCCACCACCGAGACCAAGTTCAAGCAGCGCCGCGGCCTGGCCGGCCCCGACGAGGCGCCGCTCAACCCGGTGATGCTGCTGCTGGCCTCGGGCTGCGGCTTCGTGGCGCGCGGCCACGCCGGGAACCTGCCGCACCTGCGCACGGTGATCCGCGAGGCTATCCAGTACCCGGCGTTCTCGTTCGTGCACGTGCTGGCCGGTTGCGTGACCTACCAGAAGCCGGAGTACGCGGACGAGATCTACCACCGCTGCGACGTGCTGCCCGAGAACTTTCCGAACGACGACTTCATCGCCGCCTCCGAAGCCGCGCGCGGCGAGCGGTTCTCGCTGGGCGTCATCTACAAAAAGAGCCCCGGCGAGCCGCTTCCCGACGGCAGCGTGACCGACGACGACGACATGGGAATCTGGAGAGGAATCCAGGTTTCCTGAGACCACGGGCGGCCCCGATCGGCGCGATTCGCGATCGGGGGACCAACCGGAACACTGTCGGGACCTGACCGACGCGCCAGCAGAGGCCGCGCTTCCTGCAACCGACGCGCATGATGGTCCCAATCCATGGAGAGATGAACAATGACCAACGTAACGATGAACCCACCGGAGAGGAAGTCGCAGACCGACTACATCACCACCGTGATCGAACAGGTGGTCCGGAAGAACCCCTCGGAACCCGAGTTCCACCAGGCCGTCAAGGAAGTGCTCGAGTCCCTCCGCCCCGCCATCGAGCAGAACCCCGACTACAGGAAGTTCCGCATCCTGGAGCGCATCACCGAGCCGGAGCGCACCGTGATGTTCCGCGTTCCA
>JANXVU010000019.1 GCA_025351485.1 Candidatus Eiseniibacteriota bacterium | reverse complement strand
TACGTCTCCGGGCAGCTCGACGCGATCGTGCGGCTGCTGGAGTCCGATCCCCGCGCCCAGGTGCTGGACCTCGAGAGGGAGATTCGCTGACATGAAAGGCAACCGCCTCACGCGCGTGGCCGACCTCCTGCGCAAGGAGATCGCGCGCATCCTGCACGAGAACCTGCGCGATCCCCGCCTCGGCTTCATCACCATCACCAGCGTGGAGGTGGCCTCCGACCTTCGCAACGCGAACGTCTTCGTTTCCTCGCTGGGTGACGACGCGGAATTCCAACAGAACATCGATCTTTTGAACCACGCCTCGCCCTACATCCGCGCCGAGCTCAAGAACCTCCACCTGGGGCTGCGCAATCTTCCCGCGATCCGCTTCAAGGGCGACCGAACCCTTCGCACGGCGGCCCGGATCCAGGAGCTGCTGCTCGAGACCGGCCCGGACGGGGCGGCCCCGGCCCCTCCCGAGGCCCCTCCCGAGGAGAGCTGATGGACGGGATCCTGCTGGTCGACAAGGGGCCCGGCCTGACATCCAACCAGGTGGTGGAGCGCATCCGTCGCACCGGGCGCTGTCGGCACGCCGGCCACGCCGGCTCGCTCGACCCCATGGCCACCGGCCTGCTGCTCATTTCCCTGGGCGAAGGGACCAAGCTCACCGAGATCCTCATGGACGCCGGCAAGGTGTACGAGGCCGAGGTGCGCCTGGGAGAGGCCACTGAGACCGAGGACCGCGAGGGCAAGGTGATCGCCACCGCTCCGGTTCCCGCGCTGGCCGTGGAGGACGTGGAGCGGGTGCTGGTGGGCTTCCGGGGCGAAATCGACCAGGTGCCGCCGCGCTATTCGGCCCTCAAGGTGGGCGGGATGCGCGCGTACGACCGCGCCCGCGGAGGCGAGGAGTTTGAGATGAAGAGCCGCAAGGTGCGCGTTTACGAGCTCAGCCTGCTGGAGATGAACCTGCCGGACCTCCGGCTGCGGGTGCACTGCGGCCGAGGCACTTACATCCGCTCGCTGGCCCGCGACATCGGCCGCGCGCTGGGCACCGAAGCGCACCTCACCGGATTGCGTCGCACCCACGTCGGCCCTTACAAGGTCGAGGGGGCGCTGTCCGTCCGGGAAGGCGGGCCGCTCACCCGGGAGCAGGTGCGGGATTCCTTCATGCCGCTCCGAAGCGCATTCGGGGACGCCCCGGCGGTGCGGGTGCGGGAAGAGTACCTTGGCGACCTGCGTTTCGGGCGCTCTCCCCGTCCCGACCAGTTGCTCGATCCGGTGCCGAGCGGCGAGGGCGTGCGCTTTCTCCTGGTGGACGGAGACCGCGAGCCGCTGGCCATCGCCGAGCACGACCCGGAAACCGGAGGGGGCAGGCTGCGGCGGGTGCTCCAGCGCGCCTCCACCACCCTGGGCCGGGGTTGAGGCGTCCCTCCGGGCATGCCTGAACGCCGCGCCGTCACGCTGGGAGTTTTCGACGGCCTTCACCTGGGCCACCGCCTGCTGGTGGATCGCCTGGTGGAGGAAAGCCATCGCCGCTCGCTCCTGCCCACCGTGGTCACCCTGGATCCTCATCCCGACGTCGTGCTGGGCCATGCTCCGGCGAGGCCCCCGCTGACGCCACGACACACGCAGGCTGCCATCCTGGCCGAGTGGGGGGTTCGGGAGCTCCGCATTCTTCAATTTGACGCAAACCTCCGCGGCACTTCCGCCGAGGACTTCGCAAAGAATTTCCTGGTGTCCCGCCTGCGGGCCTCGCTCCTGATCGTGGGCCCGGACTTTGCCCTGGGCCGGGGCCGCGAGGGCACTCCGGAACGCCTGGCCGAACTGGGCCGCACCCTGGGCTACGAGGTGATGCAGCTGGATCCCGCGCGGGACTCGGAGGGCCGGATCAGCAGTTCGCGGGTCCGCCGGCTCCTGGACCAGGGCCGGGTGGAGGAGGTGGCGACGGCTCTGGGCCGGCCCTACCTGACGGAAGGTCGGGTGGTCTTTGGCCGGGGCCTGGGCGCCGGGATGGGCTATCCGACCGCCAACCTGGAACGCTCCGAGCCGGTATATCTGCCCGCCGACGGTGTTTACGTGGGCCGGGCTTCCGGGGCGTTCGGGCAGCGGGCGGCCCTGGTGAGCCTCGGCACGCGGCCCACCTTCGGGCCGGGCGAGCGCGTACTTGAAGTTTATCTGCTGGATTTCCAAGGAGATCTGAGGAATCACTGGATCCGGCTCGAGTGGCTTTCCTTCCAGCGGGGGCAACAGAAGTTCCACAGCCCCGCCGATCTCATCGAACAGATGAGGGAGGACGAGCGGGCGGCGCGGCAACTTCTGGGCCTGGGTGAACGGCCCTAAGTGCGCTCAAATTCGTCCTTTCGCCGCCGAGCTATCCTTTGCTATCCTGTACGGCTGCGGAGTTATGGCCAGCTGCACCGGCGTGTGGCGGCACCGCGAATCCACGTTGGGGGGTGAATACTTCAGAATGACTCTAAGCAAAGAAAAGAAGCGCGAGGTCATCGGGCAGTTCAAGATCCACGACATGGACTCCGGATCGCCCGAGGTCCAGATCGCACTTCTGACCGAGAAGATCAAGTATCTCACGGAGCACTTCCGGGTCCACAAGCGCGATCACAGCTCGCGCCGCGGCCTGCTCCGGATGGTAGGTCAACGCCGGCGCCTTTTGGACTACCTCAAGGCGACCCGAGTTGAACGCTACCGTTCCATTGTCAAGGAACTTGGACTTCGCAAGTAACAGAAGCATCTGAGATGTGTTCCTGATCCCCGGCCGGGATGGTCCCGGCCGGGGCGCAGGTTTTTCACGGAAGCGCAAACCATTTGGCCGGGAGCCCCGGCGCAAAGGCCCATCCGGGATCGGCACACGGTGCATGGTCCGCCGGGCCTGCGCGAGGGCTACTGGCCATCGGGGAGCGATCCGGTGTTCCAGGAGGAACCATGGTTCACAATATGTCCCTCGAGGTCGGGGGCCGCAAACTTACCATCGAAACAGGCAGGATGGCCAAGCAGGCTTCGGGTTCCGTCACGGTGCAGTACGGCGAGACCGTCGTGCTGGCCGCCGTGGTGGCCGACAAGAAGCCCACCACCAAGGACTTCTTCCCGCTGACCGTGGAGTATCGCGAAAAGAGCTACGCAGCC
Source organism: Candidatus Eiseniibacteriota bacterium (assembly GCA_025351485.1). Classification (GTDB taxonomy): domain Bacteria; phylum Eisenbacteria; class RBG-16-71-46; order RBG-16-71-46; family JACRLI01; genus JANXVU01. The sequence continues at coordinate 19,801 of JANXVU010000019.1, read as the reverse complement.
GGCAAGATCCCGGGCGGTTTCTTCAAGCGTGAAGGCCGGCCCACCGAGAAGGAAATCCTCTCTTCCCGCCTCATCGACCGTCCGCTGCGCCCGTTGTTCGACGAAAAGGGCTTCCCCTTCGAAATCCAGATCTTCGCCACGGTGGTCTCCTCGGACCAGGAAAATGACTCCGACATCCTGGCCCTGATCGCCGCCTCCGCCGCCCTCCAGATCTCGGACATCCCGTTCCCCGGACCGGTGGGCGTCGTGCGCATCGGAATGATCGAAGGCAAGTTCGTGGTGAACCCGACCTTCGCGCAGCTGGATGAGAGCGACCTGGACGTGGTGGTCGCCGCGACCCGCGAGAACATCGTGATGGTCGAGGGCGGTTCCCGCGAAGTTTCCGAGGAGATCATGATGGACGCGCTGAAGTTCGCATTCCAGGAAGTCCAGCCGATCATCGATCTGCAAGAGAAGCTCCGCCAGGCCGCCGGCGTGGCCAAGCGCCCGTTCCTGCCGGTGCCGGACATGAGCGCGCTGCAGGGCGAGCTTCGCACCCGCTACGCCGCCGCCGTGCGCGCCGCGGTGAGCATCGCGCTGAAGGAAGACCGTGAAGCCGAGATGCACCGGATCACCGCCGAGGCGGTGGCCGCGTTTTCGGAGAAGTACCCGGACTTCGCCGCCAAGATCGCCGGCCAGGTGCATGACCTGGAAGCCGACGAGATGCGCGGGGCGATCCTGAACGAGAACCGTCGCGCCGACGGCCGCAACACCACCACCATCCGCCCGATCACCTGCGAAGTGGGCGTGCTTCCGCGCACCCACGGCTCGGCGCTCTTCACGCGTGGCCAGACGCAGGCGCTCGCGGTGGCCACCCTGGGCACCAAGGTGGACGAACAGCGCGTCGAAGAGCTGGAAGGCCAGTCGTGGAAGAGCTACATGCTCCACTACAACTTCCCGTCCTACTCGGTCGGCGAGGTCCGCCCGCTGCGCGGCCCCGGCCGCCGCGAGATCGGCCACGGCGCCCTGGCCGAGCGCGCCATCGAGCCGGTGATCCCGGCCGACGACCTGTTCCCCTACACCATCCGCCTGGTCTCGGAGATTCTTGAGTCCAACGGTTCCTCCTCCATGGCCACCGTCTGCGGCAGCTCGCTGGCGCTGATGGACGCGGGCGTGCCGATCAAGGCGCCGGTCGCGGGCATCGCCATGGGCCTGATCAAGGAGGGGGACCGCACCGCGATCCTCTCCGACATCCTGGGCGTGGAAGACCATCTGGGCGACATGGACTTCAAGGTGACCGGCACGCGTGAAGGCATCACCGCCTTCCAGCTGGACACCAAGATCGCCGGCATCGGCATGGACCTGATGGAGAAGGCCCTGCGGCAGGCGAAGGAAGGCCGGCTGCACATCCTGGGGATCATGGAGCAGACGCTGTCCGCTCCGCGCAAGGAAATGTCGGTGTACGCGCCGCGCATCATCATCCACCACATCGACCCGGAAAAGATCCGCGAAGTCATCGGCTCGGGCGGCAAGGTGATCAAGCGCATCACCGAGCAGACCGGCGCGCAGATCGACATCGAGGACGACGGCACGATCAAGATCGCCTCCTACGACAGCCGCGGCGGCGAGGGCGCGCTGGCCATGATCCGGGCCATCACCGAGGACCCGGAGGTCGGCAAGATCTTCACCGGAACGGTCCGCCGGATCACGACCTTTGGCGCGTTCGTCGAGATCGTCCCGGGCAAGGACGGCCTGGTGCACATCTCGGAGCTCGAGCCGCACCGCGTGGCCCGCGTCGAGGACGTGTGCCAGGAGGGCGAAAAGATGGTGGTCAAGGTCATCGGGATCGACAAGGAGGGCAAGATCAAGCTCTCCCGCAAGCAGGCCCTGGCGGAGCTCGCCGAGGCCGGAGCCGCCGCTCCCGCCGAGACCGAGTAGCATTCCACCGGCGGGCGGGGGCCGGGTATCGGTCCCCGCCCGCGCGGTGTTTCGTTCGACGACGCCGGGCGGCGCCTTCCAAGGCTCCGCCCGGTCGCCATTTCGGCCTGCGGCTCCCGGGCCGGGCGCGGCGGAGCCCCGGCGAGGGGCCATCCCGGCGTTTGCCGCCCGGCGAGGTTCCGTTGTAGTCTAGGAGCTTGGAAGTCACACCGGCCAACCACGACCCCCACGGCGGATCTGCCATCCCATGAATCCCAAATTGCCTGCCCGGGCCCGAATCCGGAACATCGCTCACGACGACGCCTGGGAGCGCCACGTGCTGCCTTCGGGCATCACCGTCGTGACCGAGCACGTTCCCACCGTTTCCTCGCTGGCCATCGGCATCTTCGTCAAGAGCGGCACCCGGGACGAGGAAGACCACCTTGCCGGGATGGCCCATTTCATCGAGCACCTGGTGTTCAAGGGCACCCGCACCCGCTCCACCTACGAGATCGCACGAAGCCTGGAATCGGTCGGCGGGGAACTGGACGCGTTCACCGGCCGCGACTCCACCTCGTTCTACGCGCGGGTGCTGGAAGAGCACCTGCCGCTCGCCGTGGAAGTGCTGGCCGACCTGGCATGCAACCCGCTCTTGTCGCCCGAGGAAGTGGACAAGGAAAAGAAGGTCATCATCGAGGAGATCCGCTCGTTCGACGACAATCCCGAAGATCTGGTGTTCGAGCACTTCTCCGCGGAGCTCTGGCAGGGCCACCCGCTGGGCCGCCCGATCCTGGGCACCGAGAAGAGCATCGGCGCCATGCGGGCCGGGGACATCCGCGACTGGCACTCGCGCCACTATACCGCCGACAACCTGCTGGTCGCGGCCGCCGGGTCGTTCGACCTGGACGAGCTGCTCGCCGAGGTGGAGCGCCACGTGCGCGTCCCCCGCGGCCTTCCGGCCCGCCGCGCCGACGCCCTGCCGCCCGGGCGCGCCGGCGCATCCCGGGTGGTGAAGGACCTTTCGCAGGAGCAGATGGTGCTGGGTCTGCCCAGCGTGAGCTACACCGATCCCCGGAGGTTCGCCGTGAACATGCTGGCCACGGCCATGGGCGGGGGCATGAGCTCGCGCCTGTTCCAGGCGGTGCGCGAGCGGGAGAGCCTGGCCTACTCGGTGTTCACCTTCGCGGACTTTTACTCGGATGCGGGCGTGTTCTGCTCCGCGCTCGGGTGCGCTCCCGAAGAGACCCAGCGCGCGATCGACGTGGTGCTGTCGGAGTACGAGCTCTTCCGCAAGGAAGGCCTCCGGGCGGGCGAGCTCGAGAGCGCGCGGGAACAGATGAAGGGGGGCCTCCTGCTGGGCCTCGAGAGCATGGGGAGCCGCATGAGCCGTCTCGCGCGCAGCGAGATGTACATGGGACGCAAGGTGGGAGTGGACGAGCTGGTGGGGGCCATCGAGGACGTCACCGCGTCCGACCTGCACGAGCTGGCCCAGGAGTACCTGGATCCCGCCCGCAGCCTGCTGGCCACCCTCGGGCCGACCGAGCGCGTTCGATGGAACGAAGAAGCGTGCTAGTTCCTGCCCCATCGGATGCGTGGATCCCGGCCCGCTCCTGCCTCACGCACCTGGAGTGCCCCGAGTGCGGCGCCCGGATGGACGCCGACCGGCTCCAGGGGCTGTGCCCGTGCGGTTCCCCGCTCCTGTCGCGCTACGATCTTGCCCGCGTCCGCCGGACCCTGACAACCAAATCCCTGTCCGCGCGTCCAAAGGGCATGTGGCGCTACGCCGAAGTGCTGCCCGTCCGCGATCCCTCCCGGGTGGTTTCGCTGGGGGAGGGGGGCACGCCGCTTCGCGAAGCTCCCAGGTTGGGCCGCTTCCTGGGGCTGCGGCGGCTGCTGGTCAAGGATGAGACCGGAAACCCGACGGGTTCGTTCAAGGCGCGTGGGCTCTCCACGGCGATCAGCCGCGCGCGGGAGCTGGGCGTCCGGCGGGTGGCCCTGCCGTCCGCCGGCAACGCCGCCAGCGCGCTGAGCGCCTACGCGGCCGCGGCAGGGCTCGAGGCCCGGGTGTTCCTTCCGCGCGACGTGCCGTCCCTGTTCCCGTCCGAGTGCCGGGCCTTCGGGGCCGAGGTGACGCTCGTGGACGGCTTCATCACCGACTGCGGTCGGGCGCTGGCGGAGGTGAAGGACCGGGAGGGCTGGTTCGACCTCTCCACCCTGAAGGAGCCCTACCGGCTCGAAGGCAAGAAGACGATGGGCTACGAACTGGCGGAAGCCATGGAGGGGCGGCTCCCGGAGGCGATCCTCTATCCGACGGGCGGAGGCACCGGCCTCGTGGGAATGTGGAAAGCCTTCGAGGAACTGGAAGAGCTGGGCCTGTGCGCCGGCCCGCGTCCGCGGATGATCTCGGTCCAGGCCGAGGGATGCGCGCCGGTGGTGCGGGCGTTCGAGACGGGCGCGGCCAGGGCCGTCCCGGTGGAGATGCCCCACACCCTGGCCGCCGGCCTGCGCGTGCCGGCGGCGGTGGGGGACCGCCTGATGCTGCGCGCCATTCGCGAGAGCGGCGGAACGGCGCTCGCGGTGAGCGATGAAGAGATCCTCCACGGGACCCTGCTGCTGGCGAGGCTCGAGGGCATCTACGGCGCCCCCGAGGACGGTGCGGCCGTGGCAGGAGCCCTGCGGCTGCGGCAGCGCGGATTCTTTGAGGAGAACACCCAGGCCGTGCTGTTCCTGACCGGCAGTGGCTACAAGTACCAGGACGTGCTGGAGCGGCTGGCGGAATGCAGCCCGGTGCTGGAGCCGTTCCCGGGCGGGCTCGCGTGAGGCGTTCCCTCGGATTCGAGATTGCGCTCGTGGCCGCGCTGGCGCTGGCGCCCTGGGGCGAGGGAATGGCCGACGACTCGCCGGCACCGCCCGACAGCACGGCCCTGGCCAGGCTGGCGCAGGCAACCCGCGCCACCCTCAACGCCGCGTCCCGCCCGGGGCCGCTCCGGGTGGGAGAAGACCTGACCTTTGAAGTGCACTTCGGCATGATCCACGCCGGAGAGGCGCACCTCACGATCCGGGACGTGCAGGGCCCGGCCGGAGCGCGCTGCTATCGGCTGCGCAGCGTGGCCCGCTCGACCGGCTTCTTCGGCAAGCTCTACGACGTGAACGACCGCATCGATTCAAGGCTGGATTCGCTCGGACTGATGAGCCGGGCCATCGAGAAGAGCCTTCACGAGGGCAGTTACCACCACGAGCAGAAAGTGCGGTTCGATTACGGCGCACTGCGCGCGCGCTACGCCTCGGGCGACACGTTCGACATACCCGGTCCGATGCAGGACGACCTGAGCGCGTTTTACGTGGCGCGCTGCCTCGACCTGAGGGAGAACACCGTGTTCTATCTCGAAACCCATTCCAACAAGGTGAATTACCCGATGCAGGTCCGGGTCTACGGGCGTGAAGTGATCCAGACCGAACTCGGCGACTTCCAATGTCTGCGGGTGGAGCCCCGGGTGGACCGCGGCGGGATCTTCAAGGCCCGCGGGGGAATGATGCTGTGGCTCACGGCCGACGCCCGCCACCTTCCGGTGCGCATGCGCAGCAAGCTCCCGGTGGGATCCATCACCGCGGACCTGATCGCCATCCAACCGGGCTCGGCGCCTTGAGCGGGCGCCTCCCCCGGATCGACCGCTCCAAGCTGCGGACCTGGCCGCGTTCGGGCGAGGCACGCCGGTTCCGGCTCGACCAGTCCGGTCGGCTGCCCGATCCCGCGGGCTCGTTCGCCGAGTTCGTGGAGTGCCTGCCTTCGGTCTTCGCCGGCGGGGACTTGCGCGAAGTGGCGCGTTCGGTCGCGCGCGCGCGCAGGGCCGGCCGGCCGGTGCTGGCCATGGTGGGCGCGCACGTGGTCAAGACCGGCTGCAGCCCGGTGCTGCTGGGCCTCATGGAGCGGGGGATGCTGACCGCGCTGGCCATGAGCGGGGCCACTGCCATCCACGATTTCGAACTGGCGTGCTTCGGCGACACCTCCGAGGACGTGGGCGACGGGCTCCGGCAGGGCTCCTTCGGCATGTGGGAAGAGACCGGCTCCTGGATGAACCGGGCCACCCGCGAGGCCTCCGAGCGGGGGGAGGGGATGGGTGAGGGGCTGGGCAGGCACCTGGTGGAGCGCTCCGCGCCCCACGAGGGGGAGAGCCTGCTGGCGACGGCCTACCGCCTGGAACTGCCGGCCACCGTGCACGTGGCCCTGGGGACCGACATCATCCACCAGCACCCCGAAGCGGATGGGGCGGCCATCGGCGCCGCTTCGCTGCGCGACCTGGATGGGCTGGCTGGAGTGCTGACCGACATCGGTGAAGGCGTGGTGCTCAACCTGGGCTCCGCGGTGGTGCTCCCGGAAGTGTTCCTGAAGGCCCTCACCATGGCTCGGAACCTCGGCGGCCGAACCGATGGGTTGACCATCGTGAACTGCGACCTGACCAGCCAGTACCGCACCCGGGTCAACCTGCTGGACCGCCCGGCCCGGGAGTGTTCCGGCCGGGCTCTACAGTTGCTCGGGCCGCATGAGATCCTGCTTCCCCTCCTGGGCGGGCTGATTCTCGCGGAGGCGGCGAAACCTGCCTGAAACGGCCTATTTGGGCTCCGGTGGAAAACTCGCCAAGAAATTGTGAAATAAAGATTTAATTCTTCCGGCCCTTGACAGGCGGGGAGGGCCTCCGTATGCTTGGTTCGGTATGGGAGTGTCCGCATTTTGGTGGTCGGCGCCCCGGCCGGAGAGTATCCATTCCCGGGGCGTAACCCCGACTCGGGAGTCAACTTGCTCCCGCGTGGTGCCGATGCCCCTCTAGGACCGTAACCTGCGACTGCATCGGTTGATCCGGTGGCGGGGCAAGGACCTGGAGGGTACTTCCATCCGGGTCCGTCATCCTGCTCGACATCCCTTGGAGACCTCGATCGATCCCTGGCTACGGTGATGTAAAGTTCCATGTCGATCCGCCGGAAATGGCCCGGGACAAGGTCCCGACCCCCGGCGTTCCGCGTGTGCAGCCGTGTTCTTCATCGTCGCCGAGGACCTATCGATGCGCTTCCAAGAAGCGGCCGGAGCCTTTTCGCCCCATGGATGGAGCGTGAACGTGATCCATTCCGCATTTCGATTCGGCCTGACCGGCGCAGCCGTGCTGGTCCTGGCCGGCTGCGGCAGCGCCGCTTCGCCCCGCTGGGCCGGTGGCCGCGCGGCCGATCCTCCTCCGGCCGAGACCACGCCGATGGCCGAAACCCCCTCCGCCCTCCCGGGCGGCAGTCCCTCGATGACCCCTCCCGTGCCGCGGCCCGAAGCCTCCGCGGATCCGGCGCGCCCCGTGGTCCAGCCCGGGGCAACCACCTCCGAGGTCCAGTTCCAGCTTCCGGCGCTCGCCCCGGCCGGCCCGGGCTACGGGTACCGCATCGGCGTGGGTGACGAACTCTCCGTGTCGATCCCATACGAGCCCACCTACACGAGCACCAACGTCGTCGTGCGGCCCGACGGCATGATCAGCACCTCGCTGGTGCAGAATGTGCGCGCGGCCGGCCGCACCGCCTCCGAGCTGGACTCCACCCTGGAGTCGGAATACGGCAAGCTGCTGCGCCACCCCGTGGTGCGCGTCAGCGTGTTGAAGATTTCGGGCAACGTGGTCTACTGCATCGGCGAAGTGGGATCCCCGGTGACGGCCGAGGTCGGTGGCGGCATGACCCTGTTGCAACTCCTGGCGCGCGCGGGGGGGATCAAGCACACCGGCTCCGACAAGAGCGTGCTGGTGCTCCACCGGGAGGCCGGCAACCAGGTGATCGCCCGGCGCTACAACGTGGGCCGGATCATGGAAGGCCGGCCGGATTCGCCGGACGTGACGCTGGCGCCCACCGACATCGTCTATGTTCCCCGCACCTTCATCGCCAAGCTCGACCAGTGGGTGGACCAGTACGTCAACCAGTTCGTGGGCGCGATCGCGACCAGCTACCTGAAGGGCTGGGAACTGATCGAACCGAGTCGCTTCTTCTACAAGGCTCCCTCCGGCTCGACCACCACCACGCCCAGCCAGTCCCCCGGCACGGGCGGGAAGCAGTAGCCGCCATGGAAAACATCCAGGCCGGCGCCAGCGCAAGCCGCGTCACCACGCGGGATTTCCTCACCGTCATCTTCCGGCGCAAGTGGATCGTGATCCTGCTCCCCATCGTGACGCTGGCGGTGGTGGGCTATGTGAACCTTCGCGCACCTTCCCGCTACAGCTCCTTCGCCCGCATTCTGCTTCGGCGCGGGTCGCACGAGAACGCGCTGGAGGCCAACCTGACCATCCTGCCGCGCGAGGAGGAGCTGGCCTCGCAGGTGGAGATCGCCCGCAGCGTTTCGGTGATCAACCGGGCCCAGCAGTTCCTGGACAAGCGCCCCGGCCGCAAGTTCCACATCGAACCCTGGAACGCCAACGCCGGCGTGGTGGGCGAGTCCAACGTGGTGGACGTGACCTACGAGAGCACCGACCCGGAGGCCTGCCCGGCCGTGGCGGAGGCCCTTGGCGTCGCGTTCATGGAATTCCATGCGAAGGCGTTCTCGGTTCCCACGCGGGCCGACTTCTTCGCCCACGCGGCCGATTCGCTGCTCCACAACATTGAAAAGCTGCGCGACGAGAAAGAAGACATCCTGCGCAAGGGGGGCAACATGGACCCGGGCGAGGGCATGCGCGTCTCGCTGCAGATGATGATGCAGGACCAGAGCCTTCTGGAGCAGGTGCGCAACCGGCGGGTGGCCCTGGAGGCCGAGCTGGCCAGCATGAAGCAGCTGGAGGGGCACACCGACCTGGATTTCAGCTACCAGCCCACCACCGAAACCCTGAACGAGAGCTGGGTGGTGGACCTCAAGCGCAACCTGCAGGAGCTGCGCATGCGCCTGGACGAGGCGCGCAGCAAGTTCTCCGCCGAGAATCCCCAGGTGCTGGCGCTCAAGGAGCAGGTGGATCAGCTCGAAGTCCAGCTCCGTCGGGAAGTGCGCGGCCACCGCCTGCTGCGCCAGCAGGCGCTCCAGATCGCCCGGGCCCAGGAAAAAATGTACTCGCACTCCTTGGATTCCCTGCGCTCGGAGCTGGAACGCTACCCGGCGGGCGCGGTGCGCATCGAGGAGACGACCGCCCTGATCGGCATCAACCAGGAGCTGTACAAGAACATGCGCGACCGGCAGGACCGCGCGGTGGTGGCCACCAACGCCAGCCCGGACTGGACCGCCACGCTGCTGGTTCCGGCCAGCATGGCCGTGCGGCTGAACAAGCGCGACTACGTGCGCATCGCGCTGGCTCCGGCGCTGGCCCTGGCCATCGCCATCGGCCTGGCCTTCTTCGTCGAGAGCCTGGACCACACGCTCAAGAGCGTGCGCGAGGTGGAGGAAGTGCTGGGCCTTCCGGTGGTCGCCTCCATCCGCGAGGTGAAGTAGGCCATGTACGAGTCCTACTACGGTTTTCGCGAGAAGCCCTTCAATCTCACCCCTGACCCGCGCTTCCTGTACCTCTCGGCGGCCCACCGGGACGCGCTGGCCTACCTCACCTATGGCCTCTCGGAGCGCAAAGGATTCCTGGTGGTGGCCGGGGAGGCGGGCACCGGCAAGACCACGCTGGCGCGCACCGTGGTGGAGCGCTTCAGCGAAAGCACCAGCCTGGGCTTCGTGTTGAGCACCAAGCTCAACATGAAGCAGCTCCTGACCATGGCCATGCACGACCTCGGGATCAAGGTGAAGGGGCTCAACAAGGCCGAGCTGCTGATCGCATTCAACGACTACCTGCTGGAGCAGTCGCAGCAGGGGCGCAGCGTGGTGTTGATCATCGACGAGGCCCAGAACCTCTCGCTGGACGTGCTCGAGGAGCTGCGCATGCTGAGCAACCTCGAGACCAGCCGCGAAAAATTGCTGCAGATCGTCCTGCTGGGCCAGCCCGAGCTCCTGGACACCCTGGAGCTGCACGAAATGCGCCAGCTTCGCCAGCGCGTCCCGGGCATCGCCCTGCTGCGGCCCCTGACCTCCGAAGAGGTGGGTCCGTATCTCGAGAGCCGGCTGCGGGTGGCCGGGGCCGTCCGGGCGCTGCTCGCGGCGGGGACCGACGTGGAAGTGCATCGCCAGACCGGGGGAATTCCCCGGCTCATCAACATGCTCGCGGACAGGATGTTCCTGCTGGGCTACGTGGACGGCATGGAGAAACTCGACTCCAGGCTGGTGCGCGAGGCGTGGACGGACCTGGGCAGGAAGCCCATCACCGAGGAGTCGCTGGAAGTATGAGCCGCATTTACGACGCGCTGAAGAAGGCCGAGGGGGAAGGCCAGCTGGCGCCCCGGTCCAGCCATGCGGAGATACCGGAGCCCGTCCCCGCTTCCATCGCGGACGGAGACCCGGCGATGTGGGGCGTGATCCCGCCCGAATTCCTCCGGGAGCTCTCCGCGGTGCGCCGCCTGGTGGAGTCCAAGCTCCCCGGCCAGCCCCGGATCGCCCTGGGCATGGTCAGTTCGGTCGCGGGGGAGGGCGCTTCCTCCGTGCTGCTGGGGTTCGCGCGCACGTTGGCCGGCGACGAGCGGCTCCGTATCCTGATGGTGGACGCCGACGGCGAAGGCATGGAGCTCTCCCGCCGCTGGACGGAAACCGGCACGCGCGGCTGGAGCGACCTGGCCACGCCGAACGATGCGCCGTCCTTGGTATGCCGCACGCCCGTCCGCAACGTGGACCTGCTTCCCTTCGGCAGCCACGCGGCGATCAGCCCCGCGGCGGCGGCCGAACTCCTGGTGGAGTCGGTGAGGCGCGTGGCGGACAAGTACGATTACGTGCTCTTTGACTGCGGATCGGTCCTGGGGACGCCCTCCACGCGCTACCTGGCGGGCGCCCTCGATGGGCTGCTGCTGGTGGTGCACGCGTCCAGCACCCGCAGGGAGATCTGCCAGAAGGCCCTGGAGGAGCTGCAGAAATCGCAGGCTTCGGTGCTCGGCGTGGTGCTGAACCGCCGGCAGTACCTGATTCCCGAAGTCATCTACAAGCGGGTCTAGGGCCCATCGCCCGAATCCCTCTTTCTGCGGAAGTCCCCCTTTGCCCGGTAGGCCGAACGTGACCCACTCCGCCGACGTAGAAGCCCAGGATTCGCGCCGGGATGGATTCGGCCGCATTGGCGGAGCGCTCTCCTGGAGCGTTCTGGGCAAGGCCGTCCGCGGCATCCTGCTCTTCCTGATCACGGTCTACGTGATCCGCCGCCTGGGAAAAGTGGAATTTGGCCACCTCACCATCGCCCGCACCATCCTTGGATTCTTCACGGTACTCTGCTGGATGGGCCTCACGCAGGCCCTGCTCCGGTACCTGCCCGAATTCCGGGTCAATGGCAACGCCATGGGCGCCCGGCGGCTCATCGCGGTCACCATGGCCGTGCAGACCGCCATCTGGGCGGCGCTCTTTGCCGCGACTTTCGTGATGCGCGCGCCACTGGAGCGCTTCTACCACGCTCCGGTGGGGCCCCTGGTGAGCCTGGGGGCGGGCCTGCTGCTGATCGACCTGTTCGTGTCCACCTGGTCCAACGTGCTCACGTCCTGGTACAAGATCCGCGACCTGACGGCGGCCCAGTCGGCGGGCTCACTGGCCTACCTGCTGCTCGGCTGGGTGGCGGTGCGCCAGGGCTACGGCCCGGCGGGCGTGCTGGTGGCCGCGGCGCTCGCCAACTTCGGAATCGGGCTCTATCTCATGGTCGACTCGCGGCAGTTCGCGCTGCTGTCCTCGCGCGGCGGCGAGGGCGTGCGGCTGCGCCAGGTGCTGCTGTACTCGATGCCCTTCGCCGCCACCAGCCTGCTCAACCTGATCATATGGAATCCGTCGGAGATCCTGATTGTCGGCCACTACCTTCCGGCGGCCCAGGTGAGCTTCTACGAGCGGGCGTACACCATCCCGCAGCAGTTCCTGGACTTCGTCCCGGCGGCGATCTGGCCACTCATGTTCGCCAGCTTTTCGGAGGTGTTCGCGCGCGATCGTTCGTCCCTGCCGCGGGCGGTGAACGCCTACTACAAGCTGCTGTTCTTCCTGGCGGCGCCCATCGCGGTGTGGGGCGCGCTGGTGGCCCCCCGGGCGATCCCGGGAATCCTGGGCTCGGATTGGGCGGCGGGCGGCACCCTGTGCTCGATCTTCTTCCTGATGTTTTCGGCGACCTACGTGTCCACTCCGCTCTCGCTGTGCCTGTACGTGCTGGGCAAGAGCTGGATCAACCTGGTCATCAACGTGTTCAACGCCGGCCTGATCGTGGGGCTCAACTTCGCCCTGATTCCCCGTTACGGGATCATGGGCGCGGTGGTCCCGGTGGGGATCGTGATCGCCATTTCGCCCTTCTTCTACCACGCCGTGGTGCGACGGCTCGCGCCGGAGGTCAAGGTGCCCTGGGGCTTCATCCTGCGCTGTTACCTCTCGGCCCTGCCGCTGGTGGGCCTGGCCGCGCTGACCTGGTGGGTGCGCAAGTGGTACGGGCTGCTCGCGATCTCGATGCTGGCGGGGCTGCTGACCCTGGTGAGCGCGCGGCTCTTCCGGCTGCTGGGGGACGAGGAGCGCGCCGTGCTCGACAAGCTGAAGGTGCCGATGAAGAGCGTCTGGATGAAGGTCCTGTTCGCGGGAGCCCCGGCATGATCGACTGGACCCGGGTGCTGATCACCGTTCCGGCCTACAACGAGGCCGAAAACCTTCCCGTCGTGATCCCCGAGATCCGGGCCGCCGCTCCGGGGGCGCACATCGTGGTGATCGATGACTGTTCCCGCGACACCTCGCGCGAGGTGGCGCGTTCGCTGGGGGTCCCGGTGGTCTCGCACCCGGTGAACATGGGCGCGGGCGGGGCCATCGGAACCGGGTTCCAGTATGCGGTGGAACGGGGTTACGCCGTGGCGGTGAACGTGGACGGGGATTGCCAGCATGATCCGCGCCACCTCGCGGATGTGGTGGGGCCCGTCCTGGAAGGCCGGGCGGACGTGGCGATCGGCTCACGCTACGTGGCGGCGACCGCCTACCGGACTCCGCTCGTGCGCCGCCTGGGCATGTTGCTCTTTTCGTGGGTCACGTCCCGGTTCGTGGGGCACCCCATCAAGGACACCACTTCGGGCTACCGGGCCTACTCGCTGGAAGTCATGCGGCACTTCCAGCGCGAACTGCCGCACGACTTTCCGGACGCCCCGTTCCTGATCGCGCTGGCGCGGGCGGGGTTCCGGCTGCTCGAGGTTCCGGTGGAAATGCGCGCGCGCGAACGCGGCGAGAGCTTCTTCACATTTGGAAAGTCCATGTACTACCCGTACAAGAACCTGCTGGCCTCGCTGATCGTGGCGATGCGGCCGGGCCGGCGGGCGAGGAGGACCTCCTGATGATCACCCGTTCCCAGATGGTGGCCGGGGTGACCGCGCTGGCCCTGGCGGCCTACGTTCTGAACATGGTGCGCCGCCGCCGACTTTCGGAAGAGTACAGCGTGCTGTGGCTGGTGGCGACGGTCGGCGTGACCGTGCTGGCCTTCTGGAGCGGCCTGCTCCATACCATCACGCGGCTCTTCGGCGCGCTCTACGACACCTCGACGATCTTTTTCTTCGGTTTCGTGTTCGTGTTCGTGGGCCTGCTGCACCACAGCATGAAGCTCACCCGGCTGGAAAACGAGAACCGGGAGCTGACGCGGGCCCTGGCCCTGGAGCGGGCGAGGCGCGAGGAGGAGAAAAGTTGAACCTCGTCCGGGCGCTCCTCCTGGGCGGAGTGCTCTACACGGCCCCCGCGGTGGTGCTCGCCTCCCTTTTCCGGGGAGGCGAACTGCGCCGCTGGTGCCTGGGGGCCGCGCTTTCCCCGGTCGCCCTGGGGCTCAGCGTGCTTCCGATGAGGCTGATGGGCTGGACCAGTTTCCGGGCGGGGGCCGGTGCGCTGGGGGTGTGGACCCTGCTGGCGCTGCTGCGGCTCCGGCGGGCCCCCGGCCGGCCGGCGGGGGAAGAGGCGCGCGCGCTCGGGGTGGCGTTGCCTCTGTCACTCCTGGTCTTCCTGCCCCCCCTGTTCAATTCGTTTCTCAGGGTGCGCTCGGACGCGTGGTTCCACGCAGCCGTGGAGGCCCAGGTCCGCTCGCTTCCGCTGCCGCCCCAGGATCCGTACTACGCGGGCATGCAGCTCCAGTACTTCTGGTTCTTTCACCTGGTTCTGTCGGTCTTCGATTCGGTGGCCGGCATCCGGGCGTTCGAAGCCATGTGGCTGTTCAACAGCGCCTACTTCGCCCTGACGCTGCTGGGCGCGTGGAGCCTGAGCCGGTTTGCGGGCGCAGGGGAGGCGGGCGCCCGCTGGGCCCCCTGGCTGGTGGCCGCGGGAGCGAACCCGTTCGGCTGGGTCTGGATCGGCGTCAACGCGGTCCGGGACCCGGAGCACTGGCACCATCTGGCCCGGATGCTGCCGGACTACGTGCTGAATCTGGTGGCATGGGGCTACACCTCGGCGGCCCTGGCCTTTTCGATGGACAAGTTCCTGGTCGGGACGGCTTTCTCCTGGGGCCTCGCGCTGTTCGTGTGGTGGGCGGCCTGCTCGGCGGAGTACCTGGAAACCGGTCGGATCGAGGCGGCCCTCGGCGCGGGAGCGCTGACCGCCGCCGCGCTCATGGTGCACACGGTCGCGGGGTTCACGCTGGGCTGGGCCGGTGGGCTCGGCCTGCTGGTCGCCCTTGCGCTTCGCCCCTCGCGCGGCGCCACGGCCCGCACGGCGATCCTCGGGGCGTGCATGTTCGCCGGGTTGTTGCTGGCCTATCCGTACCTGCGCGCGGTGACCCACGGAAAGACGGACGGCGGATTGCCGGTGCCGCGGCTCAACCGATCCATGATCTGGACCACCTTGTGGGTGGGGGCGGGAATGCTGCCGTTTGCGGTCGCGGGCGCGCGGGCGCGCTGGAACTCCGGCCCCGGCGGCCGCTGGCTGGTGGCGACCTGTTTCTCGCTGCTCGTGGTCTCGTGCCTGCTGACCCTGAAGTTCGGGAACGAGGGAAAGTTCATGCACCTGTCGCTGCTGCTGCTGGCCGCGCTGGCCGCGGAGCCCATGCGGGAGTTCCTGGCCTCGCGGCTGAGATCGGGCGCGGCCCGGGCCGGGGCGATGGCCGCTGTGTTTGCGCCGACCACGGCGCTGGTGCTGGCGTGCGTGTGCGTGACCCGGGGTCGGGCCGAAGAAAAGCCCTATCCCCCCGAACCCGGGCCGTCCGAGGCACGCGCCTATGCATGGATCAAGTCGCAGACGCCGACCGGCGCGGCCCTGCTGGCACGGCCGGGCAGCCTGGAAGGTGTGGTCCGCGCGGAGCGCGCGCAGGTCTGGTCCGAGTCCAACTACGCGGTGACCTGGGGTTATCCGCCGGGTAGCATCGATCCGCGCCGCCGCGCGGCCCTGGGCGCATTCGGCGCGGGGCTCGACAGCGTGGACATGGAGTTCTTGAAGTCCCTGGGTCGTCCCGTGTTCCGGGTGTCACGGGACGGGGAAGGGCCCAGGATCCCCGGTCTTGCCCCGGTGCATCGGGAAGGCAAATGGGTGGTTGAGCGCCTTACATTCGCGGAGGCGAAATGATTCGAGATAAGAAGATCAGCGTGGTGATTCCCTGCTACAACGAGGAGGACGGAGTCCGCCACGTGGTGGAAGGGATGCCGAAGTGCGTGGACGAGATCGTGGTGGTGGACAACAACTCCACGGATCGCACCGCCGAGGTGGCCCGCTCGCTCGGCGCGCGCGTGGTGTTCGAGAAGACCGCCGGCTACGGCGCCGCCTACAAGGCGGGCCTGCCCGCCGCCACCGGGGACATCATCGCCACCCTGGACGGCGACGGTAGCTATCCGTCGGACGCGATCCAGCCCCTGGTGGAACAGCTCCTGGACCGGAAGCTCGACTTCATCTCGGGCTGCCGGTTCCCGCTGAAGAACCCCAAGGCCATGCCGTTCACCAACCAGGTCGGCAACACGGTGCTCACCCTGGCCATGTTCGTGCTGTTCGGCAAGCCGGTCAGGGACTCGCAGTCCGGTATGTGGATATTTCGCCGCGAGATCCTCAAGGATCTGCGCCTCACCAGCGACGGAATGCCGCTTTCCGAGGAGATCAAGATCGAGGCGCTGATGAAGAAGCTGAAGTTCGAGGAAGTCCACATCGAGTACCTCGAGCGCATCGGCGACGTGAAGCTTCGCAAGTGGAAGGACGGCTGGGAGAACCTCGTGTTCCTGGCCCGGAAGCGTTTCGGGGGAGTGAAGTGAAGAAGCAGCTCCTCTTCGGCCTGGCCATCTCGGTCCTCGCGCTCTGGTGGGTGCTCAAGGACGTGGATTTCGCGCGCATGGGCCAGGCGCTGAGGGCCGCGCAGTACTGGTGGCTGGTCCCGAGCATGATCTTCACCATGCTCGGCTACGTGGTGCGGGCCTATCGCTGGAAATTCTTGTTGATGCCGGTAAAGTCCATACGCACCCGGAGCCTCTTCAGCGCCACCATCATCGGATTCTTCGCCAACGTGGTGCTGCCGGCGCGTCTCGGCGAGATCATCCGACCGTGGGTCATCGGCCGGAGGGAGGGCGTCAGCAAGACGGCCTCCTTCGCCACGATCGTGGTGGAACGCATCTTCGACGTGTCCACGCTGCTGCTGTGCTTCGGCCTGGTCGCCATCTTCTACGGCCACAGCCTGCCCGACTCGTTCCGCCGCGGGGCGATCGGGCTCTTCTCGATCAACCTGGCCGGCGTGGCCTTCCTGGTCGCGCTGCGTCTTCGCACGGAGGCTTGCCTCCGGCTGGTCGCCGCGCTGCTGCGGCCCTTCCCGGACCGCATTTCGCAGCGTGCGCTGTCCCTGCTGCGGGCGTTCGCCGGGGGACTGGGGTCCCTCTCCAGCGGGCACCACATGCTGCGGATTTCGCTGCTCTCGATCCTGATGTGGCTCACGATCGTCCTGAGCATATGGACCTGCCTGCTTTCGCTGCACCTCGTGCTGCCCGCGTATGCCAGCGCGATCCTGGTGGTGGTGATCTCCCTGGGGATCATGATCCCTTCCGCCCCGGGATACCTGGGCGTGATGAACGTGGCCTGCCAGACCGGCCTGGCGATCTTCGGCGTGGACAAGACCACCGCGTTCACATTTTCGATCCTGTACCTGTTCACCCAGCACGTGCCGGTGCTCATCTCGGGCTTCTACTACATGTGGGCCGAGAATCTTTCTCTTGGGGAAATCAGTCACGTCGGCGCCCCGGAGGGTGAAGCCGCCCCATGAACCGTGCGCTGCTGGTCCTGGCGGCGCTCGCGCTCCAGGCCCTCCTGCACCTCCACGGGATGTCGGCGCCGGCGCGGCTCGCCGCCGTCGTGGGCGCGTTGTGGCTGGCCCCGGGCTGCGCGTGGATGCGCCTCCGAGGAGTCCGTCCGGCCGATTTTGCCACCGGGCTCGCCCACGCCTTTGGCGGCAGCGCTGCTTCGCTCGCACTGGCCTCGGCCTTGTGCTTCCTGCTCCGCCTGGACCCGATGCGCATCGCCGACCTGGTCACGGTGTTCCTGGCCGCTTCCGCGCTGGCCCCGGCGGGAAGGGCCGAGGGGGCGGAGCCGTCCCGGCCGCGCGCCGGGGCTCTTTCCCTGGCACAGCTGGCCGGCCTGGCCATCCTGGCGTGGGTGCTCTACCGCACCGGCGGCACGGTGGGGCAGAGCTTCGATTCCCTGGACCACCTGGCCTACATGAAGTCCGTGCTGAGGGACCACAGCGCGCTGCCCGCCCGCGAGTTCTACCGCGAGGCCACCTCCCGGGCCCTGGACCTGCGCAAGGGCTTCCTGCACGCGCCCCTGGCAGTGACCGCCGCGCTCTCGGGAATGGACCTGCAGGGATGGTGGCGGGTGTGGCCCGCGTTCGTGGGGCCGTGCGTCACCGCGTGCTTCTACACGCTTGCCGCGAGCCTGCTTCCCGGGGCGGGACCGGCGATGCTGGCGACGGCGCTGTTCGCGCTGCTCTACGGCGGCCCCGGCACCGCCTTTTTCCTGAAGGTGGGCTATCCGAACAAAACCGCCGACGCGCTGGTGTGGCTGGCCTGGGCCGCGGCCGCGGGCAACCTGCGGCGCGTGCCCCGGACGTCCTTGCTGCCCGCGCCCGCGTGGCTCGCGGGCGGCGCGTTGATCCACGTCTTTGCGGCCGTCCCGTGGATGCTCGCATGGAGCGCGTTCACCGTGGGCTGCGCGCTGGCGCCGCGGTATCGGGCGCTGGCGGAGCATTCGCTTCGGGTCCTCGGCTGGGCGCTCCTCGCGTGCGCCCCGATCCTGGCCTGGCGCTACCTGGTCTCGTATGCGCCGGTCAATCCCATGCACACCCAGCCGGGGGGATACCTGGATCTCGGATTCGGGTACGTGCTGGAGCCGATGTCCTGGCTCGCCACCCTGGGGAACGCGACCTGGCTCTCGGTGCTGGTATCCCCTTTCTACCTGGCATCGGAACCGCGGCCGGAACGACTGCTCGCGTGCGTGGCGCTGTGGGCGCCGCTGCTGCTGCTCTTCAATCCGGTGCTGTTCCCGCTGCTCGCGGGAAAGCTGGGCTATCTGCTGATCCGGCTCTTTCCGGCGCCGCTGGCCCTGTGCGTTCTGGCGGGCTGGTCCTGGGAACAGGGCGCCAGGTTGACCGGCGCTCTCGCCGGCTCGCGTCCCCGCGCGCTGGCCGCTCTCGCGGTGGTGACGCTCTTCGTGGGCGCCGACGTGCGCACGGCCTTGGCCGGGTATGGTCCCGGGGCCATGCGGGTGGAGAGCGAGAACTCGCACCAGCGCTGGCAGGCCGCTCTGGATTTCCTGGGATCGCACTATCCCGAGCCCCGGGTGATCGCCTCGGACCCTATGACCTGCTACGGCATCGCGGGGCTCACGCGGCATGACGTGGTGGCCACCCTGAACCAGCACTCCTCCCCGAGCGATTCGGAGGCGGTGGCGCGCATGCAGGCGGCCTTCGACATCGTGAGCCCGGGCGCCGGGCCCCGGCGGACCGCCGAGGCAATTCATCGCTACGGCGTGGACCTGGTGTTCCTGAACCAGACCTACGAGCGGCCCCGCCTGGACTACATGGCCTTCCTGGACCCGGCGGACTATCCGGCCGCTCTGGAGAAATTCCGTTCGCGACCGCAGCTCTTTCACGAGGTCTTCGGCGCGGGCGGCCAGTACGTGTTCGAGGTGAACCGCACGGCGCTCCCGGCCTATGCGGCCGAGCCCGATCCAGGGTGGCCCGACACCGCGCCGGCTCCCGGCGCCGTGCCGGTCGAGCTCGGAGCGGGAGCGACCCTTGCAGGGGCTCGCCTCGAGCCGCGGGAGACCCCGGCGGGCAGCGAGGTGGAATTGACCTGCCTGCTTCGCCGCCGCGCCGAACTGGCGCCGGGGGAGAGGTGGATGGCGCAGGTGAGCCTGGTGACCGCCGTGCCGGATCCGTCCCGCGGGCTGCCGCCGCGCTGGCAGCGCCTCCTCGCCCAGCGCCGGGACCACCGGCTCTACCGCCTGAACTACTACCTGCCCGTGGGCGGATCGCGCGGCGGGCCGGAGTACTGGCCCGCGGGCCGCTGGGTGGCCGCGCGCTTCCACCTGCACATCCCGGGCGGCGCGGCGGGCGGGACCTATGTCCTGCGCATGCGCATCGAGCCGCAGCGCTTCAGCCCCAACGTGAGCGCGCGGTACTACCTGGAGGACGACGACCACACCCCCGGAGGGACCCTGGACACCCTGCGCGTGAACCCGTATCGCCCGGCCCCCCGGGGACCGGAGGCACCCCATGTCTGAGCAACCGCGGAGCGGGGCGGACCGCCCGGACATGCGCACCGACAAGTCCGGCCAGAAGCTCGACAACGTGTATGCGTGGGGTGGAGATGAGGCCGGCCTGCTGGCTGTGCAGCGCAAGTACGCCGAAATGTTCAAGGGCCGCAAGGCAGTGCTGGACGTGGGCTGCGG
>JANXVU010000014.1 GCA_025351485.1 Candidatus Eiseniibacteriota bacterium | reverse complement strand
CCCGCAGCCGCCCGGCCAGGGACAGGAAGCGCATCACCTGGTCGCGCGAAAAATCCAGGTCGGCCGCGTCGCTCTCGGGGAAGTGGGTATACAGGCCTTCCAGTGACAGCGCCGGCAGCGCCGCCACTTCGCGCACAAAGTCCTCGGCCTCGCGCTCCGACACCCCGGCGCGGCCCATCCCGGTGTCCACCTCCACCTGGAAGCCCGCCCGGACCCCGCGACGCACCGCGGCCGCCGAGAGCGCCCGGGCGTACTCGCGGGTGGCCACCGAGGGCGCCAGGCCGTGCTCGAGGATCTCGTCGATCTCATCCTGCAGCGTCGGGGTCAGGATCAGGATGGGAAGGGTGATCCCGGCCCCGCGCAGCTCGATTCCCTCGTGCAGGGTGGCCACACCGAACATGGACACGAACCGCTCGGCCGCCTGGGCCATGCGCGCCGCGCCGTGCCCGTAGGCGTCGGCCTTGGCCACCAGCATCACCCGCGTCCCCTCGCCCACGGAGTCGCGGATCACTTGAAGGTTGTTTTCGAAGACGTCGAGGTCCACCTCGACCCAGCATGCGGAAAAGTCGCTCACGTCGCTGAATTTACACGCTTTGGGCGGCATTCGGTAGGGGGCAAACTGTTATACTGCCGGCATGACTTCCGACTCCGAATCGCCCGACTTCATCGCCCAGGTCCAGGCCATGTGCCGCCGGCTGCGGGCCGAGGACGGCTGCCCCTGGGACCGCGCCCAGACCCTGCTCACCATGACCCCGTACCTGCTGGAAGAGACCTACGAGCTGATCGACGCCATCGACACCGGGGTGGGCCTGGAGGAAGAGCTCGGGGACCTGCTCTTCCTGCTGGTGTTCGTGATGGAACTGGCCGCCGAGCAGGGGCTCACCGACGTGGGCGCGGTGGTGCGCTCCAACATCGAAAAGATCCACCGGCGCCACCCCCACGTGTTCGGCGAGTTCCGCGCGGCCAACGTGGAAGAGGCCATGCAGCACTGGGAAGAAGCCAAGCGCAAGGAGAAGAACGACAGCGCCGCCGGCATCATGAAGCGCCGGCCGGAAAAGCTTCCGGGCCTCGCTCTGGGATTTCGCATCGCGGAAAAAGCCGGGGCGGTGGGATTCGAGTGGAAGGACTGGCGGGAAGCCCTGGCCAAGGCCGAGGAGGAATTCCGGGAACTGCGCGAGGCGCTCGAGTCGGGCAGCCCGGAGGCGGAACTGGAGCTCGGGGATACGATCTTCGCGCTGACCAACCTGGCCCGGTTCATGAACGCGGATCCCGAACGCGCCGTCCGAGGATCCATCCGGCGGTTCTTGGAGCGCTTCCAGAAGATGGAAGAGGCGCTGAAGGAACGCGGCCTCGCTCCCGGCCAGGAGAACCGCGACGTCATGCTGCAGTTGTGGAAAGAGACGCGCGAGAAGGTCTGAGCGGCGCGCCCGGGAAGGCGCGCCCGCGCCACTTCCGGACTTGACGCTGTCTGAAGCAGCCTAGCCCTTCTTCCCCCGCACCGCCCAAGCCCGGGCACTCAACGTGATCGAACCGTCGTTGGCCGCCGGCAGCATCCCCCGCAGTTTCTCCCGGAGCTCGGCGCGCTTTCCTTCCGGCAGCGACATGTTGTAGCCCGGCGCCGGGGCCATGCCGGCCAGGAAGGGCTCCCAGTAGTCATCGAAGCCGGAGAACCGGGTCGGGACATCGATCGGCTTGACCTCCACGTCCTTGAGACCCGCTCCGCGGAACAGCGCCTCCAGCGGACCCGGGTTGCACAGCGGAAATCTCGTCGCCTCGTCCTTCTCCCGCGCGGAAGGATCCAGCGCCACCGCCGCGTCCCAGAACTTGCGCATCATCTGCATATCACCCGCGTAGTCCCACACGTAGCCGGCCACCGTGCCCCTGGGGCTGACGACCCGCGCGGCCTCCCGCACCGCCTCGATGGGGTTCGGCACGAAGTTGAGCAGCAGCGCCGACACGCACAGGTCGGCCTCGCCGTCCTCGGCGTCCAGCTTGCGGGCATCGGCCACCTGGAAACGGGCGCGCGGATCGGGCAGGCGCTTGCGAGCGCCCTCGATGTAGTCCGCCGACAGATCAAAGCCCAGCAGGGAGTTCGGGCGGGTCTTCGCCAGAATCTGCTCGCTCAGTGCGCCCCAGCCGCATCCGACCTCGATCCACTCCAGGCCCGGAGCGGGCTTCAGCCAGTCCAGGAACTCCGCGGCCACCAGGCGGCTCCAGCGGCCGACGTAGCGCTCGGAAGCCTCCACGTCGTCCCATCGGTCGATGGTCATTTCTCCCTCACGGCTTCCACGTAGGCCATCTTCAGGCGGCCCGCCGCGTCCCCGATCACCTTTTCCTCCTCGGCGCTCAGGTTGCCCTTCGTCTTCGCCCTCAGCATGTCGAGCTGGTCGATGAACATCTGGGCCTGCGGCAGTTCCTTCTTCTTTTCCTTGGTGACCGGGTTTTCCACGAATCCCAGCGCCATCAGGGAGCCGCATTCCAGCTGGGCCACCATGATCATGAAGTTCCGGTCGGCTGCGTCTTCGCTCATTCGAGTCTCTCCAGTACGGCACACTTCAGGTAGTCGGTTTCCCGCATGGCCAGCAGCACCGGGTGGTCCGGGGCCTGGCCGCGGAAGTCCGCCACGCGGAACGACACCCGCGCATCGCGCGCCGCACGGGCGAGCATGGGCAGGAAGTCTTCGCGGGGCAGCAGGTGCGAACAGGAGCAGGTGAACAGCACGCCGCCGGGCTTGACCATGCGCATGGCCAGGCGGTTCAGGTCGTGGTAGCCGCGGACCCCGTCTTCGATCCGGGCGCGGCTCTTGATGAGCGCGGGAGGATCGAGCACCACCACTTCGAAACGCTCGTTGGCCTGGTCCATCCGGCGCAGCTCGGTGAACACGTCGGCCTTGCGGAACTCCACGCGGTCGGCCACCCCGTTCAGCTCGGCGTTTTCCGCGGCCAGCTCCAGCGCCGGGGCCGAGGCGTCCACGGCCAGGGCCTGGGCGGCGCCCCACGCCAGCGCGCTCACCGACCACGCTCCGGCGTAGCAGAAGGCGTCCAGCACGCGGGCTCCCTCCACCCGGCCGCGCAAGAGGGCGCGGTTCTCGCGCTGGTCGTAGAACCAGCCGGTCTTCTGTCCGGTCACCACGTCGGTGTGGAAGGTGAGCCCGTTCTCCTGCACCTCCACGCGGCCGTTCTCGCGCACGTCCAGGAAGCGGCAGTCCGGGCCCAGGCCTTCCTGCGAGCGGGAGGGCATGTCGGAGCGCAGGTAGATCGCCTCCGGGGCAAGTTCTCGGCGCAGCGCCCGCTCCACGTGCGGCCACAGGTGCTCCATGCCGAGCGTGCCGATCTGGACGACCAACACGGTGTCGTAGCGGTCCACCACCAGACCGGGGAGCCCGTCGCTCTCTCCGAACAGGATCCGCCCGAAGCGCGGGTCGGGCAGCACCCGGCGCCGGAGCTTGAGAGCGGTCCGAATGCGCCGGGTCAGGAAGTCGTCGTCCACCGGGTTGCGGGAGCGGGTCAGGATGCGCGCGGCGATCAGGGAGTGGCGGTTGAGATACACCTGCCCCAGGTGGCTGCCGCGGGCGTCCACGAGCTCCGCCAGGCCGCCGTCGGGAATGGTGTCGTCGGCCATGTCGATCTCGTTGGAAAAGACCCACAGGTGGCCGGTCCGGATGCGTCGCTCTTCATGGGGCTTCAGCTGGATGATGGGCATGGGAGGGCAGTATATCCCCCGCCCGAAGATCGGTACAGCGGAGCGCACCCGGCGCAGTGGACTTGCCCGCGCCCGGCACGTCCTCAACGCCCCGAGACCCGCGCCCGAATGCGCCTTGACCCCTCCACGGCGGGCAGTCCATGCTGAAAGGACCTCGGGGCGGCCGCGCAGGCCCCGCCCACCCGGCCGCTGGTGGGTGAGAAGCCCTTTATTTTCGCAAGGCAGCCACATGGCGCCCTGGCCCGGATCATTCCGGGCGGGTGCCGGATTCTTCCGGAGGACCAGAACTTGCCGTCTCTCATGCCTTTTGCTCCCCCCAACGTCGGCTCGGATCGCCCGGCCGCGCCCCTGGATGGGAGCCGTGTCCCGCCGCCCGCCGAGCGCAGGGTGGAATGGCTGCGTTCGACGCCCTTCATCACGATGCACCTCGCCTGCCTGGGCGTGTTCCTGGTGGGCTGGAGATGGACAGCGCTGGCCGTGGCGGCCGGGCTTTACGCCTTCCGGATGTTCGCCATCACCGGCTTCTATCACCGGTACTTCTCGCATCGCTCGTTCCGCACATCCCGCGCATGCCAGTTCCTGTTCGCCGTGGCCGGCAACAGCGCCGTGCAGAAGGGCCCGCTGTGGTGGGCGGCCCACCACCGGTTCCACCATCGCCACTCGGACGAGGAAGTGGACCTTCACTCGCCCTTCTGGCAGGGCTTCTGGTGGAGCCACATGGGCTGGTTCACCTGCAAGGTGAACGCCGAGACCAATCTCAAGGCCGTGCCGGACCTGGCCCGCTACCCGGAACTGCGATTCCTGGACAAGTTCCACGGCATCGTCCCACTGGCGCTGGCGGGGTCGCTCTACGCCCTGGGCGTGAGCCTGCACCGCACCAACCCGGCGCTCGGCACCAGCGGTCCCCAGATGCTGGTGTGGGGGTTCTTCATCTCGACCGTGGTGTGCTACCACGCGACCTACACCATCAATTCGCTGGCCCACAAGTGGGGCAGCCGCCGCTACGAGACCGGCGATGACAGCCGCAACAACTTCTTCCTGGCGGTCCTCACTCTGGGGGAGGGCTGGCACAACAATCACCACCACTACCCGGGATCCACCCGCCAGGGGTTCTACTGGTGGGAAGTGGACCTGACCTGGTACGCGCTCAAGGCGATGTCGTGGATGGGACTGGTGTGGGACCTGCGCTCCCCGCCCGTGCACATCCGCGACCGGACCGGGCGGCGGGGCGCGGGCACGGCCTGAAGGAAGCGGGGGCCTGCGTGCGAATCGCCGTGGTGGGGGCCGGCATTTCGGGCCTGGTAGCCGCGTATCTGCTGCAGGGCGATCACCAGGTGACGGTGTTCGAGGCTGGAGACTACCCGGGCGGGCACACGGCCACGGTGGACGTGCGGCTGGATGGCCTGGACTTCGCGGTGGACACGGGCTTCATCGTCTTCAATTCGCGCAACTATCCGAATTTCGTCCGGCTACTCGAGCTCCTGGGAGTCGAGAGCCAGGCCAGCGACATGAGCTTCAGCGTGAGCTGCGAGGCCACGGGACTGGAGTACGCCGGCGGCGCGCTGTTCGCGCAGCGGGCGAACCTCGTGAATCCCGTTTTCCTGCGCATGTTGCTCGACATCCGGCGGTTTCACGCGGCCGGCAAGCGGTTCCTGGCCTCGGACCAGGCCGAACTCACGGTTGAAGAGTTTCTCCGCGTCCGCGGCTTCCGGGGCCTCGTGATCAGCCACTACCTGGTGCCGATGGCCGCGTCCATCTGGTCGGCGCCCCGGGCTTCGGTGTTGGAATTTCCCGCGCGCCACCTGCTCCAGTTCATGCAAAACCACGGCCTGCTCGGCCTGGACGACTATCCCGAGTGGCGGGTGATCCGGGGCGGCTCGCGGCGATACGTGGAATTGCTCGTCGCGACCCTTCGCGGCGGCGTCCGGCTGAACACGCCGGTCAGGCAGCTCCGGCGCCATCCCGACCGGGTTGACGTGAAGCTGTCCGACGGTTCCGTGCATCCATACGACCAGGTGGTGATCGCCACCCACAGCGACCAGGCGCTCGGGTTGCTGCATGACCCTTCCCCGGCCGAAACGGAGATCCTCGGAGCCATGCCCTACCAGGCCAACGACGTGGCGCTGCATACCGACGAGTCCCTGCTGCCGCGCCGCCGCGCCGCATGGTCCAGCTGGAACTACCGCCTGGGGTCGGATGCGGGCTCACTGCCCACGCTCACTTATCATATGAACCGGCTGCAAGGCCTGGCAGCGCCCGCCGAGTTGTGCGTCACCTTGAATTCCACCGCGCGCATCCGCCCGGAGCGGCTGCTGCGCCGCTTCACCTACGATCACCCGCTCTACACCCTGGCCGGCATGCGGGCTCGGGCCCGGCGCGCGGAAGTCGACGGCGTGAACCGCACGCATTACTGCGGCGCCTACTGGGGCTGGGGATTTCACGAGGATGGGGTCAACAGCGCCCTGCACGTGTGCGAACGATTTGGAGCGCGCCTGTGAGCCGGGCCAGCTGCATCTACGCCGGTTTCGTCCGGCACCGGCGCTTCCATCCGGCGCACCATTCGTTCCGTTACCCGATCTTCATGATGTACCTGGACCTGGAAGAGCTGCCCGGGTTGTTCCGGGGAACGCCGCTCTGGGGCCACGAGCGCCCCGCGCCGGCCAGTTTCCGGCGCCGGGACTACCTGGGGCCCGTGGATGTCCCGCTGGACCAGGCCGTCCGGGAACGGGTGGAGCAAGAGACGGGTCGCCGCCCCGCGGGGCCGATCCGCCTCCTCACCCACCTGCGCTACTTCGGGTACATCTTCAACCCAGTGAGCTTTTACTACTGCTATGCACCCGGAGGGACGGCTCTGGAGGCCATCGTGGCCGAGATCACCAACACGCCGTGGAAGGAGCGCCACGCCTACGTGCTGGATCCGTCCACGGCGGCCGCGGCCGGCCCGTGGCGGCGCCACCGGTTCGCGAAGAGCTTTCACGTCTCGCCGTTCATGGAAATGGACATGGGCTACGATTGGCGGTTCCTGCCGCCGGGCCCACGCTTGGTCGTGCACATGGAGAACGAGCGGAACGGAGCGAAGCTCTTTGATGCGAGCCTGTCCCTGCGCCGGCGTGAAATCTCGCCGGCGTCGCTCAACCGTTCGCTGCTCGCTCAACCCTTCATGACCGGATCGGTTGTCGCGCAGATCTACTGGAATGCCCTTCGGCTGTGGCTGAAGCGAGTCCCGGGCGTCCCCCATCCCCCGGGCGGCCGCGCCCACCCGGAGCCGGCCCGGCCATGAGCGATACCCTTAAGTCTCCTCCGCTGCCGGTGGGCGCGAAATGGGCGCGAAGCGCCGGCCTGCTGGAGATCTTCACCCGCTCGCGGCTGCTGGCGGTGTTTTCCCGGCTCGAGCAGGGCCAGGTGAAGCTGGCCGAAGGCGCCGAGATGCGCACCTTTGGCCGGCTGGGCGGCCTCTCGACCACGCTGTGGGTGCACGACCCCGCCTTCTACCCCCAGGCGGTCCTGGGCGGCACCGTGGGCGCCGGACGCGCCTACATGCGGGGACAATGGTCGTGCGACGATCCCACCGCCCTGTGCCGGATCTTCCTGCAGAACGCGCAGGCCCTGCGCTCGGCCGATGCGGGCCTGGCAAAACTGGCCGCCCCGTTCCGCGCGGTCGCGCACGCCCTCAAGCGCAACACGCGCCACGGGAGCCGCAGGAACATCCAGGCCCACTACGACCTGGGCAACGAATTCTTCCAGTTGTTCCTGGATCCGACGCTCATGTACTCGTGCGCGCTGTTCGAGCGCCCGGGCATGACGCTGGAAGAGGCCCAAGTGGCGCGAATGGAGCGCATTTGCGAGCGACTTCAACTAGGTGCAGACGACCACCTGGTGGAAATCGGAACGGGCTGGGGCGGCTTCGCACTGCACGCCGCCACTCACCACGGCTGCCGCGTGACCACCACCACCATCTCCCGCGAGCAGCACCAGCTGGCCACGGAGCGGGTCCATGAGGCGGGGCTCCAGGACCGGGTGAAGGTGCTGCTGCGCGACTACCGCGACCTGGAAGGGCACTTCGACAAGCTGGTTTCGATCGAGATGATCGAGGCGGTGGGCGCGGAGTACTACGAGACCTACTTCCGCAAGTGCACGGAGCTGCTCCGGCCCGGCGGCACCGCCCTGATCCAGGCGATCCTGATCCGGGACGACGAGTTCGATGCGGCCCGCGACTCGGTCGACTTCATCAAGCGCTTCATCTTCCCCGGAAGTTGCATTCCGTCGCTTCGGGCGCTGCGGCAGGCCATGGACCGCTCGGGTGGATTGCGCGAGCTTCAGGTGGACGACCTCACGCCCCACTACGCCGAGACCCTGCGGCGCTGGCGCGCGAACTTCTTCCGCAGCCGCGAAGCCATCCTGGCCCTTGGCTTCGACCAGGACTTCGTTCGCATGTGGGACTTCTACTTCTGCTACTGCGAGGCCGGATTCGAAGAGCGCCACACGCGGGACGTGCACCTGCTGCTGGAACGGCTACCCGGGCGCGCGCCCGGGTCCAATTCCCACGGGAGCGTGGCGTGACGGCCTGGACACTGTTCGGCCTTGGCCTGGCCGGCCTGGTGCTGCTGATGGCCGCGCTCTGGCTGGTTCAGCGCCGCACCGGAAATGCCGGAATCGTGGACGTGGGGTGGGCGCTCGGGTTGGGACTCTCGGCGCTTTTCTACGCCGCTGCAGCTCCGGGGGATCCGGGCCGGCGACTGCGGGTGGGGCTGATGGGCGGCCTGTGGGGCTTGCGGTTGGCCGCGCACCTCTTCATGGACCGGGTGCTGGGCCATCCCGAGGAGGGGCGCTACGTCAAGCTGCGGCAGGACACCGCGCCCAACGCCCAGCGGTTCTTCTTCCTCTTCTTCCAGGCGCAAGCGGCGCTCGCCGCGCTCCTGTCCTATCCGTTCCTGGCCGCCGCGTGCGACCGGGCGCAACTCTTTCGGCCGATCGATGGGATCGCGGCCCTCCTGTGGGCCGCTTCGCTGGCCCTGGAATCTTTGGCCGACCGGCAGCTGGCCGCCTTCAAGTCGGATCCGGCCAACCGGGGTCGCACCTGCCGGGACGGATTGTGGCGCTATTCGCGGCACCCCAACTACTTTTTCGAGTGGCTGATCTGGTGCGCCTTCGCGCTGCTCGCGCTCGGATCGCCGCTCGGCTGGATCGCGCTGCTGGCCCCGGCCTCGCTGCTCTACCTGGTGCTCTTTGTGACCGGCATCCCGCCCACCGAGGCCCAGGCCATCCGAAGCCGGGGAGACGACTACCGGCGCTACCAGCGGGAAACCAGCCCGTTCGTGCCCTGGTTTCCGCGCCGGATCCCGCCCACGCCATGAATGCACTCGATCTAATGGAGCGCGGGCTCCTGCCCGATGGGCTGATTCGCCTGGGCATCCGTGCCCGGCTCGCACGCAAGCTCAGGGACGAAGCCCGCGGGGGCGTGGAGGCGGCCCAGGAACGCAAGCGCGAGTTCCTTGCCTGGATGCGAGCCGTGCCCGCGATCGCCACCCACACCGCGGACGCCAATCGCCAGCACTACGAGGTGCCCGCGGAGCTGTTTCGATGCCTGCTGGGGAAGCGCCTCAAGTACAGCTCGGGACTGTGGGGCCCCGTAGTGCGCACCCTGGACGAGGCGGAGGAGCGGATGCTGGCGCTGTATTGCGAACGCGCGCGGCTGGAAGACGGCATGGAGGTGCTGGACCTGGGGTGCGGCTGGGGATCGCTCTCGTTGTACCTGGCGGAGCGCTATCCGAACTCCCGGATCCTGGGAGTTTCCAACTCCTCCGGGCAGCGGGACCACATCCTGGGCGAGTGCGCGCGGCGCGGCTTCGGCAACGTGGAGATCCTCACCCGCGACATCAACGACCTGGAGCTGGAGCGGCGTTTTGACCGGGTGGTCTCGGTGGAAATGTTCGAGCACCTGCGCAACTACGACCTGCTGCTCCGAAAGGTGGCCGGCTTCCTGAAGCCCTCGGGGCGGCTATTCGTGCACATCTTCACGCACCGGGAATACGCCTACCCCTACCTTTCCGACGATCCGCAGGACTGGATCGGCCGGCACTTCTTCACGGGCGGGATCATGCCTTCGGACGACTTGCTCTACCACTTCCAGCAGGACCTCGTGGTGACGGACCACTGGCGCGTGGATGGCACGCACTATGGCCGCACCGCGGAAGCGTGGCTTCGGAACATGGACCGTTCAAGATCGGAAGTGGAATCCATCCTGGCAAGAACCTACGGGGCCGGGGACTCAAGGAAGTGGTGGGTGTACTGGAGGGTCTTCCTGCTGGCCTGCGCGGAGCTGTGGAACTATGGGGGCGGCCAGGAGTGGATGGTCTCGCACTACTTGCTGCGGCCCCGGGGGCAAGTGGCAGCGCCGGGAAACTCCTAGACGGCCATCCGCGGGGAAACCGAGGCGAAGATCCGGGCCGGCGATTCCCCGATGTTTTCCAGAGAGGGCTCGCCCTTCACCACGAAGTGGATGCTGTCGCCTTCCTTCAGGATGTGGCGGTCCGGGCCCAACGTGACCTCGAGAATGCCCTTCATGTTGTAGAGGAACACTTCTCCCGCCGCGGCCTTGAGGAAGGACGTGTCCTTCTCGCCCACCGGCACCTGCAACAGGAAGAGCGAGACTTCGGGCCCAGCCTGGAACGGGAACAGGGGCTCGACCGACAGCTCGCCCATCCAGATCTGGTAGGGGGCCCGATCCTTGGGGTTGGTGTGGGCAATGTTGGGAACGGCCCGCAGGTCCACGAGGAGCGACATCTTGGTGTCCAGGGCAGCGGCAATCTTGCTAAGCGCACCCACGGTGGGGGACGTCCTCCCCCGCTCGATTTCCGAGACGTGGGTCGCGGAAATCCCGACCTTGGATTCGATCTCTTTCAGGGTCAGCCCGCGCTTGAGCCGCTCCTGCTTGATTCTCTTGCCAAGTTCCACGGCGTCGATGACAGACATGATTTTCCTTGAGGCGGACGGCCCACTCTACGGGAGACTACCGCTCCGGGCAGTCCCGAACGGTATCCCTGAAAGTAAGTCAGGCGTTAGCTGAGTTCAACGGAATCCTTTCGCCCACGGGTGAAATTTCTTGGAAAGCCGGTACCCACGCAGGCGTAAATTGCAACTTAATACACAATGAAGAAGATTTAGTTGTCTATCGTGCGAACTACACGGTAGATTGCCGGTACCCGACCAGTTTGTAAACGAGCTTGGCCGCCAGAAAGTCGGATCGGATATCTCCCGCCAGCGGGCAGAGTTCCATGACATCGGCCGCCACAACGTTTCGCTCCGCGAACACCCGCTTGAGGATGGAAAGGCCCTCCTCCCACAGGATGCCGCCCGGCTCGGGCGTGCCGACCCCCGGACAGATCGAGGGATCGAATCCATCCAGGTCGATGGTCAGGTAGACGTTCGGGGAGAGGGTCGAAAGCAGGTGGTCCCAGCGCGCCTGGTCCTTGCGCGTGCTGCCCCAGCCCAGTTCGATCCGTTCCTGCTTCACCCAGGCGTGCTCCTCGGCCGACAGGTTGCGAATGCCCAATTGCACCAGCGGACAGCTCTCGCGCACGCGGCGCATGGCGCAGGCGTGGCTGAAGGGCGTGTCCCGGTAGGTGTCGCGCAGGTCGGCGTGGGCGTCGATCTGCAGCACCGATAGATCGGGCCAGCGCTCCCGTGCCGCCCGCACCGCACCGGGTGTGAGCGAGTGCTCCCCTCCCAGCATGATCACGAACTTGCCGTGGGACATGGCCCAGCGGGAGGCCTCCTCCACCCGGCGGACCGTGGCCTCGGGGCCCTCGTCGGAGATGTCCAGCTCCGGCAGGGTGTGGATGCCGGTGTCGCACGGGGAGGACTCGAGCTCCTCGTCGTAGAGTTCGACGTTCTGGGAGGCAGTCAGGATGGCCGCGGGGCCGCGGCGCGTACCCGGCACGTAGGACGTGGTTCCGTCGTAGGGCACCGGCAGGATCAGAGTGCGCGCGGTGGTGAATTCGGTCAGTTCCGCGGGCAATCCCCCGAAGTCGGGCCCGGGACCCTGCGGGTAGGGCACATCAGGATGGCTCAAAATTCCTCTTCCTCGTCGACGTCCTCGTCGAGCAGTTCGTGGCCCTCGCCCGCCAGGGCCTCTTCGCCGAACGGATCCGGAAGGTCGTCATGCGCCGCTCCGTCGCCGTCCCGGTCCAACTCCAGATGATCCAGCCAGTGCTCCTCTTCGTCCCCGCCCGTGCGCCGCGGCGGCGCCGCGGCCGATGCTGTTTCTGCGACTGCGCTCATGTCTCCGTCTCCGTGAAGTGGTGTCCGGGATGCGGGGGATGCGTTGCCCTAGAAGCCGGAATTATCACCACCACCCGAATGCGTCAAGCCGAATCCGCCCCGGCGAGCCTCTAGTAGCGCCACAGGTACTGGATCTTGGCGAACACCTGCCTGGCCGCCTGGGTAGTCTCGGGCTCGGGGCCGGGCAACGAACCGTCGAAGTTGACCAGGGTGTTCTGCCGGTCTCCGTCATAGCCGAGGAAGAACACGCTGGCATAGTTGAGCTTGTAGCTCAGCAGGAACTGGCTGGAAAGATCGTTGTAGATCCGGCGGGTCGCGCTCTTCCAGGGCCGTTCCCGCCTCTCGTACTGCAACAGCAGGCGAGCGAACAGGCGCGGCGTAAACTGGTAGCTGGCCCGCAGCAGGGCCAGCCTTTGCGATGCCAGCAGGGTGTCCGCACCCTGGTCGCGCAAGCTCAGGGAGTGCCCTTCCAGGTTCAGGGCCAGCTGGGAAGTGGGCCGCAGCGTGGCCGAGGCATCGTAGTTCCGCTCGTTCGCCAGGACGGCCAGCCGGTAATAGGGATCCTCCGCAAGCCGAATGCTGAAGTCTCCTGTAAGGACTCCGCCGCCCTTCCTGCGAAACGTGACCGAGGCGGCCTTGCGGTTGTCGACGAGTTCCCGCGGAATATCCGGGTTGAAGAACACCTGGTGCTCGAGCGTGGAGCGCGCCTGCACCTCCCACTGGCCCTTGAGACGGACCAGGACCTCCGGATGCAGAAACCGGGAACGCACCAGACCGTCGTGGTCCTTGCGCAGGAAGAAATCGATGGAGGGCTGCACCAGCTCCACCACCTTTCCGTCGGCCTGGTAGGGAAACTCGTGGTAGCTCTCCCACTGGTTCAGATCGTTGCTTCCGGCCAGGCCCAGGTCGGGCCGGTAGTGCGGCCCCTCGAACAGGTACCAGATCCCGCCGTTGTAGTGCCGGCTGAAGAAGAACAGTTCCTGGTAGAAATTGCCCCCGGAATGGTCCGGGGTGGAGCCTTCCGGATTTTCCGCGAATCCCGCCGGATCTCGGGTGGCCGAAGTGCCGGCGTTCCAGGTCCACTGGAGCTGCCGGGTCAGCCTGATCACGCCATCCAGGTTGCCCATCAGGCTGTGACCGCCTGCGAAATCCCGCGCCGTGCCCAGGAAGCCGAGGTAGGAATCTTCCAGGATTCCCACCTTGCCGCGGGCCACCAGGTCGCTGGAAGGCCGGCTGAGGCTGACCAGGTCGCTTCCGTCGCGCGTGGGGAGCGCGTAGGTCGTGGAATCGTCGCGCGCCGCCAGCACGCCCATCTGAAATTTGCCCTGCCGGCCGGTCAGCTTGACCGCCCACCTGGGAGCGGAGATGTTTCGCGAGTAGTACATGTTCCCGGGAAACTGGAACGTGTTCGCGCCTTCCAGGAAGAACGGCCGCTTCTCCGGAAAGAACAGCGCCGACTGGGTGTTCACGTCGACCTGGTTCTGGTCCGCCTCGACCTGGGCGAAGTCGGGATGCACGGTGGCGTCCAGGGTCAGGCTGGGAGAAATGCCGTACTTGATCCCGAACCCCACGTCGGTGCGGTTCAGCTGGTTGAAGGGCCGATCCAGGTAGTCGCGAGTCCCGAGGAAGGACTGCGTGACGTAGGGCAGAACTTCCAGGTTCCGGCCCACCGACAGCGACTGGATGGAGTCCAGGATCGAGGCCTGGCAAAGCGTGCACGGATCGTTGCGGTCCATCCTCTGGGACACCAGCGTGTAGCGGCTCTCCCGCGGCCACACCCGCACCAGCTCCATCCCCCAGCTCAAGCTGTCGCGGACCGGAAAGCGCAGGCTGCGCGTGGGGATCGACCACTCGGCCGTCCAGCCCAGGGAATCCACCCGGGCGGCGCTTTCCCACAGGCAATCGAAGGATTCGTCTTCGTTGTCTCCGCTGCGGGTCAGGTCCCCCTGGATTCCCAGCGGGTTCACGAAGAACTCGTAGCCGGTGCGCTGGTCGCGGAAGGTGTCCAGGATTACGCCCACGTAGTCGTCGTCGAAGATCTTGTCGCGATCGCTCAGGTGGCGGCGGATCCTGCCGGGCTCGGGATCGAAACAGCGCGCGGAGAAGTACAGGCGCTCGTGGTCGTAGGCCACCCGGAACAGGGTCCGCACCTTCGGTGGCGCGTTGTCGCCGGGCTGGACGTCAAACATTTCGTCGATCTGGACGGCGGTATTCCAGGCCGGATCGTCCAGGACACCGTCCACGCGAATGGGGCCGGTGGCCGGCTCCGCATGATAGGTGTGGGCATGCCGCAGCGGGGGCGTGGCGGAAGAATCGGCGGATTTGGCCCCGGTTGCAGGAAGAAGGAGGCCCATGGCCAGGAGGAGCGGCGCAGCAGCGCGAAATTCAGGTCGGAGCATGGCCCGGGAGTCTAATGGAGCGGGCCGGAAAAGGGCGGAAAAAAGCACGGGGATGCCGGGCAAATTCCCTGGTCCACCGTGGGACGACGGGGCCGGCCCCGGCTCACATGGCGCGGCTGTGGCGCCGGGGCGCCTCGGGCGCGGCCGCATCGGCGCCCATGATCTTCATTTCGATCAGCTGGCTGGCGCTTGGACGCGTATGGGAGCGTGCCAGCACTCTTCGCACGAATTCGGGGGAAACTCCCTGGATCTTCATGTTGATCAGCTGGTCCACCGGAACCGGCGAGTAACCGAGCTTCCCCAGCTCCCGCACGTACTGCGGCGAGACGCCCTGGATCTTCATGTTGATGAGCTCATCGGCGGCCAGAGAGCGGTAGCCCAGAGAATGCAGATCGGCCAGGAACGTCCGGCTCACGTCGTGGATCCAGCAGGTCAGAAGGTCCGATTCGGAGGGAGCCCGGTAGCCCGACGCACGCAGCGCCTCGACAAATGAAGGATCGGCGACGAAACGGCACGATCCGCTCCCCCTGCCCCCCGACATCCTGCCGGCACATTCAAGCGACCCCGCATCGCGGCTGACCTCGAAACGAACGTCTCCCACTCCCCGCTGGGCGAGGTCGGCCGAAAGACCGCGAAGCCCCGCGAGGGGGACGTCCGAGGACGATGAGGTCCACGAGGAGCGGCCGCCATCCCGGAAGCGGACCTTGAAAGACACTTTGCCGTTGGAGCGGTAGTCCCGCACTTCCCAGCTCCCGGTCATGTCCGCGCGCACGGGGCCCGCGAACGCCAGGGCCATCAAGGCAACAAGACCGTATGTGGCCGGTTTCACAGGTAGTCTCCTTTGTCCTTCTCGAGTGCTCCCACGGAGGGGGCGCGCTGGCGGAGCCGGATAATCTCCTCCACGGAACTTCCTTCAAATCCCTCGCGCCGCATGCGGCGCACGAACTCGGGGGTCACGTCCTCCTGGTGCAGGCGGATTAGCTCGGCGGGGGTCAGGACTTCCAGTCCGAGCGCCTTCATGCTGGCGATGAAGCTGGTGCTCACGTCCTCGCCGTGCAGGGCGATCCAGTCGCGGATCCCGAGGCCGCCGAGCCCCAGTGCGCGCAGTTCGGCCACGTAGGCGCCCGACACGTCCTCGGCGTGCAGCCTGACCACGTCCTCCGGCGAGAGACGGGCGCGGCCGGACTCGCACACCTCGGAAGCGTAGCGCGCATCCACGTCCTCCTGCTTGAGCAGCAACAGTTGGGCGGCGGTCAGCCTGGAGCCGAAAGCCCGGTTCATGGCCGCGATGTAGTCG
Source organism: Candidatus Eiseniibacteriota bacterium (assembly GCA_025351485.1). Lineage (GTDB taxonomy): Bacteria > Eisenbacteria > RBG-16-71-46 > RBG-16-71-46 > JACRLI01 > JANXVU01. The sequence continues at coordinate 25,310 of JANXVU010000014.1, read as the reverse complement.
GCGGACACTTCTCCTTCCCGAAGTTCCACGGCCTGCTCGGCAGACAGGCCGCCATAGCCGAGGCGTTCCAGATCGGCGAGATTCCCGGCATCGACTGCGTTGTCGGCGAGCACGGCCCGGTCGTTTTCGGAACCGGCATCGGCCTCGGCGACCGGCGCATCGGCGAGGACCCCGGCAACCGGGGCCGCCGAGGGAGAGGCCGGGAAGCGCACCAGCGCCGCCGCCCGGTGCGGGCCGGCCCCGTACGCGCGACCAGCCCAGGCTCCCATGCGAACCGCGCGCACCCAGCTTGCGCGCGCCACACCGCGCACCGCCGGGGTCGAGCCGGCCGCGGTGACGGCGGCCAGGGCCATGACCGAAGAGACCAGGATCACCGCCGCGAACCCGGCCGACGGGGCCACAGGGGTCCTCTGCCCCGCCAGCCGCCGGATCCGCCAGAGCAGCGGGCCGCCGGTCGCCGCCGGCAGGAGCTTCGGTGTGCGGCCGCGGAACTGCTCCAGCGCCGCCAGCGCGCGCCCGTAGAGCGCCGGATTCCGGCACGCGGCCACCGCGGCGTCGTCGCAGCAATGTTCCCGCTCCGCCCGGATGCGGGAGGAGATCCACCACGCGGCGGGATGATAAAAGAGCAGCGTTTCCACCCAGGCCTGGGTGAGGTTGGCGAGGTAGTCCAGGCGCCGGATGTGCTCGAGCTCGTGGGCCAGCAGGGCCTCGAGCTGGGCCGGCGACATGCACGCCAGCACGCTCACCGGCAGCAGGATCACCGGGCGAAGCCACCCCACCACCGTCGGCACCTCCACCAGGACCGATTCGCAGATGCGGACGGGCGCGGAAACGCGCATGCGCCGGGCCAGATGCTCGAGCGTGCCCCGCAGCCGATCCACTTCCGCGCCGGCGCGGGTGCGGGCGAGACGCCGCGCGATCCACCAGCCTCCCAGGAGGCGCAGCGACAGAACCAGCACTCCAACCGCCCACAGCCCCACGGCCCACGGCATGAAGCGGAGAGCCGCGGGGCGCACGGAGACTTCCACCGTCGCCAGCAAGGCTCCGGATCCGAGGATCGCGCGAACGGTGCCTGGCGAAGGAGCGGAAGGGAGGTCGCTGCCAAGGGCCGAAACAGTCGTGGACGCGAGTGACGAGCTGCCAGGGGTGGGGCGCAGGTTCTGGAGTGCGGTGGAAACCGGAAGAGCCAGCGCAAGCAGAAGGGCGGTGCAGGCGCACAGATAGCGGACCTCGGGGCGGGATCGGCGGAGCGCGACGTCCGAGGCGAGCAGTCCCGCGGCGCACGCCGCGCCCTGCCACACCGAGTGCAGCAGCGCGCATCCCAGGGCCTCCACCGCGCGGCCAACAGGGGGCGGGACGGTATCGAAGGGGATCATGCAGAGTCTCCTTCCATCCGGTCCAGCAACCTGCGGATCTCGGCGATCTCCTCGGGAGTGGCCTTCTTCTGGGACAGAGCGTGCATCACCAGTTGCATCGACGAGCCGCCGAACGCCCGCTCCAGCAGGTCCCGGACCAGCAATCCGCGAGTCTGCTCGCGCGGCGGGGTCGCCTCGTACACATGGGCGCGCTGGGCCTCGTTTCGACGCACCAGTCCCTTTTCCGCCATGATCTGGAGGAATTTCAGGACCGTGGTATAGCCGACCGTGCGCCGCAGGGAGAGCGTGTCGTGCACTTCGCGCACGGTGCTCGGGCCCCGGTGCCACAGCACGGTCAGGATTTCGAGTTCCGCTTCGGTGGGCCGCTGGAAGTCCCTGGACATGAGGCTCCTTCTAGTAAGACCACAGGTACTGCATCTTGGCAAAGGCGCCGCGTGCGTTCTGCGCCAGCTTTGCGCCCTCCGGCGGCATGTTGCCGTCCTCGTAGGCCAGGGAGTTGTCGTAGTCCCCGTTCAGGCCCAGGAAGAACACGGTGGCGTAGTTCAGCTTGTAGCTCATCAGGAACTGGTTGGTGACCGACTTGTAGATCCTGCCTTCGGGCGCCAGCCACGGCTGGTTGTAGCGCTGGTACTGGGTCAACATCCTCACGAACAGCCGAGGCGTGAACTGGTAGGTTACGCGCAGCAGCCCGAGTTCCACGCCTACGCGCAGGCTGTCCGCGTCGCGGTCGCTCAGGCGGAAGTCCTGGCCGGCAACCGTCAGCAACAGGTTGCTGGTGGGACGAACATCGAAACTGGCGGTGAAATTGCGCGCGCCGGCGACGCGGGTGGCGAGCGGGAAGTCGTGCTCCCCGCCGCGGTACACATCGTGGGCGGTGCGGTAGTTGCCGTGGAACCCGACCAGGCCTCCGCCGCGCTTGTCGATGTTCACGCGCAGCGCCTCGTGGTGGTAGAGCGTGTCCAGGAAACGGGTAGCCTTGGTGGCCGCGGCCACGTTGATCTCCCACTGGCCCTTGAAGCGGACATCGACCTGCGACTGGAACACCTGCTCGCGGAGGCGGTTCTGCCCGTCGATCCTGTGGATGAAGTAGAACGTGGGCTGGATGTAGTCCACGACCTTGCCGGCGGGGCTGAAATCCAGCTCGTGCCAGCCCTCGACCGCCTTGTAGTCGTTCTGGTCCTGGAATCCCAGGTCGGCCCGATAGTCGTGGGACTTGCTGGTGAACCACACCCCGCCGTTGTACACCCGGCTGTTGTAGAACAGTTCCTGGTAGGTGGAGTATCCCGAATGAGTCTCCCCGGGGTTTCCAATGTAGCCGTCGGGATCGGCGACGTCCTTCGTGGAAGAACCCGCCACGTACCAGGTCCAGCGCAGGTGGTCGGCGAGGCGTATCTGCGCGTCCACCGCGCCGAGCCGGTTGAATCCCGTGCCGGATGCCCTTTCCGTGGCGGAAGTGTTTCCCGCACCGTACTCGCGATCGGTGAGGGTGAAGCCGATGTTGCTGTCCTTCATCAGGTCGCGGCGGCCGCGCAGCAGCAAGTCGTCGCTCGAACGGCCGAGGCTGGCGATGCCGACGCTTCCCTCGCTGTAGGGCAGGATGAGCGGCGTGGTCCGGTCGTGCGCCACCAGCGCCCCGAACTGAAATCGCCCCTCGCGCCCGGTGAGTTTGCCCGCGAGCGAGGGGTCGTTGATGTTGCGGCTATAGTAGAGATTGCCGATTCCCTGGAAAATGGTGTTGCCCTCCAGGAAGAACGGCCGCTTTTCGTTGAAGTACAGCGCGGACGCGTTGTTCACGCTGATCTGCGACTCGTCGGCTTCGACCTGCGCGAAGTCCGGCCGAAGCGTTCCGTCCAGAGTGATGCTCGGGGAGATGCCCCATTTCACGGTCGCGCCGACCTTGGTGGCTTCGTCCCGTTTGAAGGGAGATCCCAGCGCGGAGCGGGTGCCCACCAGCGACTGCGTGGCGTAGGGCAGCACCTGGAGGTTCCGGCCGGCCTCCAGGTCGCTGAGCGAATCCAGGTGGTCGTACTGGCACATCCAGCACGGCTCGTCGCGGCTGGTGCGGTTCGAGATGAACTGGTAGCGGCTGTCGCGGGGCCAGGTCCGGAAGAAGCTGAAGCCCCACTGGTTCACCGGTACGTCCCGGAAGCGCAGGGTGCGGGTGGGGATCGAGACCTCGCAGGTCCAGCCCAGCGAGTCGACGCGCGCCGCGCTCTGCCACAGCCCGTCCCACGAGTCGTCCTCGTCCCCGCCGTTGCTCATGGCCAGGTCGCCCTGGATGCCCAGCGGGTTCACCAGGAATTCGTAGCCGGTGCGATGGTCCAGGAACGTGTCGATCGACAGCCCCACGAAGTCGTCGTTGTACAGCCGGTCGCGGTCGGTGAGGTGGGCCCGGATCTTGGCCGGTTCGGGATCGAAGCACCGCGCACTGAAGTACAGATGGTCGTGGTCGTAGGCGACCTTGCACACCGTTCGCGCCCTGGGTGCCAGGTTATCGCCGGGCCGGAACTCGCGGAAGTCGGATACCTCCAGGGCGTCGCCCCAGGCGGCTTCGTCCAGGACTCCGTCGATCACGATAGGGCCCGAAGCGGGGTGGATGGAGTAGTCCATGACCTGGAGCTTCTTTGGCGCCGCGGCGGTGGTGTCGGTCTGGGCGCCGGCCGCGGGGGCGATGAGCGCCACCAGGGCGGCGACGACGGCCAGGGCGAAAAATTCGCGGGCTCTCGGCGAACGGTCGGATCGGATCATGAGCTGCGCTCCTCCGGGGACGGGGCCAGGGCGGCGCCCTGGAATTTCATGCGGCCGGCTGCCGAGAACAACCGGGGCCCGCGTGGCACGCGACAGGGTTTGGGACGGAAAGACAAGGAAGAAGGTTGCACGCAATCTACGAAATAGTTCGTGGGGCCCGACAGAGGAGTGACCGGCAAGCCGAAGCGGGGGCTGAAAAGACGAACGCCCTGCCGCTAACTAATTGCGGACAGGGCGTTTACGAGATGGCGGTGCTGACGAGACTCGAACTCGCGACCTCCTGCGTGACAGGCAGGCGTTCTAACCGACTGAACTACAGCACCACACCAGCGTCAAACCTAGGGGAAAGTAGCAGGATTCCCGGTCCGAGTCAACCGAGGGGGAGTCCCCTTTTGCCGCCCCCCGGATCCGCCGCTTCAACCCTTCAGGGATAGAGCGAAGCCAGTTGTGCGCCGCGGTAGTAGTGAAGCAGGATCTGGTCGTGCCGATAGCCCGCCGATGCCATTCCCCTGGCGCCGTACTGGCACAGGCCCACGCCATGACCGTTGCCCGCTCCGGACGCCACCACCTTCACCGGAGTATCCCCGTCAAAGTCCACGGCGATCTTGAACAGCGTGCTGCGCAGGATCGGATCCCCGTCGCCGTGCCGGCGAAGCGTGGCGCGGATCTTCATTTCGTCCAACTGTAGCACGCCGGTGGTGGTCTCGATGTCCAGGCGTTTCACGCGGCCCGAGGCGCTGCGCTCGCCCACCCGCACGTCCAGCACGCGGCCGCGAAGCTGGCCGTCCTCGGTGCGCCAGTCGGCGGGGCCGTTCCGGGCCAGCAGCCCTTCGAATTCCTGGACCGTCCACTCCTCCTTCCAACGGTACACCGATGCCGCGGAGCAGAACGAACTGCCCGGGTCCTGGTCGGGCGCGCGGTCCCGGTGCGGGATCAGGCAGGATTCCGCCGAGCTGGGGAACGCCTCGTCCAGCGAGGCGCACATGCCGCCGCAATTGGAGGAATACATCGCGCGCACCGGCCTGCCCTCGGAGAACAGCACCTTGCCGCGGGTCTCGGCGACCAGCGCGCTGATGGCGGGCTTCTCCGACTCCAGGCCGCCGTACACCTGGTCTTCCGTGGTGCCGAAGAGGTCGAACCCTTCCGAGGCCCGCCGCCCGAAAAAATAGACGGTGTAGGTGCGCGCAGCCACCGCCTGCGCCTTGACCGCCTCGGCGGAGCCGTTCGCCGGCCCGCCGATTTCGGCCGGCACCACTCCATCAAGGTAACGTTCCATGGGCAGCACGTTCACCACGTTGAACCCGGAGCGGGCGTTGCGGAATACCATCATTCTTCCGGTGTAGTGGCGACCGTTCCAGGCGAAGCGGTTCTCCAGCGGATGAGACTGGAAGTCCACCACGATGGTGTCTCCTTCCGGCAACGTCTCCCGATAGTCGTGCCCGCCCTGCAGACCAATCCCGCCTTCCGGGCCGATTCGCAGCTCCCGGCCGATCTGGCGCGGAGAGCGGCGGCGGCCTCCTTGCGCGTCTCGGATGGTCAGGATCATGTCCTGGTCGGAGGTCATCTCGAACGTGGAGACGTCGCTCGAGAGTCCCACGCGGATCCACGGCTCCTGGCCGGCCGTGGACAGGCCCTCCCGCACGCTCTGGCGCATGGCGGCGCAACCGCACAGCAGGACCGCGAACAGGAACCACGCTCCATGGAGCCGCATCATTCCTCCGTTGAACGTCTCCCGGGGCCGCATCAACGCCCCGGAGTCAGGCTGCCCAGCACGGCCGCATGACGGGCACCGGTGGCCGAAGGCAGATTACCCGGAACGCCGTTCCAGGTGAAGTAGCCGAGCAGGGCAAAGGCCAGCGCTTCGCGTGCCGGGCCCGGCACGCCATGGTCCTCCGAGCGCTCCAGCCGGATGGGGTGGAGCAATCCGGCCAGGAGCCGGACCAGAAAGCGGTTCTTCATTCCGCCGCCCGCCCCGATCACCCGGCGGGTACCGGAAATGCCGTAGGCCTGCACGCCGGAAGCCACGCTGAATGCCGTCAGGAGCGCGGCGGTCGCGAGGGCGTCCTTCCAGCGGATCCTGCCCGAGCTCACCGCACGCACGGCCGGGCGCGCGAAGGCCTCGCCGAAGTCCTCGCGGCCGGTGGAGCGCGGGGGGAGCTTTCCAAAGAACGGATGCCGCAGCCAGCCGCGCAGGAGCCGCGCGTCCGGCCGTCCCGACGAGGCCAGCTTTCCGCCGCGGTCAAACGCTTCGCGGCCGCGGGTGGCGCGCAAAGCCAGGGCGTCCATGACCATGTTCCCGGGACCGGTGTCGAACGCCAGCACCTCGCCAGGACCGCCGACCGCCGGCAGCACCGTGAGATTGGCGATGCCTCCCAGGTTCAGCGCCACCCGGGGCTCGCGCCGGCTGCCGAACATCGCCAGGTCGGCCCGCGGCACCAGCGGCGCGCCCTGCCCGCCCAGCGCCAGGTCGCGGGGGCGAAAATCGTGGACCACGGTGAGCCCGGTGCGCTCGGCCAGCGTGGATGCATCCCCCACCTGCAGCGAAAATCCCCGGCGGCCCCCCGACGGCGGACGGTGATGCAGCGTGTGGCCGTGCGAAGCCAGCAGATCGTATCGCGCCAGGCCGCGGGGCCCGCCGGCGAACCTGTCCGCGGCGGCGGCCCAGAACTCCGCCAGCTCCACGTGCAGCGAGGCGACCTCGGCGGCGCTTCCTCCGCCCGGCTCGGCGGCCGCAAGTAGCCTCCTGCGCAACGCGGCCGGGTAGCTTCGCTCCAGGAACCCCAGGTACTTCGCACGGGGCGCCTCGGGATCGCCGGAAATGGATGCGCCGGCCACCGTCACTCCGTCCGCGGAGGTTCCGCTCATGATCCCCAGGACCCGCAGCGACTTCGCCCTGGCCATGGCTATTTCCCCGTCCCCGCCAGGATGCCTTCCACGATCTGTTTCTGGAACGCGAGGAAGGCGGCCAGCACCGGCAGCGTGCCGATGAGGGCCCCTGCCATCAGGTGCCCCCAGTCCACGCTGTGCTCCCCCTGCGCGTACAATGCGAGCCCGACCGGGAGCGTTCGCATGGCGTCGGAATTGGTCAGCACCAGCGGGTACAGGAACGAGTTCCAGTTCACCAGGAAAGTGTTCACGCCCATCACCGCCAGGGCCGGGCGCACCATGGGCATGACCACCTGGAAGAAGATCCGCAGCTCCGAGGCGCCGTCCACGCGGGCGGCATCCTCCATCTCCGGGGGGATCTGCTGCATGTACTGGCGCATCAGGAAGATGTTGAAGGCGTCCACTGCAAAAGGGGCGATCAGCGCAGGGTAGGTGTCGATCATGTGCATGCGCGCCGCCATCAGGTACACCGGGATCATGGTGACCTGCCGGGGCACCATCAGGGTGATCAGGATCGAAAAGAGCAGCGGCCGCTTGCCGCGAAACCGCCCGCGCGCCAGCGCGTAGCCCACCAGGGAAGCGAACAGCAGGTTGAGCCCCACCACCCACGCGGCCACGATGGCGCTGTTCAGGGTGTAGCGCAGGAATGGGCCGGAGCCCAGCAGGTCGGAAAAGTTGCCCAGCCCCAGGGTGAGCGCTTCGCCCTGCGGAACCCGGACCGCCAGCCACACCATCCAGGCGAGCGGGGCCCACGCCAGCAGGAGCAGCGGCGAAATGCGAAATGCCCGGAAAGCCGATGCGCGCGCCATGATCATGTGCCCGTGCCTTCCCCGAACTGGAGAAAGCGGGCCTGCAGGAGCGAAACCACCAGGATGATCCCGGTCAGGATGTAGGCCAGCGCACTGGCGTAGCCGTGCTCGAATCGGAAGAACGCCTGGTCGTACAGGTGGTAGACCGCCGTGGTGGTGGAGTGCATGGGCCCACCGGAGGTCATGACGAACACTTCGGTGAAGATCTGAAGGGATCGAATGGTGTTGATCACCAGCACGAACAGCAGCATCGGCTGGAGCTGCGGCAGGAGCACCGAGCGGAACACCCGCAGCGCGGAGGCGCCCTCCAGCACGGCGCTCTCCCGGATCTCGGCGGGCACGGCCTGCAGGGCCGCCAGGAACAGCACCGCGTAGTAGCCCACGCTGGACCACACATCCATCACCATGATGCAGGGCAGCGCCAGGCGGGGATCTTCCAGCCAGTGCGGCGGCGAAAACCCCGCGCCCCGCAGGGTGGAGTTCAGCAGCCCGTAGGGCGAGTAGATCTGCTTGAACAAGATCGATATCACCACCGCCGAAACCACCGAGGGAAAGAAGAACCCCGCCCGGAGCGCGTCCCGCATCGGGAACTTGCGCTCCAGGAGCAGCGCCAGGCCCAGCGCCAGGGTGGTGGTGACGGGCAGAGTTCCGAGAGCGAACAAGGCGGTGTTGCGAAGCGCGGTGGCAAACACCGGGTCGTGGAAGGCAGTGACGTAGTTTTGAAGGCCCACGAACTTCTGGGCCGCCGCGTTCAGCGGGTTGTACGACATGAAGCTCAGGCGGAGTGAAAACAAAAGCGGGTAGGCTCCGAACAGGCCAAACGAGACCAGCCACGGGAGCAGGAACGCCGGGCCCCAGAATCCCAGGCCCGCTCCGGCGCCTCCCCGGGCGGACATGCCCTTCAGGAACCCTTCGCGGCCAACAGCGCCTCGAGCTTGCGCTGGGCGTTCTTGAGCGCCTGCTCCGGCGTGACCTTGTCGTGCAGCGCCTCTTCCAGCGCCTCCTCGATCGCGCCCTCCATGTCCACCCACTGGGAAATATTGGGCGGAGCCACCGCGGTCTCCAGCTGCCGCACGAAGATCTGCTCCATGGGACGCTGCCGGTAGTAGTCCGAGTCCTCGGACCCCACGGCGGAAGGCTGGACGTCCTTGGCCGCCTGGCACAGCGCCGCCGCGTTTTCCGGGGCGACCAGGAACTGCGCCAGCATCAGGGCTTCCCGGGGGTGCCTGGAGCCCTTGAACGATGCCAGGATTTCCGCGCCGGCAAAGGAGGCGTGCCGGCCTCCCGGAGGGGCGGGAACCAGCCCCACGCCGTAGCGCAGCGAGGGCGCGTCGTGCGGAATGGTCTTGAAGAGCCATGCCCCGGAGACCTGCATCCCGATCCGGCCTTCCTTGAAACCCTGGTCCAGAGTTTCCTGGCGGTCCATCAGCGCGTAGGGCCGCAGCGACAGGTAGAACTTGAGCGCGGCCAGGTTCTGCGGCGAGTCGAACACCACCCGCTTCTGGTCGGGAGAAAGAATCTCTCCGCCGTTCGACCATGCCAGGCTCATGAACTTCTTGAACAGCTTGTACCGGTCACCGGACTGCAGCCCGAAGCCGTAGGTGGACTCTCCCAGGGCGCGAATCTTTCTCGAATCGGCCAGCACCTGGGACCAGGTCTCCGGGGCCTTCGACGAGTCGAGGCCCGCCCGCGCGAACAGTTCCTTGTTGTAGAAGAGCGCGCGGGTCCCCATCACCCAGGGGATGCCGAAGTAGCGGTCGTCGAACTTCACCGCCTCCCACAGCCGGTGGCGGGGCAGCATGATCTGGACGTCCGCGGTCCAATCCTCGAGCGCCCCGCTGGACGCGAACTTGGCCTCCCAGGTGGAGCCGATCTCGCACAGGTCGGGGGCCGTGCCGGCCGCCACCGAGGCGGAAATCTTTTCCAGCCCGCCCTGCCAGGTGAGCTGTTGAAGGTCCACCTTCACGCCGGGATGGGTGGCCTCGAACTTGTCCACGATGGGCCGGATCACCTCTGCCGGAAAGAACTCCCAGAACACCACCGTGGTCTTTCCCCCGGCGCCACCCCCGCCACCGCCGCCGCCGCACGAAACCGTTCCAGCGGCCAGGAGCAGCGCGGCAGCCAGCCACATCCGCCGGTTCATTTCCCGGCTCCTTCCAGGGCCCGCCGCACGAACCCGCCGGCCGTGGCCAGGCGCACTTCGGCCTCCTCGGGCGTCACCGAGAGCTTCTGCATCACCAGGGCGATCTTGACCCGGCCCCGGGCGCGCTCCAGCAGCTCGGCGGCCTGGCCGTACTCCACTCCGGTCACGATCATCACGATGCGGCGGCTCCTTTCGACGAGCTTCATGCTGGTGGCCTTGAGATCGACCATCAGGTTTTCGTAGGCCTTGCCGATCCGCACCATGGCGGCCGTGGAAATCATGTTCAGCACCAGCTTCTGCGCGGTCCCGGCCTTCATGCGCGTCGAGCCGGTGAGGACTTCCGGGCCGACCGGGATGGAAATCTCCACGTCGGAGGCGGCCTCGCGGCCCGAGCCCGGGCTCATGTTGAGGTAGACCGTCCGCGCCCCCAGCTCGCGCGCCCGCGCCAGAGCTCCCAGCACGAAGGGCGTGCGGCGGCTGGCGGCCACCCCCACCACGGTGTCGTTCGGGCCCACGTGCAGGGCGTCCATGGAAGCGCTGCCGTCTTCGGTGCGGTCCTCGGCGCCCTCGACCGGGCCCTCGAAGGCCGCGAGCCCGCCGGCCACCACGCCGACCACCATTCCCGGAGGCGCACCGAAGGTCGGCTGGCACTCCACCGCGTCCAGCACGCCCAGGCGTCCGCTGGTGCCCGCCCCGACGTGGATCAGCCGTCCGCCGGCGCGAAAGGACTTCACGGCAAACTCCACGGCCTCCGTGATGCGCGGGATGGCCTCGCCCACCAGCCGGGGCACCTCGCAGTCCTCCCGGTTGATCGCGTGCAGGATCTGGACGCTGTCCAGCGTGTCCAGTCCCATCGTTCCGGGATTGCGCCTCTCGGTCAGAAGCGCCGAGACCTCGCTGAAGATCTCGGGGACTTCGTCCGGGGCGCTCATCGCGCGCCCGCTGAAAGCATCGGCGTGGCGCGGGAGGCGCGCGCCAGCACCAGCGCCCAGCGATCCTCGGGGATCAGCCTGCGCACCGCCGCGGCCACGCTTTCGGGGGTGAGGGCGGCCAGCAGGCGCCGCAGGTCATCGGGAGTGTCCACGGGCCAGCCGAACAGGGCCGCCCGGGAGGCCACGCGCGCCCAGGAATCCGAGCTCAACAGGATTTCCGCTGCCGCATCGCGGCCCACGTCGAAACATTCGCGACTCCACAAGGGCAGGCTGTCCTTGGGGACGTCGCGCCATTCCTTCGCGGAGCCCATGATCTCGGAATCCGGGGCGGTCCACGAGATCCGCACCTCGTCGCACAACTTGTGGCGCCGGAACGAAGACTGCCGGGTCCACAGCATGCGGGAACTGTCCCCCAGGGGCTCGATCATGCCGGTCCATACCCTCAGGGCCACCGCGTCCTCCAGGCTGGCGTGCGGCACCATGGCTCCTCCCAGGGCGGCCCCGGTCCCCTCGATCCCCGGCACTTCTTCCCTCACCCAGTGGTCGAGCGGGGGCGGCGGGTTGGGATTGGCGGGAGGGATGTAGCCGTACTGCCAGTCGGCAAACGCCTTGAGCGCGATCTGCCGGGCCTCTTCCGGAGGAACCGGACCGGCCATGACCAGGACCGAGTTGTTGGGGCGGCAGTACTGGGAGTAGTAGCCGCGAACGATCTCGCGAGTGAGATTGGAGAAGTTCTCGGGCGTCCCGGTCGGAACCCGGTGGTAGCTGTACTGCTGGTAGAGTTCGCGGCGCAGGGCGCTGTCGGCCTGGGACCACGGCAGCGAGTTGGAATAGCGCAGCCGGGCCCGCTGCATCGCGGCGGCGAAATCCTCGTCGCGCACCTCGCACCGCGCGACCAGCTGTCCGAACGCGCCGAGGCCCGCGCGGAGGTTCTCGTGAGTCAGGGTGATCTGGTAGCTGACGGCGTCCTCGTCGGGGATGACGCGAAGGCCGTAGCCGTTCCGTTCCCAGGCGGCAGCCAGCTCCGAGGCGGCCACGCCCCCGCTGTGCCCGTGGGCCAGGATATCGGCGGCCATGGCCGCGGCGCCCTGCTTGTGCTCCATGTCGAACGCGGAGCCCACGCCCACGGTCAGACACACTTCTTCATCTTCCAGTTCGGGGTCGTACCAGATAAAGAGCCGGAGCCCATCGGGGATGAGCCCCTTGAGTAGTTCGCCTTCCCGCGGAGGGAGCGGCTGGTCGACCGGGCGGGAAGTGCGTGCGGACTTGCCGGAGCTCGCGGCGCGAGCCCCCGAAGCAAGGACCATCAGGCAGAGGATGCTGGGGAGAATCCGTCTCATGTCGGTAGATGGCGGCCCCCGGATCCTTCCGGGTCGGGCCGATGGGGCAGTATGGCAGAGGCCCCCCCGGGGGGCAAGGATGCGTGGGCCCGGCGGCCGGACTTTCGATCGGGGTCGAAAGCGGCTAGAATCCGCCCATGAGTCAGGATCTGCGAAACGACGTGGAAGCGCTGCTGGAGCAGCTGAAGCCGCTGTTCGAGCCCGACGGTGTGGTGATCGAGCTGGTCGGCGTTCGCGGCGGCCTGGTGTCCATCCACGTGGACACGTCCGGCTGCGAAGATTGCTCCTCGCCCCAGGAAGTGGTGGAAAGCGGCCTGGAGCGCCTGATCCTGGAAAAGGTGCCGGGCGTCACCGGGGTGATCGCGATCTAGCCCCCGGGCCGGACGCGCGCACTCCCCACCCACCGGATCCCGCGACCATGGCCCGACCCTGGACCCCCGAAGTGGAGCTCTCTCCGGACCAGGCCCGCGGCTTGATCGAGCGGGCGTTCCCAGCGCTTCGTCCCGTCCGGGTGGAGCCCATGGGCGAGGGCTGGGACAACTCGGCCTTCCTGGTGAACGGAAGTCTGGTGTTCCGATTTCCCCGCCGCCAGGTCGCCTCCGACCTGGTGCTGCGCGAAGCCCGCGTGCTGCCCCTGCTGGCTCCGCACATCCGACTCTCCATTCCCGGCCCGGAATTCGTGGCGCAGGCGAGCGAGTCTTTCCCCTTTCCATTCATCGGCTACCCGTTCCTGGACGGCGCGACCGCGTGCCGGACCGAGTGGACGGACGAGACCCGCGCCGCCAACGCCGCGCCGCTGGGATCCTTCCTGCGGGAGCTGCACGGCATACCCGTGAGCGCGGAAACGCGGTCCTGGGCGCCGGGAGACGAAATCTTTCGCGCCGACATGGTTCGAAGGCTCGAAGGCGTGCAGCAGCGAATCCGCGCCCTTGAGACCCTTGCGCCGCAGATCGCCACCCCCCCTCTCCTGGTGCTGGTGGAAAACCTGGCCCGTGCTCCGGGCCGGACCGAACCGCCGGTGTGGGTGCATGGAGACCTCTATGCCCGGCACCTGTTGGTGGATTCCGCTCACGCGCTCCGCGGGGTCATCGACTGGGGCGATGTGCACCTGGGCGACACGGCCATCGACCTCTCGATCGCGTTCAGCTTTCTTCCGGCCACGGCCCGCGAGGAGTTCCGCGCGGCCTATGGCTCGATCGACGCTCCCACCTGGGACCGGGCGCGCTTCCGGGCGATCCACTACGGGGCCATGCTGGTCGAATTCGGGAAGGGCGTGGCGGACCCGGCCCTGGAGAGCGCCGGAATCTACGCCCTGCGCGAGGCCCCGTCCGGCCCCGCCGGGTAGGCCCCGGGCCGGCCTTTCCTTCCCCGCGTCGCTGCGGTTTAATCCCCTCATGCCCGAGCTGCCCGAAGTGGAAACCATCCGCCGCGACCTGGACCGACGTCTCACGGGACTTCGCGCCCTGGAGCTCACGCGCTCGGCCAGGAAGATGCTCCGCACCCTGCCCGCCGCGGAGCTGCGCCGCGCGGTGGAAGGCCGGCGATTCACCGCCGCGGAGCGCCACGGCAAGCTGCTGCGGCTCGGCCTGGAGGGGGATTCGACGCTGGAAATTCATCTGGGCATGAGCGGCCGGCTCCTGCTGGAGGCGTGGGAGGCCCGGATCGAGCCGCACACCCACGTGGAGATGAAGCTGGAGGGCGGTCTGGCTCTGCGCTTCCGCGACCCGCGGCGCTTCGGCCGCTGGGCGCTGGTCAGCGGCGGCGTGCGGCGGGGACAGGTGTTTGGGCACGCGGGGCTGGATCCGCTGGATCCGGGATTCACCGCTGCCGCGCTGGTCGAAATCCTGCGCGACTCGCGCGGCGAGATCAAGCGGGTGTTGCTGGACCAGGCCAAGATCGCGGGACTCGGAAACATATACGTGTGCGAGGCGCTCTACCGCGCCGGGATCGACCCCATGCGGGCCGCGAGCTCGCTCACCGGGCCGGAAGCCGCGCGGCTGCACCAGGAAATCATGGACGTCCTGAACATGGCACTGACCTATCGCGGCACCACCCTGCTGGACTACCGGGACGCCTCCGGCGAGCTGGGCGGCTTCCAGGTGAAGCTCCAGGTGTACGACCGCGAAGGAGAGCCGTGCTTCGGATGCGGCCACAAGGTCGCCCGCATCGTGCAGGGCGGCCGCAGCACATTCCATTGCCCCAGGTGCCAGAAGCACGGAAGGCGGAAATGAAACCAAAGACAGTGGAAAAGCCGGCCAGGCAGACGCGGGGCCGATCCCTCCCCGGGCTGGAAATCCGCCCCGCGAAGCTCGCGGACCTGCCCTTCGTGCTCCGCAACATCGAAGGGCTGATGCGCCACGAGGTGGCCCAGCGGTTCGACACCACGCTTCACGTGACCTCGCCCCGCAGCGAGGCCTACGCCGCGGGCATCCGCAAGGCGATCCGTTCCTCCAGCTGCTGCATCCTGGTGGCCGAGTGGGACGGCGAGCCGGTGGGGCACCTGCGCGGAGTGATCCAGGAGATGAACTTCCGGCGGGACCCCCGGCTGGGGGAAGTGATCACCGTGTTCGTGGACGCGCGCCACCGCCGGAAGGGCATCGGCAAGGCGATGCTGCAGCGGTTCTTCGAATGGTGCCGCGACCACGGCGTGAAGCGCGCGCGGATCGTGGCCTCCACGCCCAACCGGGATGCCCTGCGGCTCTACGGAAACGTGGGGTTCACGGCCTTCGAGACGATATTGGAGCGGGACTTGTAGGGGCGGGCCGCGGGGCTCGAATCCGACTACCCGGGTTCTTTCGCTCCGGCATGCCTTCCCTCCAGCACGCGTATCACGTCCGCGGGCTTCACCCCCTGCTGGGCCCACAGCACCATCAGGTGATAGAGCAGGTCGGCGGATTCTTCCACCACGCGCTCGCGGTTCTGCGCGAGGGCCGCCACCACCACTTCCACGCCCTCTTCGCCCACTTTTTGCGCGATCCCCGGGGCACCCTTCTGGAACAGGCTGGTGGTGTAGCTCCCCTCGGGCATGTCGCGCTTGCGCGCTTCCACCAGGTCGTACAGTTGGTGGAGGAACGAAATGGATCCGCCGGCGCTTTCCGCGAGCTGCACCGGCTCATCATGGAAGCAGCTCTGCGCGCCGGTGTGGCAGGCGGGCCCGGTGGGCTCCACGTCGTAGAGCACCGCGTCCTGGTCGCAGTCGCGGGTCATGCGCAGCACCCGTTGCACGTGACCCGAAGTCTCGCCCTTCTTCCAGAGCTGCTGGCGGGAGCGCGAATAGAAGTGCGACAGGCCGGTCTCGCGGGTCTTGAGGAGCGCCTCGCGGTTGGCCCACGCCAGGGTGAGCACGGCCCCGCGCGCCGCGTCGCGCACCAGGACCGGCACCAGTCCCCGCTCGTCGAACTTGATCCCGTCCAGCCAGGCATCGAAGTTCATTTCATGAGCCTTTCGAGCAGCGTCTCGGAGTTGCGGCACAGCTGCGCGTACTCTTCCTCGGAAAGCCCGGCACCCAGGCCCACCTTGCGGTGCAGTTCCTCCCTCAGGAAGTCGCCCGGCTCGTGGGTGTCGCTGTTGATGACCAGCGTGTTGCCGAACTTGCGCCCCAGGGAAGCCACGAGCCCGTTGCCCAGGCAGTGTCCGCGCCGCGCAGAGATCTCCAGCGCCACGCCCAGCTCGGCGGCGCGGCGGGCCTCTTCCTCGGTCAGGATTCCGGGATGGGCCAGGATGTCCACACGCGCCTCGATGGCGGCCATGTTGGTGCCGGGCGGGACCGGTTCCACCGGGGTTTCGCCGTGCATCACCACCACCCTGGCGCCCAGGGACCGCGCGAGCTTCGTGAGCCGGTCGATGTGCTCGGGCGGCACGTGGGTGAGCTCCACGCCGGGAAGCGCGGTGATGGGCCACGCCGCGCTCAGCTCGCGGCACACCGGCACCGACTTGCGCAGCAGGCTTTCGATATTGGAGATGTCGGCGTGGTCGGTGATGGCCACGGCCCGGTAGCCTTTGACCCACGCGCGCCGGACGTGCTCGGACGGGAGCAGCGCCCCGTCGCTCATGAACGTGTGGGTGTGCAGGTCGATCAGCATCGTACGGGCACTCCGTGTTCGGCGAGGTGCGCCTTGACCTCGCGGATGGAATAGCGGCGGTCGTGAAAGATCGAGGCGGCCAGCGCGGCGTCGGCCCCGCCCCGGGTGAGCACGTCCACCATGTGGTCCGGGTTCCCGGCGCCGCCGGAAGCGATCACCGGGATCGTGACCGCCGCGGCCACCGCGGCGGTGAGTTCGATGTCGTAGCCGTCCTCGGTGCCGTCGCGGTCCATGCTGGTGAGCAGGATTTCGCCGGCTCCCAATTCCACCACGCGCCGGGCCCACTCCTCGGCGTCCAGGCCGGCGCGGGTGCGGCCTCCCTCCACCAGCACCTCCCAGCTCCCGAGCGCGCGGCGCGCATCGATCGCCACCAGCACCGCCTGCGCGCCGAAACGCTCCGAGGCCTGGGTGACCAGGCCGGGATTGCGCACCGCCGCGGTGTTGAGGGAAACCTTGTCGGCCCCCGCGGCCAGGATCGCCTGGATGTCGGCGATGTCCGCGAGCCCGCCGCCCACGGCGAACGGGACGAACACTTCCTCGGACGTGCGCTCGGCCACTTCGCGCATCAGGCCGCGCTTTTCGTGCGAGGCGGTGATGTCCAGGAACACGATTTCATCGGCGCCCTCGGCGTCGTAGTAACGGGCCTGGTCCACCGGGTCGCCGATGTCGCGGATCGACTCGAACTGCACGCCCTTCACCACCCGGCCATCCCTCACGTCCAGGCAGGGAATGATGCGCCTGGCGAGCACTAACTGCCCCCCAGGTAGGCCCGGGCCTGCGCCAGCGTGAGCTGACCCTCGTACAGCGCGCGGCCCACCACCAGGCCCTCGAGCCCGGCGTCTCCCATGAGCTTCAGCTTCTCCAGTTGGTCCACCGCCCCGGCGCCGCCGGAGGCGATCACTTTCAGGTGGGTCTCGCGGGAGATCCGCTCGGCGAGCCCCAGGTTGAGCCCGCCCATGGTGCCGTCTCGGTCGATGTCGGTCACGATCACGCGGGACACCCCCAGCTTGACCAGTTCGATCGCGTAGGCGGTGGCGTGGAACTCGGTGGCCTCCACCCAGCCGGAGACCTCCACCAGGCCCTTGCGGGCATCGATGGCCACCACGATGGCTTCGCCGTGCAACTCGATCATGCTCTTCAGCCAGTCGCGGTCGCGCACGGCGCGGGTGCCCAGGATCACGCGGCGGGCTCCCCAGGACAGCGCCTCCTGCACCTGTTCGGTGGACCGCAGCCCGCCTCCCAGCTGCACCGGGATCTTGACCGCCTCCAGCACCGCGCGCACCGCGTCCCGGTTGTTCCGCCCCTCGCCGAACGCCCGGTCCAGGTCGATCAGGTGCAGCCACTCGGCGCCCTGGGCCTGCCATTGCTCGGCGATCGCCACGGGATTGGTGGAGTACACCTTGGCTTCGGCCTTGGCACCGTGCATCAGGCGGACGACTTTACCTCCCATGAGGTCAATCGCCGGAAACAGGATCATGCGAGCCTCGCAAAATTCTCCAGCAGGCGCAGCCCCGCCCGCTGGCTTTTCTCGGGGTGGAATTGCACGGCGCGCACGCGACCTTTGCGTACCGCGCTCGCATAGCGCAAACCATATTCGGTCTCGGAAAGTAGATCGTCGGGATCGGACGGCGCGCAGTAGTAACTCTGGTCGAAGTAGAAGAACTCACCCTCCTCGATGCCCTCCATGAGCGGATCGCCCGGACGGATCGAGACGCGGTTCCAGCCCACTTCCGGCACCTTGACCGTGGCCGGGAGCCGCTTCACCTCGCCCTGGAGCAGGCCCAGGCCCTGGTGCGTTCCGTGCTCCTCGCTGCGCTCAAACAGGAGTTGCATCCCCAGGCAGATCCCCAGGAAGTGCGCCCCGCCCTCGACCGCCGCTCGGATCGCGCGGTCCAGGCCGGTTTCGCGAAGCCGCGCCATGGCCTGCCCGAACGCGCCCACGCCCGGCACCACCAGGCGCGCGGCAGCGGCGGTCTCGGCCGGATCGGACGTGATCCCGGCCTCGATCCCGAAGTGCGCGAACGCCTTCTGCACGCTGCGCAGGTTGCCCATGCCGTAGTCCAGGATGGTGACGCTCACAGCGATCCCTTGGTGGAAGGCACGCCGCCGCGCCGCGGGTCCATCGTCGCCGCCGCGCCCAGCCCCCGGCCCAGGCCCTTGAAGATGGCCTCGGCCACGTGATGCGCGTTCTCCCCGGCCACGCCCCGGACGTGGAGTGTCAGGCCCGCCCCGGTCGCCAGCGCCCGGCAGAACTCCCGCACCAGCTCGAACGGGAATTGTCCGATGGTCTCGGGAACGCGGGGCGCCTCGTACTCCAGCATCGGCCGGCCGCTCCAGTCGAGCGCCACCAGGGCCAGCGCTTCATCCATGGGCAGGTGCAGGGAAGCATACCGCGTGATCCCGGCTTTGTCCCCGGCCGCCTCCTTCAGGCACTCGCCCAGCACGATCCCCACGTCCTCCACCGTGTGGTGGAAGTCCACTTCGATGTCTCCGCGCGCCTCCAGCTCCAGGTCGAATCCGCCGTGGAAGGCGAACAGGTTCAGCATGTGGTCGAAGAATGGAATGCCGGTGTTGACCAGGGTGCGCCCCTGCCCGTCCAGCTCCAGCCGGCACAGGATCTTGGTCTCCCGGGTGGTCCGTTCACGCGTCGCAGTGCGGCTCATCGTGTTCTCCAGATTGAAGGGGAGCGCGCCAGGGGCGCGCTCGTCAGGAATCCAGTTCTTCCAGGCTCTGGGCGTGTGCGACGAGACCCTCCGCGCGCGCCAGGAGCGCGGCCGGACCCGCGAAATCGGGCCTCCCGCCGGGCTCGGTCTCGATGATCGAAGTCACGCGCACGAAGTTCGCGGCCGACAGCGCGGATGCGAACCGCGCGGTGCGTCCCGTGGGCAGCGTGTGGTTCGGCCCGATGCCATAGTCCCCGAGGGCCGTGGGCGTGCGCGCGCCCAGGAACACCGCTCCCGCCCCACGGATTCGCTCCAGCGAGGAGCGCGGATCCCGGGTGTGGATTTCCAGGTGCTCGGGCGCCAGCAGATTCGCGGTCTCGATCGCCTGGGCGGCGCCGGGCGCCAGCACGCTGAGCCCGCGCGGCAGGCTTTCGCGCAGGATGGCCCGACGGGACGCCCGGGCGAGGCGCGCCTCCAGGGCCCGCTCCACTTCGCGCAGCACCCGTTCGCTGTCGCTCACCACCGCCACCCGGGTGGACTCGTCGTGCTCGTCCTGGGCCAGCAGGCGGAGCGCGATCACCCCACCATCGGCGGAATCGTCGGCCAGCACCACCAGTTCGCTGGGCCCGGCGATGGAATCCATCGCGACGCTGCCCATCAGCTGGCGCTTGGCTTCGGCCACATAGGCGTTCCCGGGGCCCGTCACGGCCACCACCGGCTTCACGGTGGCGGTGCCGAACACCAGGGCGGCGATCGCCTGCGCGCCCCCCAGGCGGTAGATCTCGTGCACGCCCGACTCGTGGGCCGCCGCGAGCACCAGCGGCGGAAGCTTTCCGCGCGGGCCGGGCGGGGTGGTCATGACCCGGCGCGGCACGCCCGCGACCCTCGCCGGGAGTGCGTTCATCAGCACGCTGGAGGGATAACTGGCCTTGCCTCCCGGCACGTAGAGCCCGGCGGATTCCAGCGCGTCCACCCGCGTGCCGGTGATCACCCCGGTGCCGTGGCCCGTCTCGAAGGAGCGCGGCAGGGTGCGGGCGGCGAAGCGCTCGATTCGAAACGAGGCCTCGCGCAGGGCCTCCAGCAGCGCATCGTCCAGGGCCTTCCGCGCCAAGCGGATCTCGCGTTCCCCCACCCGCAGCCGATCCCGGGTGAGACGCACGCCGTCGAGTTTTTCCGTCCAGTCGAGCAGCGCCGCGTCTCCGCGCCGCTCCACGTCGCTCAGGATCCCGGACACTGCCTTGGCCACGCCGGCGGGGGGCGAAGAGGCGGCGCCCCACAGGCGGACCAGCGTCGTGCGGTCGCTGCCCGCGATGCGCCTAAGCACGACCGGCCTTTGCACGACCGGCCTTGCGCAGCCGGCCCAGCCACAGGCGCACTTCGTCCAGGCGCACCTTGTGGCTGGCCCGATTGACCACCACGCGCGCGCTGCTCTTCATGATCTCCGCGGCCACCACCAGGCCGTTGGCCTTCAGCGTGCCGCCGGTCTCCACCACGTCCACGATCAGCTCGGCGAGGCCCACCCGGGGGGCCAGTTCCACCGATCCGGTTAGCTCGATGATCTCCACCGGATAGCCCAGCCCCTCGAAATAGCGGCGCGCGATGCCCGGGTACTTGGTGCATACTCGCAGCCCGCCCTCGTAGCGGTGCAGCCACGGGCTGCCCTCGGGGCCGGCCACCACCATGCGGCACCTTCCAAAGCCCAGGTCGAGGGGCTGGTACACGTCCGGTTCCCGCTCGGCCAGCACGTCCAGCCCCACCACGCCGAGGTCGGCGATGCCGTGCTCGACGTAGGTTGCCACGTCCGCGGGTTTCACTGATAGAAATCTCAGCGAACCGTCCGCCGTCTCGCGCACCAGCGCCCGGGAGCGGGCCTCCGAGGGCTTCAGGCGCGCGCCGGCGCGCGCGAAGAGCCGGATGGCCTCTTCCTCCAGCCGGCCCTTGGCCAGCGCCACGGTGAGCATCAGCGCTTCCTCCGCGCCGGCGGGCCGAATTCCAGGGTGGCCACCTGCCCGCGGGCGCGCACGGAGGCGGCCTCGCGGAGCGCGGCGCAGCGGCCCACGCTCATGTCGATCCCGACCCGGCGGGGAGCGGCCACCTGCACTCCGGCGCGCTCCATCCAGCCCAGCAGGGCTTCCACGGTAAAGGCGCAGCCTACGGCAGGCATGTCCATGTCGTAGTGCGCGAGCAAGCGGTCGTAGCGGCCGCCCGCACCCAGCGCGGCGCCCACGCCCGGCGCAAAGATTTCAAAGTTCACGCCGGTGTAGTAGTCCATGCCGCGCACTTCCCCGAAGTCCAGCGCCACGTGTCTCTCGAGCCCGGCGTCGGCGATCCATCCCCACAGTTCTTCCAGGCGCGCCAGTGCCTCGCGCGCTCCGGGCAGCGTGCGCAGCGGCCGGGCGGCCTTCAGCGCCTCATGCCGTCCGACCAGCCCCACCAGGCGCCGCAGGGACGCGGCGTGCCGGGCGGGCGCGCGCGCGGCGCGCAGCGCGGCAGCCAGGGCCGTCTCGTCCTTGCGGTCGATCGCCTCCAGCACCCAGGTGCGCTCCGTGCCGTCGATGCCCATGTGGTCCAGGATGGCCCGGATCAAGCCGAGGTGCCCGAGGTTGATCTGGAATTCACGCAGCCCCAGGGACTGCAGCGATTCGGCGGCCAGGATCAGCACCTCGGCGTCCGCCCCGGCGCCCGCGCCACCGAAAAGCTCGACGCCCGCCTGCCAGAACTCGCGGCGACGTCCGCGGTGCACCTCTTCCATGCGGAACACGTTCTCGATGTAGTAGAGCCGGATCGGGAGCGGCGCCTCGCGCATGCGGGTCGCCACCAGGCGCGCCACCGGCGTGGTCAGGTCCACCCGCAGCGCCAGCGCGCGGCCCGAGCCATCGGACAGTCGCATCATGCTCTCGCGGAGCTCCGCGCCCAGGCCCACGCCGAGCTGTTCGGCAAAATCGAACGTGGGCGTGATGGCCTGGCCGTAGCCCCAGCCCTCGAACACCTGCCGCAGGGACGACTCCACGTGCGCCTTGCGCCGGGCGTCCGCGGGCGTGTACGAAGTGGTGCCCTCGGGAAGCCGCACCCAGCTGGGCGGTCGAACTCCGATTGGACGACGCTTCACGCGGAGCCTCCGAGGGAAGCTCGCACGCGCGCCTCCAGCCCGGCCAGCGCAGCCGCGGCCGTGCCCGAAGAGAGCCCGCCGCCCTGGATCAGGTCGGCCTTTCCGCCGCCCTTGGCTCCCACCTCGGCCGACCACGTCTTCCAGGTTTCGCGCAGGTCCAGCTCCACTCCCGGTCCGTGGCCCACGATCCACGAGGGCGGATCCTGGTCCAGCGCCAGCAGGTAGACCAGGCCTTCCCGGGACTGCAACCGGGCGCCCAGGGCACGCAGGTAGGCCGGGCTGCGGCCTTCGACCAGCCGCGCCACCAGGCGCGTGGGACCCGCCGGGGCGGCCGAGGCGGCCAGCGCCTCGGCCTCGAAGCCGGCCAGCTCCTGTTCCAGCTTTTCGGAAGCGCGCCGCAGCAGCGCGGCTTCCTCGATCTTCTTGTCCACGATCCGGTCGAGCTCTTCGATCCCGGTGGTGAACTTTCCGCCCAGGGTCCACAGCAGATCGTGCTTGGCCTGGTAGTCGCGCAGAGCGCGGTCCCCGCACACGAACTCCACCCGGACCGTGTCGCGCACTCTTTCGGTGCCCAGCACCTTGATCAGCTGGATCTCGGAAGTGCGGGCCACGTGGGTGCCGCCGCAGGCGGAACGATCAAAGTCCTCCACGTCCACGATCCGGATGCGGTCGCGCGCGGCCGGGGGCTTGCGCAGGCCCAGCGCTTCGATCTCCTCGGGCGTCACTTCGTAGGCCTTCACCACGCGCGCCTCCATCACGATCCGGTTCGCCAGTTCCTCGGCCCTGGAAACGCGCGCCGTGGATCCCAGTTGGATGTCGATGGTGCAGGTCCGGGGGCCCAGGTGGAACGAAACCGTGGGCGCCTGGAGCGCCTGCACGAAGGCCTGCGAAAGGACGTGCTGGCCGGTGTGCTGCTGGCGGTGGTCGGCGCGGCGGGCCGCATCGATCCGGGCCTTCCACGGGCCGGGGCCGGGATCGCCCTCCAGCCAGTGCATCACCCCCTTGTCCTCGTCGGTGACCTCCACCACCCGGGCCCCGCCCAGGGTGCCGGTGTCGTGCGGCTGTCCGCCGGAGGTGGGATAGAAGAACGACTCGGCCAGCGTTACGCCGGTGCGGCCGTCCCGCCCGACCAGGGGCGCGGCCGCGGCTTCGAATTCCAGGGTATAGGCGTCGTCGTAGTACAGCTTGCGGGTCACGCGGGGCTCCAGGGACGTCAGGGCCGGATCGTCTTCAGTTTGCGCCAGAGGGTGGCGCGGGAAATTCCAAGCGCACGGGCGGTTCGGCTCATGTTGTCGTGATGGCGCTCCAGGGTGCGCAGGATGTGCCGCTTCTCCAGTTCGGCCAGCAGCATGTCGTGCTCCGGCACCAGGTCGGCGGCCACGCGCGCCCCGGCGGGCTCGGTCAGCAGCCGCGCACTGAGGTGCATCCACGGCGGCAGGTCGGAGGCCTGCACCGTGCGGCCCTCGGCCAGCGTCACCGCCCGCTGCACCGCGTTTTCCAGCTCGCGCACGTTGCCCGGATAGTCGTAGCCCACCAGCAGCGCCTGCGCCTCGGGGCTGAACCCGTCCAGGCTCTTTCCCAGCCGCCGCGAATAGCGCGTAAGAAAGTACAGCGCCAGGATCGAGATGTCCTCGCGGCGCTCCCGCAGCGGCGGCAGCTCGATCTGGAACACGTTGAGCCGGTAGTACAGGTCCTCGCGAAATTCGCCGGACTCGCGTGCCTGCACCAGGTCCTTGTTGGTCGCGGCGATCACCCGCACGTCCACCATGCGTGCGTGGTTTTCGCCCACCCGGCGAACTTCGCCCGTTTGCAGCACCCGAAGCAGCTTCACCTGCAGGCCGGGCGGGATTTCGCCCACCTCGTCCAGGAACAGGGTGCCCTGGTCGGCCTCCTCGAACAGTCCCTTCTTCTCGTGCTGTGCGCCGGTGAACGATCCCCGGGCGTGCCCGAAAAGCTCGCTCTCCACCAGATTCTCGGGCAGTGCGGCGGCATTGACCGCCACGAACGGACGATCGGAGCGGCGGCTCTGGTAATGGATGGCCCGCGCGACCAGTTCCTTGCCCGTTCCGCTCTCGCCGGTGATCAGCACCGGGGAATCGGTGGGGGCGATCTTTTCCACGAGCTTCAGCACCCGCTGCATGCGCGGGGTGGCACCCAGGATGTCCTCGGAGAATACGGTCTGCATGGGCCTAGTTTCTCAAGTCGAAGTGGCCGAAATGTATCAACGTGAAACACTTGCAGTTTCGCAGATGGGAGACGGCCGGTCAATGGGTCAGCTATCCGGAGCTAACTATTTAATAACTAGAGACATAACGCACAGATCGCGCGCCGATCCCGACCCTGCCCCCCAACCGACACCTCGGGGGCCGTGGAAATAGAGAAAGGCCCTCCCGGCGTCGCCGGAAGGGCCTTGGATCGGCTCCAGGTGCATCCGGAGATCAAACCGATACGATGGCCCTCACCGACTTCAGCGCCGCGTCGAACAGGTCTCCCGGCATCACTCCGTACCACAGCAAGGTCAGGACGCTGGCCAGGAGCAGCGCATGGATCACCGGCTTCGCATGGGACACCGCATGGTTCTCTCCCGGTTCCTGCATGTACATGGCCACCACCGGCCGCAGGTAGTAATAGACCGAGATCACGCTGTTGAGCACGCCGATGATGGCCAGGGTCATGTGGCCGGTCTCCACGGCGGAACGGAAGATGTAGAACTTGCCCATGAACCCGGCCGTGGGCGGGATGCCCGCGAGCGAGAACAGGAAGACGGTCATGGCCAGCGCCAGCCACGGAGAGCGCGTGCCCAACCCGGCGAAGTCGTCCACCAGCACGGCGTCGCCACCCTTCTGGCGCTCCACCGCCGAGATCACCGCGAAGGCGCCCAGGCTCATCATGGCGTAGGGCAGGAAGTAGAACAGCAGCGCCGCCCGTCCGTTGTCGCCGCCGGCGACCATGGCCACCAGAACGTACCCGGCGTGGGCGATGGACGAATAGGCCAGCATGCGCTTGAGGTTCTTCTGCTGGATGGCGACCACGTTGCCCCAGGTCATGGTGAGGGCGGCGGAAACCGCCAGGAAGCCGGTCCAGTGGGCGGTCACCGGTCCGAAGCCCTGCCAGAAGACGCGCGCGAAGGCGGCGAACCCGGCCGCCTTGACCGCGGCGGCCATGAACCCGGTGACGCTCACCGGAGCGCCCTCGTACACGTCCGGCGTCCACATGTGGAAC
>JANXVU010000116.1 GCA_025351485.1 Candidatus Eiseniibacteriota bacterium | reverse complement strand
CTGGACCGGGAAAGTAACTGCTCGCGATACTGGGTGCCGAAGGCGGATTGAGCGCGGCGTGCGACAGAACCTGGACGGCATAAAGAAGGGCGGCCCACCGGGCCGCCCTTTCCATATCCACTCCCACCACACCTGCTTCAGCCCGCCACGGCCGGCCTACAAATTCTTGTAGTCCGGTCCGCCGCCGCCCTCGGGGGTGGTCCAATCGATGATCTGGTAGGGATCCATGATGTCGCAGGTCTTGCAGTGCACGCAGTTGGACGCGTTGATCTTGAGTTCCAGGCGATGGCGCACCGGGTTCTCTTCCATTTCATAGACCTGCGCGGGGCAGAAGTTCTGGCACGGGTTGCCGTATTCCTCGCGGCACTTGGTGGCGCACACTTCGGTGTCCAGGACCACCAGGTGGCACGGCTGGTCCTCCTCGTGCGTGGTGCCGGAGCTGAACACGTCGGTGAGCCGGTCGAATGTGAGCACCCCGTCCGGTTTGAACTCCTGCACCGGCGCCCGGCCGGCCGGATAGTCGCGCAGCCGCTTCATGTGGGCGTGCCCCGGCGTGGAATTGTGCTGGTCGCCGAACCCGCCGCCGGTGAACATCTGCAGCCCGGAATTGGCCAGCCCCGCGAACAGCCCGTTTCGGAAGCCCTGGTGGAAGTTCCGGACTCCGTAGAGCTCGCTGTGCGCCCAGCTGCCCTTGAAGCGCCGGTCATAGCTCGAAAGCGTGGCGGCGCTGAAATCACCCTTCAGGATCCCTTCGAAGATTGTCTCCGCCGCCAGCATCCCCGACTTGATCCCCAGGTGAATGCCCTTCAGGCGCATGCCGTTCAGCCACGAGCCGCTGTCCCCGCACAAGAGGCCGCCATCGAAGTACATCCGCGGCATCGCGAAGAGCCCGCCCTCGGGAATGGCCTTGGCGCCGTAGCTCACCATCTTGCCGCCCTCGAGCATGGCCTTCACGGTGGGGTGGGTCTTCATCAGCTGCAGCATCTGGTGCGGATTGGTGTTGGGGTTGGAGTAGTCGAGGCCCGTCACCATGCCCACCGACCAGCGGTCCCCGTCCATGCCGTACACGAAGCCGCCACCGAAGGTGTCGCTCGGGAGCGGGTAGCCCATGGTGTGCATCACGTAGCCCTTGCGAACGCGCCCCGCGGGCATCTCCCACACTTCCTTGACGCCCGTGGCGTAGACCTGGGGATCGCAGCCCTGGGATAGCCCCAGCTGCTTGTCCAGGATCTTGGTGATGGTGCCGCGTGGGCCTTCGCACAGCGCGGTCACCTTGGAAAGCAGGTCCGGGCCCGGTTGGTACTGACCCTTCGGCTCGCCATTCCTGCCCATGCCGGTGTCGGCGCACCGCACTCCGAGCAGCTTGTTGCCGTCCAAGAGCGGCTTCTGCGCCGGAAAGCCGGGGAACACGTTGATGCCGCGCTTTTCCGCCTGTTCGGCCATCCACCGGGTGACGTTCCCGAGCGAGACCACGAAGTTCCCGTGGTTTTGGAGCGGCGGGGGGACGATCGGGAACTTGAGAGCGGCGCCCGCGGTCAGGAACATCACGTCGTCGCCGGTGACCTCGCTCTCCACCGGACATCCCTGCGCGCGCCAGTCCGGCATCAACTCGGCCATTCCGCGCGGATCCATCACTCCGCCCGAGATACCGTGCGCGCCCACCTCGGCGGCCTTTTCGATCACGGCAATGTTGAGCTCGGGGATCTTCCTGCCGCCGTCTCCCGCGGCCGAGTTGTGGGCGGCGACCAGGTTGGCGAGGTGGATCGAGCCGGCCAGGCCCGCGGGGCCCGCGCCCACGAACAGCACGTCGAACTCCAGTGACTCTCTTTCCGGCGGCATGGTTCCTCCAGGCTATTCCGGCAACGCGGCCGGGGCCACCGAGCGCAGCGCGCTCAGGCTGATCAGGAAGGCGACGCACATGAACGCGCCGCCCGACAAGAAGGTCGCGTGGGCTCCCCATTGGTCGTACATGAAGCCGCCCCAGATGGGCCCCAGGAAGCGGCCCAGGCTGTTCATGGACTGCGCCGATCCTAGCACCAGGCCCTGGTCGGCCGAGGACGTGCGCCGGGAGAGCAGGCTGTTGAGCGAAGGCTGGCTCAGCCCGTTGCCGAGCGCCAGCAGCGCCAGCGCCACGAGCAGCAGCGCCAGGGTCAGCGAGTAGGGCAGCATGACCAGCGCCACGAACATCAGGAAGCATCCCGACACCACCAGCCACCCCTCCGGCAGGACCTTCAGGAGCGGCCGGATCAGCCCGCCTTGGGTAATGGTGATCACCACCCCCACGAAGAAGAAGAGATAGCCGGTCTTTTCCCCGGCCTTCTCCAGGCTCACGTGGAAATTCTCCAGCAGAATGTACGGGAGCGCGGTGGTGATGATGGAGTAGGCGAAAGTCGAGACGAAAAAGATTAGGACCAGGTTGCCCACGTCGGGCCGCGCCACGGTGTCCTTCCAGCGCGCAAAGGTCAGGGCCGGGCCCGAGGTGCGCCGGTGCGCCGGGTTGGTCTCGGGCAGGAGCCTGAGGGCGAGCACGAAGTTCATCGCCGCCAGTCCCGCCGCCAGGTAGGCCGGGGCCGAGTAGCCGAAACGGCTCATCACCCCGCCGATCGCCGGTCCCAGCACGAATCCCATTCCGAAGGCCGCGCCCACCAGGCCCAAAGCCTTGGCCCGCCCGCCCTCGGGAGTCACGTCCGCCACCATGGACTGCGCAGCGGCCACGTTGGAGTTCATGATCCCGGCCAGGAGCCGCGCGAACGCCAGCATGGCAAAGCTCCCCGCCATGCCGAACAGGGTGAAGCCCACGATCGAGCCGGCCACGCTGATCAGCACCACCGGGCGCCGCCCGATCCGATCGGACAATCGCCCCCATAGCGGATTGAACAGGAACTGCATGAGCGAATAGCCGCCCAGGAGCAGCCCGTAGGAGGTGGGCCCGTGCCCGAAATGCTTGGCGTAAAACGGCAGCACCGGGATGATGATCCCGAAGCCGAGCAGATCCACGAAAACGATCAGGAAAACGATGGGAAGCGTCGAACGCTTCAAGAAGTTCCTCCGGGGGAATGGTGAGTCAACCTCCCGATACTAGGCGGTACGGGCGCGATTGGAAAGAGGCCCGGCGGAATTCGCAAATTGAATGGCGGGAATTGCGGCATGGCTCGCGGGAACCCTTTGGAATGCGGGTTGCCGCCTGCGGAAGCGCCCGAAGTCGCCCGAATGCCCCTGAAAACAACCGTATCGCCCGAGCGGGGCCGGATGGCCCGCTCCATGCAATTGAGTCCGTGCAACGGCGGGCGGGACCCGCCGGGCAAGAGGTTCCCCGCGGGCTCTCCCGCGGGTGGATTCATCGCCCCGTCTGAGCAGCGGGGTGCGGGAGCCTCCGTTGGTAGAGCGGGAGCCCCATTGTGCAACGCGCCGGTCGCGAGCAACCGGCGCGTTGTGCGTTTTGGGGTGGGGCTTCGGCGGAGCGGTTACGGGCCCTCGAAGGCCGACTCCTTGACCGTCTCGGAGGCCACCAGGTCGCCCATCACCATGCTGGTCGGCTGCCCCGGCATCTTGCGCTTTCCCGAAAGCAACAGCGGGCCGTGCGCCTGCCAGTCTTCCCAGGTGGTCACCAGGGTCTGGTCGCCTTCCCCGGCAAAATACTTCCAGCTGGTGATCATGTGATCTTCGGGGTTGATGTAGACCCAGTAGTGGTCCTTGGGCGTGAGGCCGACCTCGTCGAAGGAGAGCTTCACCTTGGCGCAGGTCTTCATGCAGGTGCTGTCGGTCTCCATGCCCAGCCATTTCAGGTGCACGCCCGGGTCCTTCATCTTGTAGGGCATGAGCAGCCAGTAGGTGTCGTTGATGTAGGCGCCGTAGAGCTGCTTGCCGAGTTTCTGGTTGGTGGAATCCGCCTGTTTCTCGCCGTCCAGCCACACCTGGGCCGATGTGGGATCGTTGATGTTCTTGAAGATCACGATGTAGTGCTTCTTCATCTGGCGGGAGTCGCCCTCGATCCGGTAGCGCCCGGTCCAGGTGTCCCAGCAGTGGTGGCGGCCCTTGCCCTGGAGCGAATCGTTCCTGGCCGAGCCGAACGTGAATTCGATGTAGTGGGCCTTGTGCCAGCTTTCAGGCATGCCCAACGTGTGCTGGGCCTGGTCCACGGCGGCGATGGCTTGCGGGTCGGACCCGGCCGGATCAAACGCCTTGGGGGCGCCTTCGGCGGAAGCGAGCGTGGCGAAGCCGGCAAGGGCCAGCAGTATGAGTTGCCATGGGCGCATGGAATCTCCTCGGGATTGGGCGCGGCGCGCCCGGGACGGGGAAGGGCTCCGGGCCGCGACCCTCTGGAAACGCGTGGCCGACGAGCATGCGACCGGAGCTTTCAGGAAGGTAGACCGGGGCCGAAGGGCCGTCAATCGGCCCCCGGGGCCCGGGCGCCCCGGCGAAGGCCGGGCCGCATATCGACCGGACTGGTCACGCGGCCCCGCATGCTCTACCCTCGCGCCCATGAGAACTTTGGGATGTTCCCCGCGGAGGGTTGGATGAGAGCGATCCTGATGCATGGGCACGGCGGGCCGGAAGTGCTCCGGATGGAGGACGTGCCGCCGCCCGACCTGGGCCCGGGCGAAGTGCGGCTGGACTTGAAGGCGGCCGGGCTGAACCGGCTGGACCTGTGGCTGCGCGGCGGTTCGCCGGCGCTCAAGCTGCCCATGCCCCACGTCCTGGGCTGCGACGGCTCGGGGGTGGTGACCGAGGTCGGGGAAGGCGTGCGGCAGTTCAAGGCGGGCGACCGCGTGCTGATCTCGCCCGGCATGTCGTGCGGGGTGTGCCGCGAATGCCTGGGCGGACGCGACAACCTGTGCCGCGAATACTCGGTGCTGGGCTCCCGTCACCACGGGACCTATCGCGAGGCCATCACGCTCCCCGAGCGAAACCTGCTTCCAGTCCCGGCCAGCCTGACCTTTGCCCAGGCCGCCGCCGCGCCGCTGGTCTTTCTGACCGCCTGGCACATGCTGGTGGGCCGCGCGCGCGTCGCGCCCGGGGAAACCGTGCTGGTGCACGCCGCGGGTTCCGGCGTGGGCATCGCCGCCATCCAGATCGCGCGGCTCTTTCACTGCCGCGTGATCGTGACCGCCGGCTCCCGTGAAAAGCTGGAGCGGGCCATGGAACTGGGCGCGGACGAGGGGATCGACTACGGCAAGACGGACTTTGCCGCCGAGGTGCAGCGCCTTACCGCTAAAGCCGGCGTGGACATCGTGATCGAGCACGTGGGAGGCGAGGTGTTCGAGAAGAGCATCACGTGCCTTCGCAAGGGCGGGCGTCTGGTCACGTGTGGAAACACCGCCGGGCCCAAGGCGAACATCTCCACGGCGCACATTTTCGGCAAGCACCTGGACATCCTGGGCAGCTTCATGGGGCGCAAGGAAGAATTGATCGAGGTGATGAAGTTCCTGGCCGACGGACGGCTCAAGCCGGTCATCGACCGCGAGTTCCCGCTCGAGCAGGCCGCCGAGGCGCACCGACGCCTGGAGAGCCGCGAGACGTTTGGAAAAGTGGTCCTGAGGATGGACCTGTAGCAACGGAGGCCGAACCGTGAGCAACCAGGTGGTGGCACATTTCCTGAATGGAACGATGGTCAAGGGCACCAGCATGGACGTGGACCCGCTGCGGCCGCTGTGCCACATCCGCACGCTGGACAAGGGCGTGGTGGAGGTGAAGCTGGCGGAACTGAAGTCGCTCTACTTCGTGAAGGACCTGGTGGGGAAGTCGACCCACAAGGAGAGCAAAGTGCCGGAAGAGGCCGACACCCGCCTGCGAGGGGCTCACGGCATCCAGCTCAAGTTCCTGGATGGCGAGCACCTGGTGGGTGTCACCCACCAGTTTCCGCCGCGCAAGGCGTTCTTCTTCGTGATCCCGGTGGACCCCCAGAGCAACAACAGCCGCATCCTGGTGAACCGGGCGGCGGTGAAGGAAGTGCTGGGAGAGGACGGGAAGCCGGTTCCATAGTCGGTGGGAGGGAGGCGCCTGGGGCTCGAACAGCTCATGGCGCTCCCGCCAGCGCGCGCCGCGCCGCTTCCTCGTCGGCAGGATCCTTCAGGGCCCGGGTGAACTCCGCCCGGGCCTCTTCATTTCGGCCCAGCATCCGGAGCGCGAGGCCGCGCCGTAAGGCCACGCCGGGCCGCGCCGGGAAGCGCGCCTGCAGCTCGTCCAGCACCTGCAGCGCCCGCAGGGGCTGATCGGTGTTCAGCTCCAGGATCGAAAGGAAAAATCCCGAGGTCCACGACAGCTCCGGCGATTCGCGCCGCGCGTGCAGCAGTTCGGCTTCGAGCGCGACACGCAGCGCGGTGTCCGAGGCGGCGCGCGCGCACAGCGAATCCAGGCGTGCGATGTCCGGGGTGAGGTAGCGGTAGGCGCCCGCTGCGGCCGCGGCCGGCAGCGCGTCCCGCCGGACGATCAGCGAGGCGGCGTCATCGAACGAGACCACGGCCCACGCCGGATCGCCGGCGAACCATGCGGCCATCCGATCCCCGGCCACCTGCGGCGGCTTGACCACGGCGTAGCGGAACTTCCAGGCGGCGCCCAGCGAGTCGAAGGCAGTCCTTTGAAAGTGCGCCCGCACGAACTGCGACTGGAAATCCCCGCTGCCAAGCCCGCGCCCGTCCACCAGCGGAGGATGCGAGTCCCCGCGGACCCACAATAGATACCCGCCGTATTCGAGCGTATTGAACCCGGGCCCGGAGAGGTGGAGCGAATCGGCCAGGGCACCCGCGCGCGCGGGCACGGCGCGCATCTGCGGCATGACGCCCGGCGGATACGACGGCGATGTGCGCGCCATCCACAGGAGCGCCCCCGCCAGCGCAAGTCCCGCGAATCCCAGGCACGCCTGCTTCCTCCACGCCGGCCCCACCGGAAGCAACGCCAGGGAAAGTGTTGGGAACATCACCAGCGAGGCGGCCGCCTGGAACCGCTGGGCATGGAATCCCAGGGCCACGAACAGCACTCCCACCACCGCCAGCGCGGGCGCTCCCCGCAGCGCGCGCCGCAATCCAAACAGCACCGCGACGGCGGCCAGCGCCACGAGCAGCGTGAACGGTTCGGCCTTCTGGGATGCCCACGACCACGGCTGGAGCTCCTCGATGCCGCGGGACATGAGGCTCACGCCCGCGCGTCCCAGGTAGGCCAGCGGCAGGGACAGCGTTTCCGCAGGCTGCGGGGTGATGGCGCTCACCAGCACCAGCGCCACCGAGAGCGGCATCCAGCGAACCGCCCGGCGGGCGCCGTCGTTCTGGGTGCGGGCGCGCCACATCTCCGCGGCAGAGTAGAGCCCTGCCAGCAGTGGCCCGAACACCCAGCTCGGGTGAATGTTGGCCCACGCCACCTGCGCCGGAAGCAGCCACCAGGTGCGGTCCTTGCTGCTCCGGCGCGCGCTCTCGAAAACCAGCAGATAGAGCAGCGCGAAGCACAGGAACTGCTGCTCGGGACGGGCCACCATTCGCGCCCGCCCGGCCAGCACAACCACCGGGAGCAGCAGCGCGGCCACCCACGAGTTGGCCCCACAGCGGATCACCAGCGCCACCGCGAGCCCCGCGGCAGCCATCACCCAAACGGCCCGCCAGGCCGCCACCGCTCCTTCGCCGCCCACGGCGCGGGTCGCGTAAAGCGCGACATGGAACAACCATTCGGAAAGCGCAGGCCGTCCGCCGAATCCGGAAAGCGACCAGATCTCTTTCGTGGGCAGCCCGTGGGCCAGAATGGATCTGCCGGCGGCGAGGTGGAACCAATAGTCGGTGTCGAGGCTGCGGAAAAGAGCGAGGAGGCCGGCGCAAACGATCAGCGCGGCCCACACCCCGAGGGGCGGCCGCGCTGGGGGAGCTTCAAGGGGCCGGGCTTGGGGGCGCGACTGGGGCGCCCGGCCCTGCCGGATCGGTTGGCCCGTGCGAACCGGGCCCTTGCGGGAGCGGCCTACTTGGCCGACCCGGTCGGCGCGCCGGAAGCGCTGCCCGCGTACGCCGGGACCAGGCTCATCACGCGGTCGCGGACCGCGGCAAGACGTCCGGGAATGTCCCGGGAAAGCGTGTTCTTCACCATGAACCCGGGAGCGAGAAAGCGCGGCTTCTCATTCAGCCGGTAAGACAGGATCGTGCCGCGGCCGCCCTTGCCCGGGCGAAGCTCCCAGCTGCCGTCGAACACCGTGAAGTCGCCGTCCACCACGTGGAAATCCAGGCGACTGTACTTGTGCTCCTCCACTTCCAGCACCACCCGGGCCCGCTTGCCGAACACGAACCATTTGCCTTGGGCCACCTGCTCGATGAGCTTCACGCTGCCGTGGTCTTCCAGGAGCCGGCTTTCCACCATGTTGGGGATGAACTCGCGCAAGTGGTCGTAGTCGGTAATGACCATCCACACCGAGTCGGGCCGGCACGGAATGTAGATCTGGGCGTGGATGTCGGCCCGCTGGTCGGGGCCGAGTTCCACCGCGGGCGCTCCGGACGATTCGCCGGACCCGCCCTCGGCGGACAATTCTTCCGAGGACAATTCCTGGGCGGCTTCCTCCGCGGCGCGCACCCGCGAGGCGGTCAGCGGAAGCGCGAGGGCTGCCAGCATTCCGGCCAGGCCCAGCCAACGGCTCCAATTCTTTGCAGCGGTCATCATGATTGGGCTCCCGGCCCGGTTACGCGAGGGGCGGGCGCCGGGGCGGGCGCCGGCGCCGGTCCGACTTCGCGCATGGCCTTCTGGATGAACGGAGTGAACAGGTCGATCGGCACCGGGAAGATGGTGGTGGAGTTCTTCTCGGAGGCGATTTCGGCCAGAGTTTGTAGGAATCGCAGCTGAAGGGTGATCGGGCTGGCGCCCATCACCTGGGCGGCCTCGGCCAGCTTCTCGGAAGCCTGCAGCTCGCCTTCTGCGTTGATGATCTTGGCCCGGCGCTCACGCTCGGCCTCGGCCTGGCGCGCGATGGCCCGCTGCATCTCCTGGGGCAGGTCCACGTTCTTCACGGCGACGTTGATCACCTTGATGCCCCAGGGCTCGGTGTGCCCGTCGATGATCTGTTGCAGGTTCACGTTCAGCCGCTCGCGGGCGGAAAGGAGCTCGTCCAGGTCGGCCTCGCCCAGCACGCTCCGCAGCGTGGTCTGGGCGATCTGGGAGGTGGCGTAGATGTAATTCTCCACGTCGACCACGGCCCGGTTGGGGTCGATCACCCGGAAGTACATGACCGCGTTGACCTTCACGGTGACGTTGTCGCGGGTGATGATGTCCTGGGGCGGGACTTCCATGGCCACCGTACGCAGACTGACCTTGACCATGCGGTCTACGATGGGAATCAACAGGATAAGCCCGGGGCCCCGCTCGCCCTGGAGCCGGCCCAGACGAAACACCACCGCCCGCTCGTATTCCCGGAGCACTCGCAGGGAATTTCCAATGAGGGAAACGATGAGGATTGCCAGGACGATGAATACAAAAAAGCCGAAAGCAGCCATGCCGTGCCTCGAATTCTTCTGAGGGGTCCTTGGGGACTCGGGTGATAGGCGAAAAGCCGAGGGCGAAGAGTCCCTATCCCTGAACCTGTGTGGGGGGTACTGAACCCCTAGAAAGCTAGGCCCGGACCACCCTCAAGGTCAAGCCCTTCACCTCGGCCACCCGGACCAGGGTGCCCTTGGGGAGCGGCTCGTCGGCCTCGGCAGTCCAGTAAGCCCCATGGACATATACAGTTCCGAGGGGCGAGAGGGTTTCGGTCACCCGGCCCCGCTCCCCCATCAGGCCCCGTTTTCCGGTGGTGACGGGGAGCCGGCGGGCCCGGAAAGCCGCGGCGATGATGGTTCCGAAGAAAAGCGCCGTGATGGCCGTGGAACCGGCGATCAGGCCCCAGGCCACGTGGAGCTCCGAGCCATGGACCCGCAGCAGCATGACCGAACCCAGAAGAAAGCTGATCACCCCTCCGATCCCGAGCGTGCCGTGGGTCGGGGTCCTGGCTTCCAGGATAAACAGGACCAGCGAGAACAGGATCAGCAGCATCCCCACGTAATTGACCGGCAGGGTCTGCAGCGCGAAGAACGCCAGCAGCAGGCTCACCCCGCCGGCGACCCCCGGCAGGACCGCGCCGGGATGCATCAACTCGAACAGGATCCCGTAGAAGCCCAGCAGCATCAATAGGTAGGCAATGTTGGGGTCGGAGAGCGCGTTCAGGATCTTGATGCGCAGGGAAACCACCGTGGGGATGATGACCGCCCCGCGGGTGTGCAGCGTGACCACCTTGCCCGAGCCCAAGGTGACCCGGCGGCCGTCCAGGCGGTCCAGCAGGTCTTCCCGGGAGCGCGAGACGATGTCGATCAGGCCCTTGTCCAGAGCCTCGGTTTCACTGGCCGAAACGCTGTGGCGTACCGCGTCTTCGTACCACTGCACGTTGCGGCCCCTCTGGCGGGCCAGCGAGCGCATGTAGGCCGAGGCGTCGTTGGTGATCTTGCCGGACATGATCGAGTCGATGGAGCCGCCTCCGATGCCCACCGGGTGGGCCGCCCCCAGGTTGGTGCCGGGGGCCATGGCCGCCACCTGGGAGGCCGCCATCAGGAACACCCCGGCCGAGGCCGAACGCGCGCCCGCCGGGGAGACGTAGGCGATCACCGGGACTTCGGATTTCAAGATGGCCTTGACCATGTCGCGCATGGAGGATTCGAGGCCGCCCGGCGTGTCGATCTCGATGAGCACCGCTTCGCGGTGGTCCCGGTTGGCGTCGGTGATGGCCGACTGGAGCAACTCCGAGGAGGCCGGATTGACCGTCCCGAGCAGCGGGACGCTCTGGACGTGGGAGGGGCGGACCGGGGATTCGGGAACAGACGGAGCAGCGTGCGGACCGGAAACCACGGCCATGCAGACGGCCGCCACCAGGGCGGCAAGGCGAAGCTTGGGAAGGATCACGGCGGCAGACCCCCTTTCCAGAACATTGTAGCACCGGGGAGGGGCGGGCGCTGCAAGGGCCCCGGTCGGGGCGCCGCCGGTGCCCCCGCTCCCGTGATATCATTCCCGGTGCAGCCCGGCCGGGCCGAGGCCGATACATCCGTTAAGGAGCCCAATGCCCGATTTCGACTTCTTTGGCAGGCGTCATCAAGGCCCTGGCGGCCCCGAGATCCAGGTGTCCTTCGAGCGCCAGCGCCGGGACATGGTGCAAAAGCAGCTCGCCTCGCGGGGCATCAGCGATGCCGGCGTGCTGGGAGCCATGTCGCGCGTTCCCCGGCACGAATTCCTGCACACCACCTTTCGCCACGCCGCCTACGAGGACCGTGCGCTGCCGCTGGGCGAGGGTGAAACCCTGTCCCAGCCGTTCATCGTGGCGCTCACCCTGCAGTCGCTCCAACTCCAGCCCGGGGCGCACGTGCTGGACGTGGGCTCGGGCACCGGCTACCAGTCGGCGGTGCTCTCGGAAATGGGCTGCGTGGTGTGGGCCATCGAGATCAACCCGGCGCTGGCGGATTCATCGCGCGCAAGGCTGGCCCGGCTGGGGTTCGGCCAGGTGACGGTGACCTCGGGGGATGGAAGTTTCGGCTGGGCGGTGCACGCCCCGTTCGACGGCACCGCGGTGGCCGCGGCATCCGCCGAGATCCCGGAGGCGCTGCTGCGGCAGATGCGCGACGGCGGCCGGCTGGTGGCCCCCGTGGGCGGCGCCGAGGAGCAGATGCTCACCCGCGTGACGCGCCGCGGGGAAGGCTACCAGCACGAGGCCGTCGCGCCGGTCCGGTTCGTGCCGCTCAAGCGGGCGGGGTAGGCTCCCACTCCTTCGTTTCCGCGTAGATCGGCTGGATGCGCTCGTACTTCGGCGCGCCGGTCTTCTTACCCACCACGAAGTGCAGCATTCCGCTCATCGAATCCAGCAGTCCGTATTCCCGCAGCGGCGCCTTGAGCCCCGGGAGCGTCGGGTCCAATGCCCAGGCGTAGGGGCTGAACGTGCACTGCGACTCCACCTCGAACCCGGCCGCTTCAAAGAGCAGCGTCATTTCCTTCGCGGTGTACTCCTTGATGTGACCGTAGCCCGGCCGGCCCGGCCAGTACTGGGGAAGCAGGTTGGGCGATTCCCGGTCCAGGATGCGGGTGATGGCGTAGAAGGAGT
Organism: Candidatus Eiseniibacteriota bacterium; assembly: GCA_025351485.1. GTDB lineage: Bacteria > Eisenbacteria > RBG-16-71-46 > RBG-16-71-46 > JACRLI01 > JANXVU01. The sequence goes on along the minus strand of JANXVU010000116.1, from coordinate 3,738 downwards.
GCGCATTGGGCGTGGTCATCACCATGCGTCCGCCGGGGGGAAGCACCCGGTTGGCCTGCGCCATCATGAACAGCGGATGGTCGGTCAGGTGCTCGAGCGTTTCCAGGCACACCACCAGGTCCGCGCTCTCATTTTCGTAGGGCCAGCGCTCGCGCTCGATGTCGCACCGCGCCACCGGCACCGCGTGGTCCACGCCGGGCACGCGCAGCAGGCCGTCCCCGCCCTGGAGCGGCATCAGGTCCAGGGTGCAGCAGCGGGTGTCCCGTATCCCGAGGAACTTCCACAGCACCAGCGGCAGCTCGCCGGTGTAGCTGCCCACGTCGATCACCCGGGAACTGGCGCGCAGGAAGGGCGTCATCCGCATCAGGGTTTCTTCGATGCGGTCGGCGTGCACATCCAGGTACTCGCTCGAAGCCGTGCCGGCGAAGGTTCCCCGGATGAAGGTGGCGATGGGGCCGCGCTCCAGCGCGATCCCATCCTCGGTCACGGCGGACTCGGTGCGGGCAGTGAGTTTCGCGGCGAGCTGGTTTAGCTTGTCGGTGGCGGCCTTGCGGGTCAGATCCTTGCCTGCGGCCAGCCGGAGCACCTTTTCCGCCTCGGCATCCTGGCCATGGTCGGCCAGCAGGAATCCCTTCATCAGCAGGGCCTCGGGCTGGTCGGGGTCGATCTCCAGCATGCGCAGGCACACGTCCAGCGCGTCCTGCGGCAGGCCCAGGTCCAGGCACAGGCGGGCCAGGTTGCGCATCGTGTCCAGGTTGCGTGGCTCCAGCAGGTGGGCCCGTCCCAGGTGCTCCAGGGCGGCCTCGGGAGAGCCCATCTTCCACAGCAGGGCGCCCAGGTCGTGCTGGGCGGGCGCGTAGTCCGGGTGGCCCTGCACGATTTCGCCGATGCGCTCGGCCGCTTCGCTCACCCGGCCCTGCGCCACCAGCCGGATCGCGTCGTGATGCGCGCGCACCACGTCCGGCGGCGGCATGGGCGATGTGAAATAGGTGGGTTCGGTCATCGGGCCCTGGCTCCTTCGGTTCGCGCGATGCGATCCCAGTCGACGCCGCGCAGCGCCTGTGCCCAGGTGCGGACGGACTCCGGCTTCGCCGGCGCGCCCGCGGCGACGACCATCTCCGTGGCCCCCGACACCACGAACGGCGCCAGGCTCACCGGCTCGAGATGGGCGCCGTAGCCGTCGTTGATCACGCGGATCCACTCGTTGGCCACCAGCGCCTGTCCGAACGAGGACGGGTGAATGCCGTCCAGGCTGAAGATGCCCCCGAACAGGTAACGGGTGGAGTAGGGGATGCCGCCCAGGTTGTAGCCCTCGGATCGAATCCTGGAATAGAAAGTGTGCATGTCGACCACCGTAACGCCGCGCTCGCGGGCCAGGCGGGCGATGATTTCGTTGTAGGCCGCCACGCGCTGGCGAATGGAGGCGAGCTCCGCCGGGGTGAGCACCACCTGGTCGGGTAGCGGCTGTCCGTTTCCGCCCAGGAAGCGGGGTATTCCATACCCCTGCGCCAGGTACACCACCGCGCCCAGCGTTACCACCGAGCCCGGGTTCATGGATCCCGGCGCGGCCCCGTCGCGCTGCCCAAGGAAGGGATACGTCTGGCCGCCAAGCAGGACCGGGGCGCCGCTCACCGGGTCAAACAGGTAGGGAGGAATGGTGTTGGCAAAGGGAATGTCGGTCACCTCCGCCAGGCTTCCCACGGCCACCCGGGCTCCGGTGGAAAGCACCGAGTCCAGTGCGGCCCGGTAGTCGCTCTCGAACTGCGCGGCGGGCGTGAGCGCATCCGGCGTTCCTGCCAGCAGCGCGCCCAGCGCGTTGTTGGAGCCCAGCCAGAAAGTGACGAACGTGGGGCGCTGCGCCTTCAGCGCCGTCCAGAGCGATGCGTCCTCCTGGCCGTGGAGCACGAACGGGAAAAAGTCGTCGGTGTGATGGGCGAAGAAGTCCTCGATCCGCGCCCCCGGCACGCCCAGGTTCTGGAACGGGGCGTCCCCTGGATTTTCCAGGACGCCGGTGCCGTTCGACGCCACGATGGAAAACGGGAGCAGCGTGCCGGTCGGGTGATCGAAGTCCAGGCGGAGCAGCGCCGGAAATCCCGGGCTCGTGGCGCGCGGGTGGCGCATTCCGGGCCGGCCCGCCTGGGTGGAGATCAGCACCGGATAGGCGTGGTCCTGGTAGGAGTCCAGGAGCCCGCCCGACTGGTAGCCGGCGGTGAGGCTGTTGCCGATCGCGACGTAGCGGCTGAAATCGGCCGAGCCGGTGTTGACGGTGGTGGACTTCACCGGCGCCACCACCTTGGAACAGGACGCGGCGGCGAGCGAGAGCATGGCCAGGGCGAGTCCCGCGAGCGCGCGCTCCAGAGTGTTCTTCTTCATAGCGCAAACCCCAATCCCAGGCCCACGGTGAAAGCGCGGGGTTTGTAGGAGCCGTCCAGGTGCAGGACGCTGGTCCCATCCGTGGAGCGGTTCCGAAACAGCACCAGCAGCGCGTAGGTGTCCAGGCGGAACGGGCCGGCGTCGTACCCGAGCCCCGCGGTGAGGCCCACGCGGTCGGTGTCCGCCAGCAGCGGGCTCAAAGTGGTCGCGGGCTGGGGGGTGACGTCGTAGTAGGCCCCGCCTCGGATCGTCCAGCGACCGGGGGGCGCGTACTCCACGCCGGCGCGCACGGCCAGCGCGTTCTTGAAGTCCTGGGGCGTGTAGATGTTGAAGGCCGGGTCCTTCGAAAACAGGATGCTCACGGTGTCGAACACGCTCCAGCGCGTCCAGTTCAAGTCCACCTCGCCGTGAAAAGCTGGGGAGAACGCGTACTCGATGCCCGTCATCACCATGAGCGGGAAGCGCACCCTGACGGACGCGTCCTGGTCCCTGGGCAGTTGGGACTGGATCAGCGAATCTTCGTTGGCGTTGCCGGTGTGGATGGGGCCGTAGGCAAGGTGGGCGGGGGCCGTGAACTCCGAGGTGGAGCCGGTCCGGACCACCAGTCCAAACTTCACCTTGTCGCTTGGAAGCGCCTGCAGGGCCAGGGTTCCCGAGAGCCCCGACTGGCGGGGGCTCTCCAGGGAGGCCGTTCCGATTTCGACGGCCGTGGGCTCGCCGGGCAGCTGGGCGGCCAGCGCCTTCTGCAAGATCACGCGGCTGATGCCCATGTTGAGCGCCCCGCCCACCCGCAAGGCGGGGCTCAACTCCACGCCCAGCGCCCCGCTCACCTCCAGCCGCTCGATCCGGGCGCGCTGGGAAAGGAACCTCCCCGGAAAGTTCGGGCTGTCGCGCCAGTCGGTCTCCAAACCGTACGGGGCCGTGAAGCCGAGCCCGCCGGTCACGCGGTCAGAAAACTCGTGGCTCAGGTAGGCGGCGGGAAGCGGGAAGCCCCGGTGCGCGGTCTCGCCCGTGGTGCCGTAGCCCGGATACGGATCGGATCCGGCGAAGGACTCATTGAAGAAGATCAGGCTCGGGGTCAGCCCCACGCGGGTGCCCTTGACGCCGGCGAGAGCTGCGGGGTTGAAGAACACCGCGCTGGGATTGGAGGCTCCCGCCACGTAGGCGCCGGCCCGCCCCATGGCCGGGGCACCCTGCTCGAAGAGCGCAAATCCGGCGCCGCGCGCGTCCGGATGGAGCGCCGCCAGGGCGAAGATCGTGAACAGGGACGCACGCGCCCAAGGTCTGAGCATGGATGGGTTTCCTCTAGCGGTTGACAGTGGTCATGTCCGGATAGCGCGGGCCCGCCGTGGCGCCCCGCGGGGC
>JANXVU010000069.1 GCA_025351485.1 Candidatus Eiseniibacteriota bacterium | reverse complement strand
CGAGGACGTGGCCCGCGCCGTGCTTAAGGTGGTTCACTGGAGGCGGAGGAAAGCGTGAACGACCCCGCCCCGAAGCCGGCGAAGAGCCCGGCCGACGCCCCGGACCGGAGTGTCCGGCTGCGAGCGCTGGAGGCCACCGACCTCCCGCGCTCACTCCTGTGGGTCAACGACCCGGAGATCACGCGTTTTACGGGCACCCTCTTCCCCATCTCGGCCGCCGAGGAGGAGGAATGGTACAAGCGCATCCAGCACGACCTATCCCAGCGCGTCCTGGCGCTGGAGGCGGAGGACGGCGCCCACATCGGCAACGGAGGCTTCCGCGACATCCAGACCGTGCCCCGCAAGGCGGAGCTGTGGATCTACATCGGGGACCAGACCCGCCAGGACAAGGGCTACGGGCCGGCCGCCATCCGCGAGCTGCTCCGGTTCGGATTCGAACGGCTCAACCTGCACCGCATCTGGGTGCGGGTGTTTTCCTACAACGAGCGGGCCGTGCGGGCCTTCGAAAAGTGCGGATTCCAGCGCGAAGGACTGCTCCGGGACGACGTGTTCCACGCTGGCCGCTACCATGACACCCACATCCTTTCCGTCCTCCGTCCCTAGGTGAGCACCCGCTCCATTCTCCTGCTCGGCGCGGGCCCCCTGCAGCTGCCCGCGGTGCGAACCGCCAGGCGGCTGGGCCTGCGGGTCGTGGTGATGGACTTCAACCCCCGGGCCCCGGGTCTCCGGGAAGCCGACTCCGCCCACATCGCCGACATCAAGGACGCCGCGGTGGCGCTGCAAATCGCGCGGGAGGAGCGCGTGAGCGCCGTGCTGTCCGTGTGCACCGACTACGCCGTGCGAACCGTGGCCCGCGTCACCTCCGAGCTGGGCCTGCCGGGGCTTTCCGAGGAGGCGGCCGAGCGGGCCACCGACAAGTACAGGATGCGGGAAGCCTTCCTGCGTGGGGGCGCCCCCAGCCCGAAGGCCATCCGCGTGGCCTCCCAGGACGAGCTCGCGGAGGCCGCCGCCCGGCTGGGCTGGCCGGTGATCGTAAAACCCACCGACGGCGTGGGCAGCAAGGGCGTCACCAAGGCCACCGACCCGGCCGGCCTGGAGCTGGCGTGGCGCCGCGGGCAGGCCGTCTGCCGCAGCGGCGTGCTGGTGTGCGAGGAATTCGTGGAGGGCCCGGAAGTGAGCGTGGAGGGCCTGACCTGGAACGGCGAGACCCACCTGGTCGCGATCACCGACAAGATCACCAGCGGCCCGCCCTACTTCGTGGAGACCGGGCACACCGAGGTCTCGCAGCTCCCGGCCGCGGACCAGGAGAGCATCCTGGATGCGGCCCGGCGCGGCGTGAAGGCCCTGGGAATCGATTTCGCCGCCAGCCACACCGAGATCAAGCTGGGCGCCCACGGAGCGTGCATCATGGAGATCGGAGCGCGCCTCGGAGGCGACCGGATCACCTCCGACCTGGTCCCGATGGCGACCGGCGTGGACATCTTCGAGGGCGCCATCCGCGTGGCGCTGGGCGAAACCCCCGACGTCGCCCCCACCCGCGGCGCGGGCGCGGCGATCCGCTACTTCCTGCCGGAGCCCGGCACCGTGGTGAAGATCGAGGGGGCCGCGGAATCCCGGAACGTGGAGGGCGTGGTGGACTGGGTGCTGGACGTCGAGGAAGGCGGCGACGTTCCGCCGCTGGAGAACAGCCTGACCCGGGTGGGCCACGTGCTGGCCGCCGGCGCGACGCCGACGGAAGCCGCCGGGCGCGCGGAGCGCGCCCGGTCCCTGCTGAAGATTACGACCCGCCGCTAGGCGGCCCCTCCCCGCGGTCCCTGCGCTCCAGCCTCTCCCGCAACAGCCCCAGCTCCTTGGCCAGCAGGCGGATCTGCTGCGAGTACTCCGAGATCCGGATCGAGAAGTGCAACAGAATTACCAGCGAGAAGAGGATTCCCAGGAAGAACAGGGTGGAGCTCGGGTTCACCGCGCCGATGGAGCGGCGGATGAGATCGAGCAGCCCGTCCCACAGCGAGATCACGCCCATGGACACGGTCACGCCCAGCCACACCAGCGAGTAGCGCACGCCCAGTTTCTTGCGGCGCACCAGTTCCAGGATGATCATCGTGAGGCCGACGCACACCAGCAGCGCGAGTTCCTTGTAGCGGGCAAAGATCATGAGTTGGGTCTCCTGCGCACGAACTTGCGGTTGAGCAGGACGGGGATCAGGGACAGCAGGCCGTTGAACGGGTACACGAACGAGCGCACCAGGTTGATGCTGCTCTTTCCGGTCAGGCGGGTGTGCACGGTGGCCGGCACCTCCGCGATGCGGTAGCCGGCCCGGCCCAGGATCACCAGGCCGACGGCGTCGAGCGCCTCCACGCCGGTCTCCTGGGCGAAGGCGGCGATGGCCTCCCGGCTGTAGGCGCGGAAACCGCAGGTGGTGTCGGTCACGCGCCGCCCGATCAGGGCCGAGGTCACGTTGGCGAAGAGGATCATCCCCATGCGGCGCGACAGCGGCGTCTTGTAGCCGCGGTTTTCCAGGTACCGCGATCCGATCACCACGTCGGCTTCGCCGCGCATGACCGGTTCCAGGATGACCGGGATCTCGGACGGTTGGTGTTGCCCGTCCGCGTCCACCTGGACCGCGGCGGTGTAGCCCTCGCGGTAGGCATAGATGAAGGCGGTGTGGATCGCATCGAAGATACCCAGGTTGACCGGCAGCGTGATGACGCGGGCCCCGGCCTCGCTGGCCACTTTGGCAGTGGCATCCAGCGAGCCGTCGTCCACCACCAGGATGTCGGCGTACGGGGCGTCGCGCCGGACGGTCTCGATGGAGTGGCCGATGTTCAGGGCCTCATTGTATGCCGGCATCATGACCAGCACGCGCTGGCCGGCCGGCGGCTTCCAATCTAGGGGTGTCATCGGGCGAAAGTCCGGTCCCTTCTGGGATGTGGTTCTGTCGGCCTGCCGGGGCCGCCGGAATGGCCCGGCCGCACTCCAGTGCCGGGGCGATGGCGCACCGCCACCCCGCGACCCTTCCAAGGCCCCATCAGGGCATTATCGACTGTTCGAGGCCGCAACTTGCGACCTCGGATTCCGGATCAGGTAGATGCTGCATCCCAGCATTTCGGAACGGTCCAGCAGCGGGTAGGTCGATTCCATGAATCGCCGGAAATGATCCCCCGGATCATACCAGTGGGGCCGGCAACTCACCACCCACACCCGCTCGATGCTGTCCGGAAACTGGCTCTCGAAATGGCGCCTCAGGTTTAGCGTGTCGTTCGCGTACCCGAGCCAGAAATGGCCGGTCGGGTAGTACCTCGGCACGTAGAAGTGGATCGGCATCGCGGCGCCGGCGGTGAGCAGGTAGTCGTGCTCCCGCCAGTTCTGCATCACGTGGGCTCCCGCCTCCCGCACGCGGTCCTTGTCGTAGACCGGGTTGAAGTAGTGGTTCGAGAGCGAGACCCCCCAGAAGCCCGCCAACACCGCCGCCAGCGACCACGCCACCGCGCGCCGGCGGAAGCCCAGGAGCGCCTCGGCCCAGATCAGGTAGAAGGCCGGGAGCGACACCGCCAGGTACCTTGGATTGAACACCTTGATCTCGCGCATCGTGATGTAGAGCGTGAGCACCAGAGGAATCAGGAGCCAGCACAGGATCAACGCGAAGGCGTTCCGCCGCTTCCGGAGCGAAACCAGGCCCCGGACGGTCAGGAAGGCGAAGAACATCGACGCCGGGATCATCCACCAGAGGTGCGAGTAGAAGAGCGGCAGCGTCCCGGCCCCGTGCAGGTCCCGCGGCGAGGGGCCCATCGAAAACCCAAGGCAGAAGGTGTAGAACGTGTACGGCACCGCCAGCAGGGACAGCGGCACGCCCCGCTCCAGCTTGCCCATGCCGGGCACGTGCCGGTACAGGATGCTCCAGTCCACGGCGAGCCACAACTGGTAGAGCCACGGGCTCACCGCCAGGGCCACCAGCAGCACGTAGAGCATCCAGGGTCGAACCGCCTTGAACGCCCGCCGTTCCCGCCGCATCAGATAGAGCCAGTGCCCGAAGTGCGCCGCCACCACGAACAGCATGGAAAGATTGGAGAGGATTCCCGCCACGCAGGCCACCACGTAGGCGGCCCACCATTCGGCCTTGCGGGTCTGCAGGATTTCCACCCACGCCCAGGTGGCCGCGGCGGCGAACAGCACCACGAAGGCGTAGTTGCGCGCCTCCTGCGAATACCAGATCAGGAAGGGGGAGAACGTGGTCAGCGCCGCGACGATCAGTCCCCCCCGGCCGAGGGTGCGCTCTCCCACCCGGTACATGACCCCCACCGTGAGCGCTCCCGCCAGGGCCGTCGGCAGCCGCAGGGTCACCGTATTGACGCCGATCCATCGCATGACCGCGTGCAGCGCCAGCGCGTGCAGGGGCCCGTGGAGATTTTCCCACAGGTCGTGGAAGGTCATGTGATCGTAGGGAAGGGCACACAGGTACGACGTGTATTCGTCCACCCAGATGCTCTGGTGGCCGAGATGATAGAAACGCAGGAGGAGGGCGATCCCAAGGAGCAGCCACACGAGGGGCGGCCCTGGAAGGACGCGGGGTTGGTCTTGGGCCATGAGATCCCGGGTTTAGTGCGGGCAGCCGGAAATCAGCCGAGCGCGGAAATCTGGAACGGATCTTGGGATTCCGGCGCGTGTGCAGCGCATGGGGAAAGGTGCCGGGACGTCGAGCGAACTCCGGGAGACAGATTGGATGGAGGACCCGGCTTTGTCAACCGGGCCGGCCCGCCTAGTAGGCGCCCTCGCGGCTCAGGACGGCCGGCACGGTGCGCAGCAGGATCTTCAGGTCCAGTCCGAAGGAACGGTGGCGGATGTACTCGAGGTCCAGGCGCATCCACTCCTCGAAGCCGATGCGGCTGCGGCCACTGATCTGCCACAGGCAGGTGATGCCCGGCTGGACGTCGAGACGGCGGCGCTGCCAGGGCTCGTAACGCTCCACTTCCTCGGGGAGTGGCGGCCGGGGGCCGACCAGGCTCATGTCACCCTTGAGCACGTTGAGCAACTGCGGAAGCTCGTCCAGGCTGGTCCGGCGCAGCCACCCGCCAATGCGGGTGACCCGGGGGTCCTTGCGGATCTTGAAGATCGGCCCCTGGACTTCATTGAGGTGGAGCAGCTCGGAACGCCGCTCGTGGGCGTCCACGGCCATCGAGCGAAGCTTGTAGAAGGTGAAGATCCGACCGTTCCGCCCGGTGCGCCGGGAGCGGTAAAACATGGGGCCGTTGGAGTCGAGGCGGACGATCAATCCCAGGGCCAGCATGAGCGGGCCGAACACGACCATGCCGAGAACGGCGGCCAGAACGTCCAGGGCGCGCTTTCCATGACGGAGATAGAAACCGCTGGTGCGCGTAAGAACGAGCGGGGGCTCGAATTCGCGGGGCAATACGGCGGCCGATGAAACCGAAGATCTCATGGAGGACATCTCTGTCTGTGAATCGAATAAAGCTGACCCGGGGTGTTGGTCGAGCACGATGTCACGCTCCCGTTGTTGTCGGCTTCGCTACCCGAAGAGACGCATCTGGACACAAAAATAGAGCTGCGATGCGGTCAGTGTAAGGAACTCCCATCGCAACTCACGAATGCCCGCGTGCGTTCTTCGGCATGAAGCCGGACAGCCTTTGGGATACGCTTGCGACGGAAACCACATGGTTGTCGTTGATGTCAGTCAGTCTCTGGGTTCCTCGACTGGTTGCACCGATCGGATGTAAGGGTCTTCGAGCCAATGCTGTTGGTAGTTCGCGACAACCTGGGCGCCCCGAGGGCGCCCTTGTGGTACCCGTTAGCAAGTCAGACTTTGGATGTCCCTCCCCTTGGGTTTTCGGTCTGTGATGCGGAAAGCTTTGTTTAGAACTAGAAAGATTATACGCAGCCGCTCCCCGGAAGTCAAGACGATAATTTGACTTCGCTCCTATGTCCTTGGAGCGTTAACACTTACTAAATCCGTTTCGGATGTGCATTTGATCGGATATTCCTGATGCAAAATATCGGGAGCTATAAAAAGAGTTTCCAGCCTAGCGAACCCGGAAATAAACGGACGGGCACAGCACGGCCGCGATTCCGCTGCGGAACGCCGCGCTCCACAGGGCGGCCAACCGCGGGTACTTGCCCAGGTAGTACGGCAGGCCCACGTTCTCGACGGCCTGGAACTGCCCCTGGAGCAATCCCCCGAGCTCGGCGGACGTAAATCCCGCGTGCGCCCCCTGCTCGTTGGACCAGCGGCCCAGGAGCCGGCGGCGATAGTCGTGCAGATTCCAGACGAACTTCTCCATGCGCGTGCCCCGGCCGCCGAGATAACCGACCAGCCTCGACTTGTTCGGAGTGCCGAAGTAGCCCACGCCCTGCTCCCGCAGCACCCGGCGCGCCTCGGCCACCGCGCCCGCGGGTCCCGGCACGTGCTCCAGCACGTGGTAGCAGTACACCGCATCGAAAGTCCCGCCACGAAATGGCAGGTTCCGCGCGTCGGAGCGCACCAGGTGGACCCGCGCGCCCTTGGAGCGCGAGCCCACGTCCAGGTCCACTCCAAAGGCCTCCGCGCCGGTTTCCCTCGCCAGGGTGGACATCTCCTCCCCCGGCCCGCACCCGATGACCAGCAACCGCTTGGGGCTCGAGCCCCACTGGTCCAGGAGGCTCCGGAAGAAGCGTGCCTCGAACTGAAAACTCAACGGGCCTCCAGCGCTTGACGCGCCGCGGGCCAAACCCGCGAGGCCAGCCACAGGGCGCTCCATGAAGCCACTGCCAGGATGAAGGGTTCGATGGGCACCCGGTAGCGGATGGTCACCCCGAATACCGCCGAAGCCACAGACCAGCAGAGGGGCAAGAGGACCAGAAACGCCCCCACGGCCCCGCGGCGCATGAGTGGGATCGCCCCGAGGAGCGCCAGCAGCAGCACCGGACCCGAGGTCAGCCCGACCACCAGGGCCGAGAGCCTCCCGGTGTGTTCGTTGCGGGTAAAGACGTGGGGGGTGAAGTCATAGAAATGCCGCAGGCGCTTGGCGTAGTTGAGCAGGAACCGGCCGGGGTGCTCGCGGATGAACTCCGCGGCATGCCGCGAATAGACCACGTCGGGATTGCCGGCGCGGGCGACCTCCGCCTTGAGCTCCGGCGTGTACACGCTGTCCACCAGGGCGATGTCCTTGGAGTCGGGATCGGCCTTGGGATTGTTGGCAAAGAAGAAGATCTGCGAGCCCACCGTGGCGATCGGAATGAAGCGGTGTTCCACCCGGTAATTGCGGTAGATCCACGGCGTCAGTGTGGCGGTGATGACCGCGGCCAGGAGCAGCACTTCCCCCAGCGCACGCCACGTCCTGCCCCGGGCCCACCACATCCATATCCCGAGAACCGGGCAGATGGTGAGGATGGTCGGAACGGTCAGCGCGCTCAGCCCCACGAACAGCCCCGAGCCGACGACCCGTCCGGGGGCGGGGCGCACCAGGTGGTCCATGAGCAGATTGGCCCCACACAACAGGTAGAACTGGGCCAGGGTCTGCGGGTACAGGGTGGCCGCGGTGTAAGCCACCAGCGGATAGACGGCCATGAGGCACGCGGCCAAGGCTCCGGCCCAGGGGGAGACCCGCCGGGCCAGCCGCCAGGTCAGCCACACCGAGGCGGCCGAGGCGCAGGCCAGGATCAGCCGCGCGGCCAGGGCCGAGGCTGGAATCACGTGAAAGAGGATGCCCAGGGTGTAGTGCTGGCCGGGGGGAACGAACGTAAAGGCGCGCGGTCCGATCCACTGGTTCATGGCGACGCGGCGGGCGTAGGACAAGTACATGTCCTCGTCGGACCAGAACAACCGCTCCCCCATGGCCACCGCCACGGCCACCCGCAGCGCCAGCGCCGCAAGCACGGCAATCAGGGCGACGCGGCGGGGAACAGAAGTCTCGCCTGGGCGGGAGGATCCGATGATAGGTACGGTTGCCATGTGCCGAGCAAGGTATCATGAATCGCCGTTAAGTGCAAGCTCTAATGGCATTTAGGCGACGTTTCGCCCAATCGCCGGGTGTGTTAACGTGGGCGCGATCCTCCACCCACTTCAAGGAGAGTGATTCCATGGCCCTCGTGTTCGACATCGAAACCATCGGGGCGCGTTTCGACTCGCTCCCGGACAGTGTCCAGGAGTACCTGCTCCGTCCTGCCGGGGGCGACGAGGACAAGCAGGAGGATCTGAAGCGACAGACTGCGCTGCTGCCGTTCACCGGCGAGGTGGCCTGCATCGCCATGCACAACACCCAGACCGGCGGAGGCAAGGTGCTGCTGCGCGCCGGCTCCCAGGAGGTCCCGGCCGAAGAAGGCGTGGTCTACACCGCGTTCCCCGACGAGCGCTCGCTGCTGGCCGAGTTCTGGTCGCTGGCCGCGAAGGGCCGGCCCTACGTGACCTTCAATGGGCGCGCCTTCGACGTCCCCTACCTCTACATCCGCTCGGGGATCCTCAAGGTCAAGGCCAGCTGCGACCTGCTGGGCAACCGCTACAAGGGCGACGTCCACGTGGATCTCTACGATCAATTCAAGTTCCAGGGCTCGGCGTGGTCCATGAAGTTCAACCTGGACCTGGCCTGCCGCTCGTTCGGGATCGAGAGCCCCAAGTCGGAAGAGAGCCACGGGAACAAAGTGCAGGAAATGTGGGACGAAGGGCGCGGGGCGGACATCGCGCGCTACTGCTACGGGGACGTGGTGGCCACGGCGGCGCTCTACGCGCGGTGGCGCGACTTCATGAACTGGTAGCGGATTCGGCCGAGGCGCGGGAGCGCTCCGGGCCCAACTTCCATTCGGCCAGCATGAGCAGGGCGTAGAGCAGTGGCGATTGATCGGCGCGGCCGGCCTCGTGACCGGCGGCCAGCGCCTCGACTCCCCCGGGGTCGAGCGGCAGGGCCTCGAATGTGCCGGAATCGCGGAGCCGGTCCAGGGTGAGGCGGCCCAGCCCCTGCCGGAACCACGACGAGAGCGGCACCGCGAACCCCTGCTTGGGCCGGTCCAGGATCCCCTCGGGCAGCCACGGCCGCACCACCTTCTTCAAGAGATACTTTCCCGTGGCCCCCCGCAGTTTCAGCCCCACCGGCATCCCGGCCACGAAGTCCACCAGGGTGTGGTCCAGGAATGGCACCCGCACCTCCAGCGAATGAGCCATGCTGGCCCGGTCCACTTTGGTGAGCATGTCATCGGGCAGTCGCACCACGGTGTCCGCGTAGAGCAGATTCTCGACCGGATCCCGGCTCACCGGCGCCAGTGCGTGGCGCGCCACGTAGCGCGCCAGCTCCCCGTCCAGGTGGAGCGAGCCCCTGAACGCCTCCCGGTAGATCCCCCCTCGCACCGATGGGCCCGCCAGCTGGTACTTGGAAAAGAATCGCAGGAAGGTTCCGCCCAGTTCGGCGTCTTCGAACCTCTTGGCGAAGCGCTGGCGCCTCTCGGCCGCTTCCGCGCCGGGCGCCGGAAGTTGGGAAAGGGCGTGCGCCAGCGCGCGCAGCGGGGCGGGCACCCGGCTCCACTTCTCCATCCAGCGCTCGTTCAGGTGGCGCGAATAGCCGGCGAAGATCTCGTCGCCCCCGTCCCCCGACAGCGCCACCGTGACGTGCTGCCGGGTGACCTGGCTGACGTACCACGTGGGAATGGCCGAGGAGTCCGCGAACGGTTCGTCGTAATGGGCCGCCAGGAGCGGCAGGATCGACTCGGCGTCACCCGAGTCCACCCACTCTTCGGTGTGCTCGGTCCCGAGGTGTTCGGCCACCTTGCGCGCGAAGGGCAGCTCGTTGAACTTCTGGTCGCGGAATCCGATGGAAAAGGTCTTCAGCCGGCCACCGTGGACCTTGCTCATGGCGGCCACCACGGCGCTCGAATCCACGCCGCCCGAGAGAAACGCTCCCAGCGGCACTTCCGACAGCAGGTGGCGCTTCACGGTGGCCAGGAACCGCTCCCGGAACTCGTCTTCCCACTCGGCGTCGGTGCGGCGGCCTCCGGATCCGAACTTGAGGGTCCAGAACCGTTCGGTCCGAAGCCCGCGCCCCTCCTCGGCCACCAGGACGTGGCCCGGGAGCAGTTTGCGCGCCCGGGTGTAGAACGTGCCGGGCGCGTGCACGTGGCCATACGCCAGGTACTCGTCCAGCGCCGCGGGATCGGGATCCCCCACGGCTCCGGGAACGTGGAACAGACACTTCAATTCGGAGCCGAACACCACGCCCGGTCCCAGGTCCGCGTAGTAGAGCGGCTTGATCCCGAGCGGGTCGCGTGCCACCGTGAGCCGCCGCTCGGCGCGGTCCCAGATGGCCGCGGCGTACATCCCGGCCAGGCGCGGCCAGGCCTGCTGCCCCCACTGCCGGAAGGCGAGCAGCACCACCTCGGTGTCGGAATGGGTGGAGAACGCGTGCCCCAGCGCCTCCAGCTCGGACCGCACTTCCAGGAAGTTCATCACTTCGCCGTTGAAAACGATCACGAACCGGCCGTCGGCGCTGGACATGGGCTGCTTTCCGCCGGCCACGTCGATGATGGCCAGCCGCCGCATGGCGAGCCCCAGGCCCGGCTCCTCGTGGAACCCGTCGTCGTCGGGTCCCCGGTGGCGGATGGACTCGTTCATCCGCCGCAACCTCGGGCCGTCCACGGGACGCCGATCGGGGTGCCAGATGCCGCAGATTCCGCACATGGGTCTTGGAAGCCTTCCCGGCGCCGGATTGACGCCCTTCCGCGCGGAAGGGTACGATCCGCGCGCTTTCGTTGCCGATGGATCCCCGAACGCTACCGGAGAACTCGATTGAAACAAGTGAGCCAGGACAAGAAGACCGGCCAGATGGTGCTGCTCGACGTTCCCCCGCCGGCTTTGCTCCCGGGCGGGGTCCTGGTGCGCACCGCCTGCTCGCTGATCAGTTCCGGGACCGAGCGCAACACCGTCGAAAGCGGCCGCGAGGGCCTCTTCGCCAAGGCCCGGCGCCAGCCGGAAAAGGTCCGGGAGCTTCTCGAC